>QCDC01000005.1 GCA_003278805.1 Pelagibacteraceae bacterium AG-349-L17 | reverse complement strand
ATTATTTTTCAAGTCATGCATTTAATTTTAAAGAAATTTTAAAATCATATAAAAAGTTTGAATACTTGGAGATAGGAAGTTTTGAAGGGAATTCATCTATGTTTGTAGCAAAAAATTTTCCTGACTCAAAAATTTATTGTGTTGATAATTGGGTAGGAACTGAAGAATATGAGAATTTAGAATTTTCAAATATTGAAAAAAATTTCGATCAAAATATGTCAGAATTTAATAATTTTTTTAAATACAAGAAAACAAGTGATGATTTTTTTAAAACTAATAATAAAAAATTTGATGTCATTTATATTGATGGATATCATAAGGGATCACAAGTTTATAAAGACTTTAAAAATTCCTGGAAGGTATTAAATGAAAATGGAGTTATAATATTTGATGATTATATTTGGGATTTTTTTAAAGATATAAAAGATAACCCTTGTTACATGATCAATTTACATTTACAAGAAATAAAAAATAAAGTAAAAATTTTAAAAGTTTCGAACTCACAATTATTCATTCAAAAAATTTCTTAATTATCAAAATTTGTTGATTGTTTTTATATACTCAAATAACTGTTGATTTTACACAGTTTTTTGAACAAAAAAAAGAAGAATAAAATTAATAATCAACAAATTAATAAAAAAAAATGATATAATTTTATTTTCCAAAATTAAAAAAAATGACTAATAAAAACTCATATCAGGCAGACTCCATCAAAGTTCTAAAAGGCCTTGAAGCTGTAAGAAAAAGACCAGGAATGTATATTGGAGATACAGACGATGGAACTGGATTACATCATATGGTCTATGAAGTCGTAGATAACTCTATTGATGAAGCATTAGCAGGATATTGTAAAAATATTAACGTAAAAATTAATTCTGACGGAACGATTACAGTAAATGATGATGGAAGAGGTATTCCGGTTGATATTCATAAAGGAGAAAAAAAATCAGCAGCAGAAGTAATTATGACCCAACTTCATGCAGGTGGTAAGTTTGACCATGACTCGTATAAAGTTTCTGGAGGATTGCATGGTGTAGGAGTTTCAGTTGTTAATGCCTTATCAGAGAAATTGCAGCTAGAAATACACAGAGATGGAAAAAAACATTATATAGAATTTAAAAATGGTGAAGCCAAAGCTCCTTTAAAGGTAATAGGAAAAGGAAAAAATACTGGAACTCAAATAACTTTTTTACCTTCAAAAGAAATTTTCTCTTCAATAAAATTTAGTGCTAATATTTTGATTAAAAGAATGAGAGAATTAGCATTTTTAAATAAAGGAATAAAAATAATATTCATAGATGCAAGCCAAAAGAAAGAAAAAACATCAGAGTTTAAATTTGATGGTGGTGTTTTAGAATTTGTAGATTTTTTAGATGAAAAAAGAGAAAAGTTACAAAACAAAAATGGAAACGACTTATTTAGAAAACCAATTTATATCGAAGGTAAAAAAAATAATTTAGAATTAGAGTGTTCCTTAAAATGGAATGCAGGATATTCAGAAGATATATTTCCATACACAAATAATATTTATCAAAAAGATGGAGGAACCCACTTGTTGGGATTTAGAAGTGCATTAACAAGAGTAATTAACAAATATGCTAATGAAAATAATTTGCTAAAGAAAAATAAATTAGCAATCTCAGGGGATGATATTAAGGAAGGTCTCACTTGTGTTCTTTCAACTAAAATCCCTGATCCAAAGTTTTCATCTCAGACAAAAGATAAACTTGTGTCATCAGAAGTAAGAATGATTGTGGAAACATTAGTAAATGAAAAATTATCTATTTGGTTTGATCAAAATCCTTCTATTGCAAAAATAATTTTAGCTAAAATTATTCAAGCAGCAATGGCCAGAGATGTTGCTAGAAAAGCAAGAGAAAACGTAAGAAGAAAAGGAGCCCTTGAGCTAAGTGGTCTTCCAGGAAAATTAGCCGATTGTCAGATTGGCAAACAAGAAGGTACCGAATTATTTATTGTAGAGGGAGATTCTGCAGGTGGTTCTGCAAAACAAGGAAGAAATAGGGCAAATCAAGCAGTCTTACCACTTAGAGGTAAAATACTTAATACTTACGTAGAAGATTTTAATTTGAAGAAAAATGGTAATGGTAATGGAAATGGTTCTGATCAAAGAACAAAAGCTTTGTCCAAAATGATTTCTTCAAATGAGATTGTTACCTTGATTAATGCTCTAGGTTTAGATCCAAAAGCACAAGAGATTGATTTAAAAGATTTAAGATATGGAAAAATTATTATTATGACGGATGCTGATGTTGACGGATCTCATATCAGGGCTCTCCTTTTGACTTTTTTTAATAACAAGCCTTTTAATAAACTAATCGAAAATGGTCATGTGTATTTAGCGCAACCTCCTTTATTTAAAATTAACAAAGGTTCTAAAGGTATTTATATTAAGGATGAGAAAGAGTTAGAAGATTATATAATAAATAATAATAAAGATTTAAAAAAAATTAAAAAAGGATCTAAAGATTATTCAAAAAAAATTGATGAGGAAAAATCAAAAATGAATATCCAAAGATTCAAAGGTCTTGGAGAAATGAATCCAGAAGAATTATGGAGTACTACATTAGATCCAGAAACGAGAAATCTACTTCAAGTACAATACTCAAAAGATTTGAAAAAAGATCAAAGTTTAATTCATACTTTAATGGGTAATGATGTGGCATTAAGAAAAGATTTTATAGTTTCTAATGCTATAAATGTTAGAAATCTTGATATTTAAAAATGAAGTTCTTTGAAACTTCAAAATATCATTCTTTTAAAAAATCAACTTATATAACTCTAAGATGGATCGGAATTATTGGACAATTAATTGTAGTAAATTTTGTATATTTGTTTCTAAATACTAGCTTTGATTTTATTACCTCAAATTTAGTTATATTTTTAGGAATATTAAGTAATCTATATTTAATTTTTATTTATAAAAAAACACAACTGTCAGATAGATCTGCTTTTATTTTCCTGCTCATAGATATTTTGCAATTGGGTGTCCTTCTTTATTTGTCTGGGGGAATAACCAATCCATTTGTAATTTTTATATTAATACCGAGTGTTTTTTCTTCATCAAATTTAAGCTTAAGAACTAACACTTTGTTAGTAATATTAACTATAATTATAATTATATTTCTTACTTTTAATTATCAAAATTTGCCAATTAATTTAAATAGTGATTTTCATAACAATCATTACTTTTATTATTCTATCCCAGTTTCATTGATTATTGCTTTAGTATTTTTAAACTTTTTTGCAATGACATTTGGTACTCAATCTAGATTAAGAAAAGAGGCATTAGGGAAAATGGAAGAGGTAATGGCTAAAGAACATGAACTTTTATCTTTAGGCGGCCAAGCTGCTGCAGCGGCCCATTCTTTAGGTACACCACTTTCCACAATAACAATAATAGCACATGATTTAATGAAACAGTTTCAAGGGCAAAAAGATTTAGAAAAAGACATAGAGTTATTGAATAGTCAAGTTGAGCGATGCAATGAAATTTTAAAAAGATTAACTTTAAACCCTGTGGAAGAGGATGAATTTATTGACAAAGATATTAATATTAGAGATTACTTGCATGAAATTATCACTTCATTTAAGGAAATAAGTAAAAAAGAATTTGTCTTCAATTATGATCAAGACTCGAACCCAAAAAAAATAAGTAAATCTATTGAAATAGTTTATGGACTAAGAAATTTTATTGGAAATGCTAATAAATTTTCCAAAAACACTATTTTTATTAATTTAAAAAGCGATAGTGAGTTTACAGAAATTACAGTAGAAGATGATGGCAATGGTTATCCACGAGATATTATATCAAAAATTGGAGAACCATATTTGAAATCAAATTATTCTAAAGACAAATCTAAAGAGGGTTTAGGTCTAGGCTTGTTTATTGGAAAAACTTTATTAGAAAAAAATTTTGCGTCAGTTAACTGCAGAAATTCAAAAACGCGTAATGGTGCTGAAGTTGTTATTAGATGGAAGAATAAGGAATTATTTAATATTTAGTGGTATTTGTTCTTTGTTTCAAACAATGAGCTTAATTGAGATATCATAACATCTCCCAATTCATTTACATCAGTAATTTTGATAGCTTTATTATAATATCTTGAAACATCGTGACCAATTCCTATAGCCAAAACTTCAATATCTGATTTATTTTCGATAAACTTCACAATCTTTTTTAGATGTTTTTCTAAGAAGTCACCTGAATTTACAGAAAGAGTCGAGTCATCTACGGGGGCTCCATCAGAAATAACCATTAATATTTTTCTTTCTTCTTTTCTCTTTTTAATTCTATTATAGGCCCACGATATAGCTTCACCATCAATGTTCTCTTTGAGCAATCCTTCTTTTAGCATTAGTCCTAAATTATTTTTTGCTTGTCTCCAATGGGTATCTGCTCCTTTGTAAATTATATGTCTTAGGTCGTTCAATCTTCCTGGTGTTTTCGGTTTAGAATTTTTAGTCCATAATTCTCTACTCTTTCCACCCTTCCAATTTTTGGTTGTGAAGCCTAAAATTTCAACTTTAACAGAGCACCTTTCTAACGTTCTGGATAAGATATCTGCACAAATAGCGGCAATAGTGATTGGTCTTCCTCTCATAGATCCTGAGTTGTCTATGAGTAGAGTCACTACTGTATCTTTAAAATCCAAATCTTTTTCTTTTTTGAATGATAAAGAATTATATGGATCCATAATGATTCTTGGAAGTTTTGAACTGTCTAATAATCCCTCTTCTAAATCAAATTCCCACGCTCGGTTTTGTTTTGCAAGCAATTGTCTTTGAAGTTTATTTGCAAGTTTTGTTATAATATCTTGAAAGCCGATTAACTGTTGATCTAAATTTCTTCTTAGTTTTGTTGCCTCGTCTGCATTTTCGAGATTTTCAGCTTTTACAACTTCATCAAACTGATTTGTAAATATTTTATAATCTAAATTGACATTATCTATTTTTTTTTGAGCTACTTGCTCTGAACTTTGTTCATCTGACTCTGTATCGGACAATTGTTCATCAAAGTTAAATTCATCAACACTATAATCAGCATCCAGAGAAGCTTCAGATACATTTTCATCTTTTTCATCTTTATTATCTTCTTTGTCATTATTTTCATCTTCATTTGATGGATTATCTTGTCCTTGATCTTGATTTTCTTCTTTTCTTTCATCTTCATCTTCACTTTGAAAAATATCCATTTCTTCCAATATTTCTGAAAACTTTGAACTATAAATGTTTTGATTTTCAAGATTTTTAAGTAAAAACTCTTTATGTTTTTCTATAGCTTCCTCAAAGTCTTTTTCCCAAAAATTAAGCATTTTTGTTGTTAGAGGATTTAGCTTAATTTTATGAAAATTCTTAAGCATATATAACTCAAATGCCTCTGATACGGATACATCCTCTTTAGTTTTTAATTGATCTTTACGTTTACGATTTATTATTTGATGATAATTTTCTTGAAAATTTTTCTCAATTCCTTTTAACATTTTTCCTCCCAGAGTCTCATAACGTATTTTTTCAGCGATATTATATAGAGATCTAGAAGATGTATTTGAGGGAAGGTTTTTTTTGTAAATTGTTTCATTACAAAATTTTTTTTTCAAAGCAGAGGAGTCTGTTTCTGCACGTAATCTTATAAAATCAGCTGGACTAGTTAAATTATCTATTTCTAGAAAATTAAATTCTTTTATTTTTTTTTCTTCAGAATTTATTTTTTTTACATCAAAATCATCAGCAATTACTTTTGCGGTAGAAGTTAAAGCAATTTTGAATTTTTCTTTTAAATTATTTTCTTTAGCGCTCATTAGATTTGAATATTAATCAAAGATTCCGGCAACTCTTCACCAAAACATCTTTGATAATATTCTGCGATAGTATTTTTTTCAATATCATCACATTTATTAAGAAAAGTTACTCTAAAAGCGTAACCAATGTCTTTAAATATCTCTACATTTTCTGCCCAATGTAATACTGTCCTTGGGCTCATCACTGTTGAAATATCTCCTGCAATAAATCCTTTACGCGTTAAAGATGCTACTTTTATCATGTTAGCAACCCTCTCTTTCCCCTTTGCGTTATTTAAGTTTTTATTTTTAGACAAAACAATGTCCATTTCTCTATCTAGGCTAAGATAGTTTAATGTTGTAACGATATTCCATCTATCCATTTGACCTTGGTTAATTTGCTGGGTACCATGGTAAAGACCTGTCGTATCACCAAGTCCAACAGTATTTGAAGTAGCAAATAATCTAAAAAATTTATTTTGTTTAATTACTTTGTTTTTATCTAGTAATGTAAAATTTCCCTCAGCTTCTAAAACTCTTTGAATTACAAACATTACATCAGGTCTACCAGCGTCATATTCATCAAAAACAAGTGCAACTGGATTTTGTATAGACCATGGTAAAATTCCCTCGTTAAATTGAGTTACTTGTTTACCATCTTTAAGAACAATCGCATCTTTTCCAATCAAATCAATTCTACTTACATGACTATCTAAATTTACACGAATGCAAGGCCAATTTAATCTTGCAGCAATTTGCTCAATGTGAGTAGATTTACCAGTGCCATGATATCCTTGAACTAAAACTCTCTTATTATAAGCAAATCCTGAAATAATGGCTAAAGTAGTATCTCTATCGAACTTGTAGTTTTTATCAATTTCAGGAACATATTCATTCTTTTTTGAAAATGCGTCTACTTCCATATCTGAGTCAATTCCAAAAGTCTGTTTTAATGAAACTTTAATATCTGGTTCTGTGTTAAGATTTGGTGTCAATTTTTTCTCTATATGTATTTTTTAATTGAGTGTAAGCCAATGTTATAAGTTTAAGTTTTTCCTCATATTTTTTATTTCCAGAATTCATATCAGGGTGAAATTTTTTCACAAGTAATTTGAATTTATCTTGTATTTTCCTCCACTTTAAACCCACAGAAACACCCAAAATTCCAAAAGCTTTTATATCTTTATGATCGAATTTAAATTGACGCATATGATTATAATCTCCATTTATTTTTTCTTTATCTAACTCATCTTTCAAAGTTGTGTTCCATAACACTTTGAAAAAATTATCTGAAGAGCTGAAGCTTTGCGTGGGTTTGTGCCAAGTCATGTCAGATTTTAAAAAATCCATTACTTGGTCATCATTCATTCCTGAAAAATAGTTCCAATTCTTATTAAATTCTTTTACATGCTCAAGGCAAAGCATTCTAAATTTTCTGCTATTATCTTTTTCAACCGGTGCCTTATATTCACCTATTTCATTACAATTATTCCAGTCACAAATATTTTTCATGATATATAATAACATATATGGATATAAATGATTTAATTACAATTGTAAAAAATAAATTGTTAAATCAAATAAATATTGAAAGTATAAATATTGAAGATAAATCTTTTCTTCATAAAAATCACAAAGGAAATCAAGAAGGAAAATATCATTTAAAATTAATTATCGTTTCTCAAGAACTAAAAAAAATGAATAAAATTGAAAGTAATAAAAAAATTTACAAGATTCTAAATAAAGAACTAAAAGAATTCATTCATTCAATTCAGATTTTAATTAGTTAATTCTTTCTTTAAAAATTTGTACAGATAAGTTTGATTGAAATGTTTGTTTATAATTGGTTTACCAATTTTTTCTAGAAGTATTAAATTTATTTTATTTGATTTATTTTTTTTATCATTAGACATAAACGAAATAATTTTTCTTAAGTCTTTAGGAGAGAAAAATTTTTGTAAATTATTAGGTAAGTTAGAATTTTGAATATGATTAATAATTTCGTAATAATTTGATTTTTTTATTAAATTTTTTTTATAACTAAAATTTAGGGCCGTTTTCATACCTAAGATTACTGCTTCACCATGGTTTAATTTTTGTGAATAGTTTTGAGTTGCCTCATAAGCGTGAGCAAAAGTATGTCCAAAGTTTAATATTTTTCTTAATCCATTTTCTTTTTCATCTTTTTCTACAATTTGTTTTTTAATTCTACAACTTTCAAAAACAGCTTTTTCAATAAATGGAGACTCTAATTTAAATATTTTTTTAAAATTTTGATTTAAATATAAATAAAATTTTTTATCAGCTATAATTGAATGTTTTAAAACTTCAGCATATCCGCACACAATTTCTCTTTTTTTTAATGTTTTTAAAAAATTTGTGTCGCTAAGAACCAATTTGGGTTGATAAAAGGTACCAATTAAATTTTTACCATTTTTAGTGTTGATACCAGTTTTACCTCCAATAGATGAGTCTACTTGTGATAAAAATGTTGTTGGAATATTAATAAAATTTATTCCTCTTTTAAATGTACTTGCTGCGAAAGCTGTAACGTCACCAGTAATACCACCACCCACAGCAACAACGCAGTCTTCTCTGGTAAAATGTTCCTTTAAAAGAACATTAATAATTGAATTAACATTATATTGATTTTTATTTTTTTCATTTGCATTAAAAAAATGTAATTTTTTTCTTTTTTTATTATTAGATTCATAAATTATTTTTATCATTTTTTTGGGAACATTTTTATCAATTACAAAAAGATATCTTGAAAATTTTAACTTATTTTTTTTTAAAATTTGAAAAAAATTAGAAAATATATTTGATCCTATTATAATTGGGTAAGATTTGGTTTTTTGATTAATTTTTAAAGACAGCTTTTTCATATAATTTAATAATTTGCATTACAATTTCATTTTTATTTAAATTATCACATTTAATCTCATATTGTGCTTTTGAATAAATGTTAGATCGTTTTTTAATTAAATCAATTAGTTCATTTTCTGAAGCATTACTTGCTAAAGGTCTTTTTTTACTATCTTTTATTCTATTCAACAATATTTTGTCGTCCCAATTAAGCCAAAATGACAAATGATTTTTTAAAACTTCTTTTCTTATATTTTTGTTTGTAAAAGCACCCCCTCCAAGTGAAATCACAGTAGAAATTGACTTAAGTTTTTTTAAAGTAATTTGCTCCTCTACTTTTCTAAAATATTCTTCACCTTTATTCTCAAAAATTTTTCGTATTGACGTATTTAAATTTTTTTCAATTATTTTGTCGATATCTATAAAATTTAATTTTAATTTTTTTGCTACTAATAATCCAATAGAGCTCTTACCAGATCCCATCATTCCTAAAAAAACAAGATTTTCTTTTGATTTCATAAGTTTCTTTATTGAAAAAACATAAATATGTCTTAATTTGAAATTATCTAAAAGTATATGCAATTCATTAAAAATACAAGTTCAGGCAAAACAAGCTTTATAGGACTTGTGATTAAATCTATAATTGGATTAGGGGTTATTTTAGGTATTATTTTTTTTCTAAGTACAATTGATTTTCCTGCACCTAAAAAAGAAATTGAAAAAATTATTCCAAATGAAAATTTTAAAATCGTTAAATAAGAAAATTCTTTCAATTACATTAGTTTGTCTTATTTTTTTTACACCTGTATTTGCAGAAGAGAAACCAATTGATATTTGGAATATAGAAAAAAAAGATAATCAGGTTATTTCAGAAACAAATATTTCAAGTGAAAGTAATATAAACACTAATCAGAATAGTGTTTATGAATTACAATTAGATAAACAAAGAGATACAATTAAACTAGATAAAGAATTTTCTTCAAAGGAAACTAAAATTATTGGATTATATGATCCAAGTGAGTATGGTTTGAGTATGGATATGTGGTCAAATTCTGATGGAAATAAATTAAAAAATTTATTTCAGAATATTAATAAGTTTAATCTTTCAAAGGATGCGTCTGATATTATGCATATATCTTTATTGACCAATGCCTACTCTCCAACTTTAAATATTACCGAGCAAGAATTTATGAGCTTCAAATCTGATTGGTTAATAAAAGATGCAAACTTAGAATTAATAGAAGAATATTTAATTAAAAATCAAATAATAAATTTGCATCCAAATTTATCAAGATATTTGGTAGATACTTATTTATCTGAATCAAACATAAAAAAATCATGTGAGATTTTTTCTAAAAATTCTGAACCCATTCAAGATGAATATCTATCAAAATTTAATTTATATTGTTTAATCAATTATGGAAAAAATGAAGAGGCACAACTAATCTTAGATTTAAAAAAAGAGTTAGGTTTCGAAGATAGTTATTACGAAAACAAAATAAATTATTTATTTGGTTATATAGATGAAGCAGGTAAAGAAATATCAACAAACTCAATTTTAGATTTTCATTTAGCACATAGAACTAATCCTGAATTTTCTTATGAACCGAGTGAAAATACTCCCAAAATAATTTGGAAATATCTTTCAGCTGCTAATTTACTCTTTAAAATTCAGGATATAGAGATTACTGATGTAGAAAAAATTTCTACCATAGAAAAAGCTGTTAATGATAAAAATTATTCTGAAGAAGAATTATTTGAATTTTATAAAAAATTCCAATTTAATATTAACCAATTTTTAAACGCAAAAGAAGCATATAAATCGCTATCTTCAATCGAGGGACGCGCTCTTTTATATCAAAGAACTCTTTTAACTGAAGAACCAAAAACCAAATTAGAATTTATAAAGATATTAAAGGATCTATTCATATCTGATGATATTGGTGATGCTTTTGATTTGGAATTAAAAAAATTTTTAGGAGAAATTAATGTTGAGGATGTGCCCTCAAATTTTACAACATTTTATAATAGTAATTTAAAGAAAAAAGAGACAGCAGATAAAAAAATTAAATATAATAGTAAAATTTTACATCAATCAAAACTTATAAATTATTTCAATGGTGACTATGCAAAATCCAAAATTGAAGAAGACCTAGATAAATTTTTAAAAAAAATTAAAAAAGATAAAAAATATTTTTTATCAAAAAAAGATATAATTTTTTTAGAGGCGCTAAAATCTGATGGAGTTGAAATTTCAAAAAAATATGACAGTCTTTACGAGATAAAGCAATCAGAAATGCCTGCCGATATTCAAACAATGATAGATAATAATGAGATTGGCGCTGCATTGTTGAGAATAATTGAGGTCATTGGACCTGATAAAATTGAAAATATTGATGAAGATACAGTTTATTTTATTATCAATACTTTAAATCAATTAAATGTTGATTTAATTAGAAATAAACTATTGCTAAAAGTTCTTCCTTTAAAAGTATAAAAATTATAATAAAATCAATTTATGGCTATTAGAACTATAATAACAGAACCTAATAAATTACTTAGGCAAATATCTAAACCAGTCAATAGTGTTGGTAAAGAAGAGCAAAAATTGATGGATGATATGCTAGAGACAATGTATGACGCAAACGGAATTGGTCTAGCAGCGATACAAATTGGTGTACCAAAGAGAATTATTGTAATGGATATAAGTAAAGATGATAATAAAAAAGAGCCAAGATATTTCGTAAATCCAATTATTAAAAATAAAGATCCAGAAAAAGCAACTTATGAGGAAGGATGTCTTTCTGTGCCAAATCAGTTTGCAGAAATTGATAGACCTAGCAAGTGTGAAGTAGAATATCTTGATTATCATGGAGAAAAGAAATTGCTAAAGGCAGATGGTCTTCTTGCAACATGTATTCAGCATGAAATGGACCATTTAGAGGGAATCCTATTTATTGATTATCTTTCGAAATTAAAAAGATCAATGATAATAAAAAAATTATCTAAGAAAAAATCTACAGTAGCAATTCTTTAAACATGCTAAAAAAAATAGTTTTTATGGGTACCCCCATGTTTGCCGTTTCAATTTTAAAATCACTTTATCAAAATGGATATCCTATTTCTTGTGTTTACACACAACCACCTCAAAAATCTAACAGAGGTCAAAAAATTAACAAGTCACCAATTCAATTAATTTCAGAAACTTTAAATATAGAATTTAGAACACCAAATTCATTAAAAGAAAATTTAGAGGAATTAGAATATTTTAAATCTTTAGAGGCAGATTTAGCAATAGTTGTTGCTTATGGTCAAATTATACCAAAGTCATATTTAAATTTAACTAAAAAAGGATTTATTAATATACATGCATCTATTCTTCCAAAATGGAGAGGTGCTGCCCCTATTCAAAGATCAATTATGAATTTAGATAAAGAGACAGGAATTAGTATTATGAAAATAGGGGAGGAACTAGATACAGGACCGGTATGTAATATTTATAAAATTAATATTGAAAATAATTTAAATGCTGAAGATATTAATGAAAAGCTATCTAGTTTAGCCGCAGAAAAAATTTTAGAAAATATAGATGATATATATGAGGATAAAGCAAACTTTATAGAACAAGATCACGCATCAGCTACATATGCATCAAAAATTCAAAAATTAGAGGGGCAGATTAATTGGAGAGAAGATGCTAAAATTATAATTGGTAAAATAAATGGACTTTATCCAGTTCCAGGTGCTTATTTCATGTTTAACGGTGAGAGATATAAAATATTAAAAGCAGAAATTGGACAAGCACAAGGAAAACCAGGTGAGGTTTTATCTGACCATTTAGAAATTTCGTGTGGAGATAAAAAATCAATAAAAATTAAAGAAATACAAAGACAGGGAAAAAAGCCTCAAAGTATTGGAGAATTTGTTTTAGGAACACAAATTAAAAAAGGTTCATTTTTATAATGAACAGATACCAAATACTTATTGAGTATGTAGGGACAAATTTTAGAGGATGGCAAATTCAAAAAAAAGGGCCAACTATTCAAGGATTAATTCAAGAAAAATTATCAAAGTTATTAAAAGAAAAAATTGTTTTATATGGTCAAGGAAGAACTGATGCAGGGGTTCATGCGCTTGAGCAATCTGCACACTTTGATTGCATAAATAAAATAACCGATAAAATTAAATTTTTAAAATCTATAAATCATTTTTTAAATTTAAAAGACATTGCGATTAAAAATATTAAAAAAAGAAATAATAAATTTCATGCTAGATTTTCAGCAAAACAAAGAATTTATAAATACTTTATTTTTAATCAAATAAGCCAACCAATAATTGAAAAAAATAGAGCATGGCATGTTCGTAGGCCTTTAAATTTAGAATTAATGAAAAAGGGTGCAAAAAAGTTATTAGGAACCCATGATTATTCAACTTTTAGATCTTCAAGCTGTCACGCTAAAAGTCCAATTAAAACTATTAAATCAATTAAAATTAAATCATCAAAAAATAAAATCGAATTTCAATTTAGTTCTCAATCATTTTTACAACATCAGGTCAGATCTATGGTTGGTTGTTTGAAATATTTGGGGGAAAAGAAATGGGATTTAAAAACTTTTGAAAAAAGATTTAAGTCAAAAAAAAGAACACTGTGTGCTCCTCCAGCACCACCAAGTGGTTTATTTTTATTTAGAGTTCTTTATTAATTTATTTTTATTGCTCATAGCAAACTTTTTATTTATTCGCCATCTAGACTCAGCTCTTACGATATATCCACAACAGTTTTTTGATTTACATTTACAAGGAAATTGTTTGTAGTTTTCATCATAACCAAATCCATAATCACAGGTAAACTCTTCACCTTTTTTAATATCTTTGATTGCTTTGACCCAAATTTTCAATCCCTTTCCATCGTAATCACAATTATTATCACAAGAATGGTTTATTAAACCAGCGGTATTCCATGGAAAATCTCCATCTAGATCGTATCTTTTATTTATTGTGAATAAATATATTGGTTTACTATTATCGTATTTATCAGAATCTTGTGTTTGTTTTTTTGTTATAAGTTTCCCGATATAGTCAATTATTTTGGTTCCCTCTTTAATATCACAAGTTGCATAAAGTCCTCTTCCTTTATTATCAATTCCAGACTTTTTTATTTTATATAGTTTCATGAAAATTTTTATTTAGAGTTTTATTAAGATTTATCAATTAAATTCTAAAAGAGCATCAACGTGTCTTTTAGTGCTGTCTCGAAGTGCGTTAAGGTCATAACCGCCTTCTAAAATTGAAACAACTTTTCCATTACAAAACTTTTTAGAAGCCTCTAATACTCTTTTAGTAATAGTAAAATAATCCTCTGTTTTTAAATTAAATTGAGCGAGAGGGTCATTTTCATGGGCGTCAAAACCAGCGCTAATCAATATAAACTCTGGTCTAAACTCTTCTAATTTTTTTAATACACGGTCAAATACGTTTAAATATTCTTCTGAACTTATGCCAGCTGGCAAAGGTATATTAAAGATATTGTTAAATTTACCTCTTTCTTGTTCTGAACCAGTTCCTGGGTAGTAGGGATATTGGTGAGTTGATATAAAAAGAACATTTTCATTTTCATAAAAAATATCCTGTGTTCCATTACCGTGATGTACATCAAAATCTATTATTGCAACTTTCTTATATTTATATTTTTTCAACAAATAATTTGCACCAATACTTACTGAATTTAAAATACAAAAACCAGCAGCCTTATTTTGTGAACTATGATGTCCAGGAGGTCGAACACTACAGAATGCATTTCTAAATTCTTTTTTTTCCACACCATCAATTGCAGTAATTATTGATCCAACTGCATCGAAAGTTGCATCTTTGCTTCCAGGTGAAATGATTGTATCACCATCAAGTGAAGAAAAACCTTTTTTTGGAAAAGAACTTTTTACTAAATTCAAATAATTATTTTCATGTGTGGTTAATAGAATATCATCTGAAACTTTAGATGGTTTCTTCCATATAAGATTTTTATTATTAAGTTTTTTAAAATTTTCTACTATGACCGATACTCTTGCTATTTGTTCTGGATGCCCAGGACCTGTGTCATGATTCTGAGATGTATCTGATGTAATTAAACCAGTTTTCACTTAAAGTAGTTATCTAAGATTTTAGTATAAATTAAAGTTAATCTTTTTAAATCAGATAAGGACACACATTCGCCTACCTTATGCATAGTTTTTCCCACTAACCCAAATTCTAAACATGGAGCTATTTTTCTTATAAATCTTGCATCTGAAGTACCACCAGTTGTAGATAATTGTGGTTTAATTTTAGTAATTTTCTTAATTATATTTTGTATCATAAATGTTGTTTTGTTAGGCTTAGTTAAAAAGGCCTCACCAGAAACACTATATTCAATTTTATATTTTGAATTATTTTTTTTACAAATTTGTTTTATTATTTTATTAATTTTGTTCTTTAATTTGTAAGATGTGTGTTTGTTATTAAATCTAATATTAAAGGATGCACTAGCTAATCCTGGAATTACATTATCAGCTGAATTATCAATATTAATATTTGTTATTTCTAAATTTGTAGATTGAAAATCTTTTGTTCCTTTATCAAATTTAATTTCTTTTAATTCTTTTAGTATTTGGACTAATGCTGTTGATGGATTGTTAGCTCTATTTGGGTAAGCGACATGACCTTGAATACCAATGACAGATAATTTTCCATTCATACTACCTCTACGACCAATTTTTATCATTTCTCCTAATTTATTTGGATTCGTAGGTTCTCCAACCAAACAAAAATCTATTTTTTCTTTTCTTTTTCTCAAATACTCAACAACTTTTTTTGTTCCATTAATTGCAATTCCTTCTTCGTCCCCAGTAATTAGAAGGCTAATAGACCCATCGAATTTTTGATTTATTTTAGAAAAATTACTTACCGCAGTAACAAATGCAGCTATTGAGCTTTTCATATCATTTGCACCTCTGCCAATTAAGTATCCTTTCTTAACAGCAGGTTTGAATGGATTAACAGTCCAATCATTTAAATTACCAGGCGGTACCACATCCAAATGACCTGCATAACAAAAATTTGGACTTGCGGTACCAAGTCTTGCGTAAAGATTTTTTACAGGATAACTATTTTTATCTTTAAACTCGAGTATTTTAGTTTTAAAGCCGATTTTTTTTAATTTTTTTTCTAAAAATTTAATAACACCGGCATCAGTTTTTGTAACAGATGGAAACCTAATTAGCTCTTTAGCTAATTGTAATTCATTTATTGTTGGCATTTTAATCCCTTAAAAGATCGTTAACTGATGTTTTTGATCTCGTCTTTTCATCAACTTGTTTAATTATTACCGCACAATACAAAGATGGTGCTTTTGGATTGTTCTTATCTGGCAAAGATCCTGGAACTACCACTGAATAAGGTGGAATTTTTCCATAGGTTATCTCACCGGTCTTTCTATTGACAATTTTTGTAGATTGTCCAATATACATTCCCATACTTAGAACAGAGCCCTCTCCAACTATTACACCTTCCACTACTTCGGACATTGCTCCTAAGAAAACATTGTCTTCAATAATTGTTGGTAATGCTTGAGCAGGTTCTAATACACCTCCAACTCCAGTGCCAGCTGAGATATGACAGTTTTTTCCAATCTGACAACAACTTCCTGCACGACTGAATGTATCCATCATAGTACCTTCATCAATGTATGCTCCAATATTTACATAACAAGGCATCAAAACTGCATTCTTTCCTACAAACGATCCTTTTCTTACTGGTGAATTGGGCACCATTCTAAAACCAGCTTTTTCATGATCTTCTTTTGTCCATCCAGCTGTTTTTCCTTTAAGTAAATGGGCCTTGTCATACCAGCTACTGTATGGACCATTTAAATTTTCCATTGGATACATTCTAAAACTTAACATGATAGCTTTTTTCAGATGTTGATGAGTAACCCATTCACCATTGATCTTTTCAGCTACTCTTGCTTTTCCACTGTCTAAATCATCAATAATTTGATTAACAGCATCCTTTAAAGATTTATCTGAATTTTGGCTTACTTGGTCTTTATTTTCCCAAGCTTCATTTATAATATTTTCAATACTCATAATTTTATGCGTTTTTTAATAACCTTATTTCTTTTAAAAATAAAGAAAGATTTTCAATTTTGTAATCAATGTACTCTTTATCAGACTCTTTTTTCCCCCAGTATTCATCATTGATTAACCAAACTGTTTTTGCTCCTCTTTCTTTTCCAATTGATAAGTTTTTTGCAATGTCTTCAATGTAAAGTGTCTCAGTTGGATCAATTTGAAATTTTTTTACCATAAGATCAAATGCTTTTGCCTCAGGTTTTGGACTGTATTCTGCATCAACAATATCAAATACTCCATCAAATTGATCTTCAATTCCTAAGTGAGTAGTGATATTTTTAACATGTTCTTTGCTACCATTTGTAAATACAAATTTATTTAGATTAATATTTTCTAGCTCATTCCTTAAAGCAGTATCTTTTTCTAAAAAATCTAAATTAATGTCATGTACGTATTCTAAAAATTCTCTTGGAGGTATATCGTGATGTATCATTAAACCATTAAGGCTAGTGTTGTATTTATGAAAATAATTAGTTTGTAATTCTTTTGCTTCTCTTAAATCTACATTTAATTTATTTGAAATATATTGAGTCATTTTTTTACTTACTTGACCAAATACTCCTTCAAGATCACTATAGAGTACCCCATCACAATCAAATAATATGTTTTTGATGTTATTTAATTCTTTCATTGTCTGATCAAAGTCCCTGAGCCTTTATCGGTAAAAATTTCCCATAATACAGAATGTGGCTTTGTACCATTAATTATACCAACTGCTGTAACACCATTGTTCACTGCATCTAAGCAAGCGTTTATTTTAGGTATCATACCTTCTGTTATAGTTTCATCTTTAATCATTTTAAGAACCTCAGATGAAGAAATTTCCTCTATTAATTTCTTATTTTTATCTAATACACCATCAACATTCGTCATTAACAATAGTCTTCTAGATTTTAAAGATTTTGCTATAGCCATTGCAGCTGTATCTCCATTAATATTATATGTTTGGTTTTCTTTACCTAATCCTAATGGAGAAATTATAGGAATTTTATTTTGATTAATTATATCTAATATTTGATCATTATTAATTTCATTTGGTATTCCTACAAATCCTAGCTCTTCTGCTTCTGGTATAGTTTTTATAACATTATTATTTTTTGTATGAATAGAGATTGCATCTGTACCTTTGACTTTTAAAGAATTAACAATGTCATCATTAAAATCAATCAAAACAGACTCAACAATATCAATTATATTTTTATCAGTTACTCTTAGTCCTCTTATAAATTTTGATTGAATATTTAACTTTTCTAGCTCTCTTTTAATTCTAGGTCCACCACCATGAATTACCACTGTTGCAAGGCCTAATTTATTTAAAACACTAAGATCTGTTATAAAATTATTAAATACGTTTCTATCGATTAAAACATTTCCACCGTATTTAATTACTATTAAATCATTTTTATATTTTTCAATATATTTAGTTACTTCATTAATTGGCGGCCCATCTTTAGGTAATATTTTTTCAAGGTCCATTTATTATTTTTTAATTAGGTTACAGTTTTAACTGTTGTACGTTTCATTATCACAATCTGCTGAGCCATAGTTAAAATGTTATTAACTGTCCAATAAATTACCAATCCACTTGGGAACGGCGCAAGTATCACAGTTAAGAATAATGGAAAGAACATAAATATCTTTGCCTGCATAGGATCTGTTGGAGCGGGATTTAACTTTTGTTGAACCCACATTGATACCCCCATCGCTACGGGCCATGCTCCTATTACAAGGAATGAAGGTACATCTATTGGGATCAATCCAAATAAATTAAATATAGAAGTGGGATCCTTGGCGCTTAGATCATGAATCCAGCCATAGAAAGGCATATGTCGCATTTCTATTGTTACAAATAAAACTTTATATAATGCAAAGAATACTGGGATCTGCACGAGTATCGGTAGACAACCACTCATAGGATTTACCTTCTCTTTTTTATAAAGAGCCATCATTGCTTGTTGCAATTTCATCTTGTCATCTTTATGTACTTCCTTAAGTCTCGCCATCTCAGGCTGAAGAGCTTTCATCTTAGCCATGCTTCTGAATGAAAAATTAGCAAGTGGAAAAAATGCTACACGAATACAAACAGTAACAGCAATAATTGCCAATCCATAATTACCAAATATTTTAAAGAAATATTCTAAAGCAGTAAACAAAGGACGTGTTAAAAAGTATAAGAATCCCCAATCAATCGTAAGATCAAATTTATCAATTTTTAATGATTCTGCGTACCCATCAATTACATCAACTCTTTTTGCAGCTACTATTACTTGCAAGTTTTCTTCTATAGAAGAGTTTCCAGTTAACTCTAATGGTTCTGTTGTAACAAAGTTTATTCTGTACTTGTTTTTATAATCCATCGTAGTTTTGAATTCTTTTTCTCTTGGAGGGATAAGTGTTGATATGTAATATTTATCTCCGATTCCTAACCATCCTTTTTGTGCAGTTCTGGAGAACTTTTTCTCTTCAATATCGTCGTAATCTTCCTCAATTAATTCTTCATCTAAAGTAGCAATAGGCCCTTCATGAAGAATGTAAAAATCAGTTATACCTTCTGGGATTTGATTTCTTATAATTTGTCCATAAGAGTAAAAGTCATAGTTTTTATCAGTAGAATTTATAACTCTTTGTTTTATTGTGAATAAGAACTTATCATCTAATGCAATTTCTTTTTCAAAAGTGATGCCTTGATCATTGGTCCAACTTAGTTTTATAGGAGATTGATCAGTTAATTTATTATTTCCAGAGATCGACCAAATTGAATCGGCATTTGGAATATCAATATTTTTATCAGTAGTAATAAAACCACTTTCTATTATGTATCCTTCTTTAGAGCTTCGTGGTGCAAGAAATTTTACTTTTTCATCGCTTTCTAAACTTACATTGTACTCTTTGAAAGTAAGATCATCAATTGCAGCTCCTTTTAAAGAAATAGATCCAACAACACTTTGGTTTTCAAATAAAACTCTTTCACTTTCTTTCAAAGCATCTTCTCTAGAAATTTCAGTTATATTTTCTTTTTGATCTAAACTAGGAGCATCTGAGTTTTGTTCAGTTTTATTTTGTTCAGCTAAATTTTCTTTCGTTACGGGTGGCGGCGCAAAAAAAAGGGAGTACAAAATAATAACTGCCGCGGATAAAGAAATTGCCGCTATGATATTTCGAGTTTCCATTATTTATTATCCTTTATTTCTTTTTTAACTGGATCAAACCCACCACTTCCCCAAGGGTGGCAAGATAAAATTCTTTTTGTACTCATGTATAAGCCTTTAAAAAAACCATATTCTTTTAAAGCGTCTATGCTGTATTCAGAACATGTTGGTAAATATCTACAGGAATGACCCAATAATGGACTAATCAAATATTTATAGGCTTTGATAAATTTGATTAAAATTAAAGTAAATATATTCATTTTATTTTTTCAAAATCCTTAAATAAGGTTTCTTTTATAATTTTGTATTCGTTATTTAGCATGGCTGCATGAGCAATAACAAGAACAGATTTTTCAAGTTTTATTAAATTTTGTTTAATTCCATCGTTAAATATTTGTCTGAGCCTTCTTTTAATTTTGTTTCGTTTCACAGCAATTGCTATCTTTTTTTTTACTGAAAAAGAGATATTTAATTTTTTCTTATCTTTATTAGGTAAGTTTCCAAAAAAAATTGTTACGTATTTGTTTGAAATCTTTTTTTGTTTTAAAAGATTTTTAAATTCTTCATTTTTTGAAAGAGCAACGATTTTGCTTTTCATTTAACTAGAGTTTAATTTATTTTTTTTTCTTTTTAACAGTAGAGGATACAGTCAGGTTCTTACGCCCTCTAGCTCTTCTACGTTTAAGTAATTTTCTTCCACCCTTAGTTTTCATTTTAGACCTCCAGCCATGCTTCTTGAGCCTACGTCCAACTTTCGGTTGAAAAGTTCGTTTCATAATATAAATCTATTTTAGGTTTATTAAATTTTTGCACCTTTATATTAGTAATAATTAAAATAGCAAATAGAAGATTAAGCATTAAAATAAGAAGAATCATGAAAAATACAAAAAAAATTAAATTATTTATTGGCTTATCTTATTTGTTAATTATTTGCTTATTTTTATATTTCTTTTTTTCAAAATTTAGTCTTGAAGAGATTACATCCTACGATTTTATAAAAAATAACAATACTTATTTTTCTGAACTTAAAAACTCCAACTTATTTTTAATTTCTATAATTTTTTTAGTGCTAACAGTTGTTTGGTGCTTTCCACTGCTCGGCTTTGGTAGCCCTATCGCTTTGATAGGTGGATTTATATTTGGTAAATGGATTGGCACTTTGCTTGTTGTTATTGGATTAAGTATTGGTGCAACATTTTTATATATGTGTGGTAATTATTTTTTTAAAGATTTAATTCGAGAAAAATTTTTAAATAAATTCCAAAACCTAGAAATTAAATTTAAAAAATCAGAATTTATTTACTTATTGATTTATCGTTTTATAGGTGGGATACCTTGGCAGTTAAGTTGTCTTTTGCCAACTTTATTTAATGTAAGAGTAGTAAACTTTTTTTTTGCTACGTTAATTGGAATCATTCCCCAAATTTTTTTAGCAGTTTCTATTGGTAGTGGTTTAGAAAAAGTTATAGATGAAAATGCCGAAATACCAGGAATAACCGATATAATATTTTCGCCAGATATATATATTCCAATTTCAGCTTTTTTTGTTTTGATAATAGTTACAATTGTTTTAAGGAAATTTTTTTACAAATAATTTTGGTGCCCCTTGCCCGACTTGCACGGACGACCTCCTCCTTACCATGGAGTTACTCTGCTACCTGAGCTAAAGGGGCTTCTAATTATTAATAAATATACAGTAAATATTCAGATTATTGCCATATTATTTTTATAGTCTATAAATTATAAAACTTTAGCCATGAAAATTTATACAAAAATAATTTTAGATAAAAATAACAAAGTTTTAAAAGAAGAATTCTTTGAATATTCGGGTACCATGGCGTTAGCAGGTATCCACTATGACTATAAAAGTACAAAGGGCAATAAGCTTATGGAAAAGCAAGCCAAGAGAGAAAAAAAGCTTGCCCAGAGGAAAGCTAAACGTTTAGCGAAAGAAGCACAAAAAAAAGAGGAAGATAAAAAACCTGAGTTAGATCCTAATAAACCTATTTCTTTAGATTTCTTGACCAACCCAAATAAAGAATGAGTTCAAAAGATAAAAATGAGCGTTTAAGCTTGGCGCTTAAAAAGAATTTAAAAAAAAGAAAAATATTCCAAAAAAAAAATAAAAAGAAAAATGATACTAAACGATAAGCAAATAATAAAATTAGCAGAGGAACATAAAATGATTAGTCCTTTCGTGAACAAAAGTGTTGCTAATGGAATTAGTCATGGCGTTAACCCGTTTGGTTATGATCTTCGTTGTGGATCTGAATTTAAAATTTTTACAAATATTAAAGGAGCTACAGCAGATCCAAAAAATTTCAGTGAAGATAATTTTATTACAGTAAAAGACGAAGATTCTATTTTAATTCCACCGAATAGCTTTGCACTTGCTGCAAGTCTGGAATATTTTAAAATGCCAAGAAATGTTACTGGTCTTGTTACAGCAAAATCAACTTATGCAAGGTGCGGTTTAGGTGTACCACCAACCGTACTAGAGGCAGGTTGGGAAGGTGTTTTAGTTTTAGAATTCTCAAATCATACTTCAAATAGTATTAGGCTTTATGCAAATAGCGGTGCAGCCCAAATCCTTTTTTTTCAAGGAGAACAGCCTGAAGTTTCTTATGCTGATAGAGATGGAAAGTATCAAGGTCAAACAGGAATTACTTTAGCAAAATCAAAATAATTTATGGATAAATTTTCTATCACCGGTCCTTGTCGAGTGATGAAAGGTGAAGTTTCAATTTCAGGTTCTAAAAATGCCGCTTTGCCAATACTTGCTGCAACACTGCTGTTTGACAAAACTGTAATTATCGAAAACCTACCTAGGGTAAGAGATATTGATACAATGCTTAACTTATTAAAATCTCTTGGATCAAATATTCAATTTTTAAATAATAAAAAAACAGTAAAAATTACAAAGACCAAAAAGCAAAAACAGTTTGCATCTTATTCAATTGTTAAAACAATGAGAGCAGGAATACTCGTGCTTGGACCATTAGTTGCCAAATACCATAAATCAATCTCAAGTTTTCCAGGTGGATGTGTTTTGAATGGTAATTCTGGTAGACCAATTAATTTACATTTGGAAGCCTTAAAAAAACTTGGAATGAAGTATGAAATAAAAAAAGGATATATCCATGCGAAATCTAATGGTAAATTAAAAGGTGATAAAATAAATTTCCCATCAATAAGCGTTGGGGCTTCACAACAACTCCTGATGTCAGCAGTTTTAGCGAAAGGCAAAACTTTATTACATAACCTAGCATGCGAACCAGAAATAAAAGATTTAACTAATTTTTTAATTTCTGCGGGTGCTAAAATTAAATGGATTGGTAAAAGAACCTGTCAAATCATTGGTGTAAATTCTCTTAAAGAAACAAAATATACTGTAATGGGCGATAGAATTGAAACTGGAACTTTTTGTGTTGCAGCCACAGTAGCAAAAGGAGATTTATTAATTAAGAATTTTGATCCAAAGTTAATTAAAACTGAATTAAATTTATTAAAAAAAGTTGGGGCAAAAATTAAATTATTTAAAAATAGCATTCATGTTAAAGGACCAGAAAGAATAAAAAGTATAAAAAATATAACTACCAAGGAGTACCCTGGATTTCCTACAGACCTTGCCCCTCAATTTATGGTCCTTCTTTGTAAGGCTAGTGGCACAAGCTCAATTACAGAAAATATATTTCAAGGTAGATTTTTACATGCAATGGAGCTTCAGCGACTGGGAGGTAAAATAACTATAAAAAATAGAACTGCAAAAATAGAGGGTAATACAAACTTTATAGCAGCAGAAGTAATGTCAAGCGATCTAAGAGCATCTGCTGCTTTAGTGCTTGCTGGCATCGTTTCAAAAGGTAATACAATAGTAACAAGAGTTTATCATTGTGATCGAGGTTATGAAAATTTTGAGAATAAACTAAAAAAAATCGGTGTGAATATTAAAAGGCTTAAATAATGAGTAAATATTTAGCAAAAATACTTGGAAATGATCCAGAATCACTACAGATGATTGCAGCCCTAAGTTCTGGAGCAAAAGTTAAAGTTTCAGATATTAAATATCTTTCATCTAATAAAGTTTTTTTATTATCTATTGAAAGAATGAATAAAGAAAAGGAGCAGGATGATACCAAAATTAACAGTGTTCTAAGGTTCGACTTTATAACACAATCTAAATCTAAAAATATTGATCAATCAAAACAAGAAATGATACTAGAATTATTATCAATAGATTATTTGAAAAATAATGAAGATTATGAAATAACATTAATTTTTAATAATAATGCACAAATAGTTTTAAGTTCAGATACTTTAGAATGTAGATTAGAGGATCAATCCAATATTTAAATTATGAAAATTTTAAATGCTCAAACAAGCAATTTTTATTCAGAATTGGATAAAATAATTAGCAAAAGGAACAAAATTGATAAAGTTACTCTTAAAACTGTAGAAAAAATAATCAATAATGTCAGAAAAAATAAAGATAAAGCTTTAGTGAATTATGAAAAAAAGTTCAATAATAATTCAAAAATCATACCCACTAAAAAAGAAATAGATAAAGCAATAAAATCCTTAGACCCAAAAATTAAAAAGGCAATTGATCAAACCTATGCAAGAGTGAAGGAGTGGCATAAAAAACAAATGCCAAAAGATATTTACTTTAAAGATAAATTAAATAATAAATTTTATTATAAGAACAAGGCAATTAACAGTGTAGCTTGCTATGTTCCTGGCAATTTACCATCAACATTAATCATGTGCGCTACTCCAGCTATAATTTCAGGTGTTAAAAGAATTGTGCTTTGTACTCCAAGAATAAATGGCAAACTCAATAGTGCTGTTTATTATGCTGCATCAATATTGGGTATAAAAGAGTCATATAGTCTTGGAGGAGCTTCAGCGATAATGGCATTAGCAAATGGAACACCAAAAGTTAAATCAGTAAATAAAATAGTTGGACCTGGATCAAAATGGGTAGCTCTTGCAAAAAAAATGGTTTTTTTAGAAGGTTTGTGTGGAATTGAATCAGCAAATATGGGCCCTAGTGAAATATTATGTTGGGCAGATGCAAGCACTTTTCCTGATATTGTTGCCTCTAGTATGCTTGCTCAAAACGAACATGATAAAGGTTCGATGTCTATATTATTAACTAAAGATAAAAATTTAATTAAAAAAGTTAAATTATCAATTTCAAATCAATTGAAAGATTTACCAAGAAAAAAAATTGCTCGTAAAAGTTTAAATGATAATGCTGCTATAATTTATGTTAAAAAAGATAAAGATATAATTAAGATAACAAATTATATAGGGCCAGAACACATTGAAATTTTGCTAAAAAATTATAAGAAATATTTAAATCATAATATTGTAGCGGGGAGCATATGTATTGGACCTTATAGCAGCATGGCATTAAGCGATTATGGTCCAACACAGCATTCTCTTCCAACACATGGGAGTGCAAAATTTTCATCAGGCTTAGGAGTAAAAGATTTTATGACACAAACAAGCTACAACCAGCTTAGTAAAAAAGGAGTTGCAAAGCTTGGTAAGAGTGGATATTTGTTAAGCAAATTTGAAAATTTATTAGGCCACAGTAGGTCTATAAAAAAAAAAATGGAGAATAACTAAAATTGCCAAAAGAACAAAATATTCTAACTTTTTCTGGAGTAGTAACTGAACTTCTTAAAAACGCGATGTTCAGAGTGACTTTAGAGAATGGGCACGAAGTCATTGCACATGCGAGCGGCAAGCTTCGCAAAAATAGAATTAGAGTACTTCAAGGCGATAAAGTTACTGTCGACGTCTCGGCGTACGATTTAAAAAAAGGAAGAATAACGTTTCGAGGATAGAGACATTATTTTTGGCACGGTCGTGTAGCTCAGTAGTAGAGCAGTACCCTGAAAAGGTATGTGTCGTAAGTGCGATTCTTACCACGACCACCACCCAAATAAACATTTAATTTTAACGCTAAGGCTTAAGGTTTAAAAATAACTAGACTATTTTTTCATCTTGTATTTGAGACAAAATATAAATAACTTAATTTGTATAAATTAATAACATAAGGATAAGTATAAGATGAGTACAAAACTTGAAGGCAAAATTAAATGGTATAATTCAAAGAAAGGCTATGGTTTTATCGAGAGGCAAGACGGAGAGAAAGATTGTTTTGTTCATGCAAGCGCTGTGAAGGCCGCTGGTATGAGATACTTAGAGGAAGGCCATCCTCTATCCTTCGATCTTGAAGACGGTCCCAAAGGCCCATCAGCTGTTAACTTGGTATCTAAAAAAGAAGGTTAATAATCTATTTATCAAAATTTAAAAGGACGTTTTATCTGCTATGGATAAACGTCCTTTTTATTTAAAGTATTGCATATTGATTATTTTTGTTTAAAAGACTGCCTATGAATATAAATAATATATACAGAAAGACTTTGAGAAGCACTCGTAGAAGCTGTTTCCATAGCCATTAGGGCTGTTATTTATAATTATTTAAAATCCACTAAAAAAAGAATATAAACATAAAACATGCGGTAGTAGCTCAGCTGGTTAGAGCACTAGTTTGTGGAACTAGGGGTCGGTGGTTCGAACCCACCCTACCGTACCACAAGGCGGCTGGAGATGCCTTATTAAAATGAATAAAGAAAAACAATTAAAAGCAATACTTCCAAGTGGCTTTCAAGATACATGGGGCGATGCATTAGCACTCAAAAAGAAGTTGCTGGGTATTATTGAAAAAAATTTCATTAAATATGGATTTAGTCCTTTGGAGACAAGTCCAATGGAATTGAGTTCAATTATTGGAAATTCTTTAGCAGAAGATGATGAAAATCCAATGGCAGACATATTTACCTATGATGAAAATGGTACTGATGTATCTTTAAGATACGATCTATCGCAGGGTTTTATTCGTTTTTATAGTCAAAATTATTTGGACTTACCAAATCCATATAAGAGATATCAGATAGGTACAGTATTTAGACGAGAGAAACCGGGAAATGGGAGATATAAATCTTTCGGGCAATGTGACGTAGATATAATTGGTAAATTTGACAAAAAACAAGCCAACGCAGAATTATGTAATATTATTAGTTCTACCTTTTTAGAAATGGGATTAAAAAAATCAGATTTTGTTATCAATGTAAGTAATAGGAAAATAGTTCAAGGTTTGATGCAGGAACTTAAAATTATTGATGAAAAACAGAGACAAAAGGTTTTACGGGCAATTGATAAATTAGACAAGCCAGGTTTTGGAATCAAAGGGGTGGAAGAATTATTAAAAAAAGAAAGGATGGATGCTAGTGGAGCAATTACTAAAGGAGCAGATTTATCTGATGAACAAGCATCTAAAATTTTAGAATTTTTAAAAGTTAAAGATTTAAATCAATTAAAGAAACAAATAGATAACGAAACAACTCGAGAAGGAATTAAAGAACTTGAAGATTTATTTGAGGTCTTAAAGTATGGTGAGTATGCTGATCAAGTTAAATTTGATCCCTCAAAAATTCGTGGTTTAGATATCTACACTGGATGGATCGTTGAAACAAATTTGAAGTTTGAAGTTAAAAACTCTAAGGGGAAGAGTATAGACCCAGGCTCATGCTGTAGTGGAGGTGAGTATCTTGTTACAAAATTTAGAGGAGACCCTTTTTTAGGAAGTGGTGTCTCGATAGGTATTGATAGACTAGTGTTCTGTTTATTACAAAAAAAAGTGATAGAAGCCAAAGAGGCAAAACCAGTTCTTATATGTGTTATGGAAGAGTCTTATTTAGAAAAATATTATGAGATTTTAAATTATTTAAGAAAAAATAATATTAATTCAGAAATTTTTCTAGAAAGTAAAAAGAAATTATCTAAACAATTAGATTACGGTAATCGAAGGAAACTTCCTGTTGCAATTATTTGTGGAGAAAATGAATTTAAAGATAATACTTATACATTAAAAAATCTTCTTGGTTCAAAGGGAGACAACCAAACAACAGTTACAAAAGATAAATTAATAGATGAAATCAGAAAATTTATCTAAAATTCTAAAATCTAGAGGTTTTAAGAATATTGAACTTGATAGTATTATAGAAACTAAACACATTCTTAAAAGATCAGGCGGTAATTTTAGACAATATCTTTTTTCTTTTTACGATCAGAATAACACTGAGTATTCGTTAAGGAGTGATCTCTCTATAGCCAGTGTATTAAGATTAATAAAGGATAAAACTCGAAACAAAATAAAATGGTCATATAGTGGTGAAGTTTACCGAAAACAAAACAACAATAAATCTCCCATAATTAAACAGACAGGTTATGAAATATTTAATTCAAAGAATAAGGAAAAAGATGATTATGAAATTATTAAAACATCTTTAGATATATTTAAAAAATCTAAATTTAAAAGATGCGAACTAAGTCTAAGTAATATTGAGATTTTTAATCTTTTAGTAAGTAAACTCACACCACTTCCTTTAAGATGGAGAGAAAAAATTCAACGTCATTTTTCAAGAGAAATTTATTTTGATCAATTACTAAGAAAGCTTTCTGATAATAAGGATATTAATCCTAAATTAGTTGAACAGGATAAAATCTTAGCTGAAAAACTTAGAAAGAAAGATCCAACAAAAAACTATTCTGGAAGATCTTTAAGAGAAATTTTAGAAAGATTTGATTTGAAAAATTATCAAGATCCTAGAAATATTTCGAATAAAAAAAGTGTTAAAATTATAAAAGATTATCTGAGAATTTCTTGCCCCATAGAAAAAGCCCCAAAAATTTTAAATAGTTTTTTCCAAAAAAATAATCTTAATATATTTATAAGTGATGATTATTTTCCATTAAAAAAAAATAATATTAAGAACGTTAAAGTTAATTTTAATCCAAATATAAACAGACAAATAAGCTATTACACCGGAATGACTTTTAACATTAAAGTTAATTTTAATAATAGAAAAGAAATTTTTTTAAGTGGTGGACGATTTGATAATTTAATTAAAGATCTTGGAAATAAGAAAGACTTAAACGCTGTTGGTGCAGCAATTAACAGAGGTATTATCTGATGAAAGAGACAATAACTATTTTAACTTTATCTAAAGGACGCATGAAAGCTGAAGCAGAAAAAGTTTTTAAAAAAAAAAAATTAAAAATAATTCGGGAAAGTGAACGATCCTTGATCGGGTCTATTAAAGGATATCCTAATATTCGTGTGCTTTATATGAATGCTACAGAAATTGTAGAAGCATTAGGAAAAGGAATTGGAGATATTGGTATTAGTGGAAAAGATTTGTGGCTTGAAAGTGATCAAAGCATCCAATCTAACATTGCCCTTGCAAAACAATATAATTGGGGAAGATCTGACTTAATCGTTGCGGTAGACACAATGTGGATAGACTGTGTCAATCCCACGGACTTAGAGGATATTTCTTACGAATTTTATCAAAAAAAGAAAAGATTAATGCGTTGTGCAACCAAATTTAAAAACCTTGCTCATGGTTGGTTTAATTCTAAAGGAATTACTCAATATGAATTAATTTCTTCACTCGGTGCCACAGAAGCTGCAAATAAATTAACAGCAGACTTGATAGTGGATCTGAGTACAACCGGGGAGACATTAAGACAAAATAATTTAAAAGTTATTGATACAATCTTAAGTTCTTCTGCTTGTTTATTTTATGCTAAAAAATCGATAAAAAAAAAGGGAGTAAAAAAAATAATTAAATTACTTTCTAAATAGTAAATCAAACCAATATCGAAGTATAATTTTAATAATATCTAAGTTTCTAATTACAGCATAGAGAGCAACTAATGCTCCTAGAAGAAATATAATTTTAAATAAAAATAATAAATCCATGATTACTTTAAATCTTTTTGCTGATTATACCATTTTTTTTGTCTTTTTCTTTTTTCTTCTAATCTTTCTGCGTTATTTTTTATCTCTGCATATTTTTTTTTGTCATAAAATTTACGCTTATTTTCAGACATTTTGTTTCTCCATTTAATAGTTGAAGATCTATTCTTAAGTGTTTCGAAATTTATTTCACCTTTTTGAAATTCTTTAATACTTTCTTCAGTAGAATTAATAAAATGATCTTTTAAATTTCTTACATATGTCCTACCAGTTTGATAAAATTTAAGAGTTTTTCTATCAGATTCCTTTCTAGTCATAAGTTTCTTTTTATTCAGCTTACCTTCACCTCTAAAATCTTTTTTTGTCCAATTTCGGGGTTTACTATTAATTATATCTTGAAGCTCTTTGTCAGTTCTTAATTTCCACTGATTTTTACCCTTTGGGTTTCTGTTATAGTCTTTATCGTTCATTATGAAGCAAATTTAAGCTTCATTTTTTCAAGGTATTTATCCAGGCTATCTAATTGTTCCATTTTCTCATGGTCCTCATTTTTTTCTGCTACGATTTTGAGAGTATCTAGTCTAGCTTGTTGTGCAGGAATTTTTATAAATGGACTTGGTTTGTCCGACATATCTAAAATATTTTTAGCAATTCTTTTTTTTACTCTTTTAAAATCTCTCTTTGTTAATATTTGACAAAATTTATCTTCATTACCATCATAATCATCAAATAATTTCATCTCTGCTAAAACTTTAATATCATTTCTTTTAAAAAGATTAAAAATTCTCTTTTTTTCTTTAGGAGAGTTATCTTGATTAAATTGGTTCATAAGATTTCGTTCCTCATTGCTCAATTCTCCAGTTAACGAATAGATTTTTTCTTCTGGTTGTAATTCTTCTTGATTAAATTCTTGTCTCTCTTCATATTGTTCTTGAACAATATCCCTTATTTTTGCAGCCAACTCTTCTTTATTTTTTTTTAGTAAATTATATCTTTTTTTAATTTCGTTCATACCTAGGGCTTTATATTCGTCATCTAATAATGCAAATTCACTATTCATTATAATTGGTGCACGGTTACTTTTGCATGTACGAATATATTTTGGACTACCTTTCAAACTTTCCTTTAAACCATCTCTATCTAACTTTAAAACATCTTCAGGATTTTTTCGTAAATCATATAAATAATACCATCCAGGAAAAATAGTATTACCTAAGTACATCCCACAATATATCTTTGCTTTAAAGTAAGCTTCATGCCAACAAAATATACCTTCTTTAATTTTGGGAAGTACATCTGCTTTTTTTCTTAATGCTATTGATGCATTAAATACATCGGGAGCTTTTTCAAATAATTTTTGAGCAAGATCCTTAGTTGCGATCGTGTCATATAAACTATCATGGGCGCCTTTAGTTTCTATATTATTTGCGGACAGCATTGATTGTAAACGAAATGAAGTGTTGCCTTTTTCATTAAACTCATAATTAAGTGCACCAGGTGCGAATACACTAGCTGCCCTAATTGCAGGAAGTAGATCAAATTGTTCTTTATTAGTTATATAAGGCCATTTTAGATTGATATATAAGCTGTTTTGAAGAAGTATATTGTCATAATTCATTGAATTATATCCAACAAAGATAGTTCCTCTTTCGGCTAGAGTTTTGAATCTTTTTTCCCATTCATTCACGAGTTCACTATTTGATAATTTTTCGTTTTCAATTACTTCAACTGGGATATTGTGAGCAAGCATCGCATCAACTTCAAATGCACGAGAGGCTCTAAATCTTGAATTTATCTTCCACTGGTCTACAATTTTAAAATTTTCATCAACCGTTACAGCAGCTACAGAAAGACAAGTTGCTTTTTGTGCAGCACCAGCATCACTTTCACAATCAAAATAAGTAAATAGTGCCATAATTTTAAGCTAATTTTTTTTCTTCCTTGTCCAGTAGTAAGTTTTTATAATTATCTTCTTTGAATAATTTCAAACCTGCAATATTGTTAATAAAATCTCTTGTTTCCTCTGTATTCCCATATCTATTTATAAACTGATCTATTTCGTGTAAACGAATATTTTTTCCTTTTTTTAATAATTTTCTCATTTCTAGAAGTTGTTCTTCACGCTCTTTTAAAAATTTTTTTTGGAACTCTTCGGTAAAATAAGAATTATTACTTTCTGCTATCAGTTTATTATTGCTAGCTAATTTTTTCCATTTTTTTAATTGTTCTTCTTGTTTTTTCAAGAACTCTGGAACTTCATAATCATCATTTTGTTTATTTTTTTCTTTGTAGTAAGTTTCATCAACCATTTTAGAAATTTGTTTAAAGTCCTCTTTATTTTGTTGTTCTATATGTGTTTTAGTTTCGTTAATAATTTTCTCTTTCTCTCTCTCTATTTCAGCAATAAGAGCCATTTGTTTTTCATGCTCTCTTTTAATTTCATCTATTTCTTTTAGCATTTTTTCATCATCCTCTTTTACTTTTTCTTTTCTGCCGAAGAACCATCTGCTTTTTTGTTTTTTTTCAGCTTCAAAATTAAATTTTCCTGATTTCCAAACTATTTGTCCTCCAATTGTATTATTGTTTTTGAGTTGATTAATTTCTTTACGCCTAATTAAGAATGCACCTTTATTAAAATAATCCATTTTTATTTCTTTATAGTCTGTAGGGGAATAAAATGATGGAATAATTTTAGTTCTTAAATTTTCGCAGATGTAAAAAAAATTATTAGTAGATTCCATTTGAATTTCAAACTCTGAGAAACCATTTAGCATATCTATTTCTTCTGAAGATAAAATTTCTAAAGTATCTTGATGTTCCTGTTCATATATTTGCTGAACATTAGATATATTTTTTAGTCCCGTTCTTTGATAATCCAATTTTCTTAAGAAGTTTTTATAATTTTCAAATGTTTCTGGATAAATTTCTTGAATATAGTTCTCAATTATTTGTTCATCATCTTTTTCAAATACATCAGCGTTAATATTAATTATTGCGAGTGTGTGTCTTTCCAAAGCTGGAATTAATAATTTTTTATTGATATTTAAATCCAATATGTTTTGATCATTGATTATTTCATCAAATTTTTCCGTAGCTCTTTTTTGAGAATCCCTTAATACAAAATGGTAAATGCTTGATAAAAATTTATATGAAAAGTCTCTAGAGAATTTTAATGGGGATCTGTAAATAAAGTTCGTTAAAAAGGCATCATTTTCACCCATATTTATTGAGCACAATCTTTGGCTTATGCTGGCTTTCTCTAAGATAGATGAGAGTAATTCACCATTTTTTTGAGATTCTGGTCTATTTCTCTGCATATTTATCACTTTTTTTTGTTATGATTCATTTTATACTTTATATATATAGTCTAATGACAATAAAACAAGATATATTTGTAAAAAATATTGTCAAATGACAAAAAAAAAGTTGACTTTGTATTTTTAGCCTGTTATAAGGCTTTTATGAGCGATTTTAAAGATAAAAAAACAAAGAAAAACAAAAGCAAAATCTTAGAGTTTAAAACCAAGTCATTAAAAGAGCAAAAAATAGAAACAAACCAAGATATTTGGAACAAAATGGATTCTTACGCGAAAGAACTCGTTGAAGCGTTTGATGAAAAAACTAATCGAGAAAATATAGACAGGGATCATTGCTTATATTTATTTCATTACAGGTTAATGCAAAAAATGATGATTAAAATGAGCTACCCAGCTTTTAAATATTATACGAGATCAGTTTCGAGACAATTATTAGAACACCATAAAGAATTTATGAATTCATTAGATGAATGGACATCTGATGATGGACATGACGACTTCGGAAGAAGAATAGAGGCTAATAAAAATAAAGCGTTAAACTAAATGAAAGGGGAAAATATGAGACATTTTGAATATAAAGATTTAGGAACGAATTCACACAAGTTTTGGGAAATCAGCCTAAATGCAAAGAAGGTTTTAGTAAAATATGGAAGAATAGGTATACAAAATCCAGCTGAAAATGAAAAAAGTTTTGCTACCAAAGATCAGGCAAAAAAATATTGTGAAATGAAAATAAGAGAGAAAACTTCCAAAGGATATGTGGAAAATTAAAATATGAGAAAAAATTTTAAATATATTTTGGAAGAAAGATTACAGTATATGCTAATTTGGCAAAAAGAGTGTTTAGAATATTTTAAACACCAACAAATTCAAGAAAAAGCAAAATTAAAATACTATCAAGATAGAAAACTAGAAAGTTTGTTTTGTGATATTTACTATTTCCCAATTAATGTTTTAAGATTTTTGAAAAGGCAAAGACAAAAAAGAACATTTATTAAAGGATGTACTGAAATAGAAGTTTTAAGAGAGGAAATTGACAAGATTGATAATATAAAAAAAATAGGAGGAAATAATGGATAATATTAAAAAGTTAAAAGACATAATTTTAGAATTAAATGAGGTGACAGAAGCACAACACATTAAATCAATCGAGTCATCCGTGACAACTAGCTGGGGAGAAGAGATCTGGGATCATGAGAAAATATCTAGAGATATTTTACAAAATGCTAGAGACGGAGTTGTTTCAGCAAAAATGGATATAAATCAAATTAAAATTTCAACAGATAATGATTTAATTAAAGTATATGCTCCAAATGAATATTCTTTAGAAAAACTATATTACATTGGTTCATCCAAGACCGAACAAGAAAATATGATTGGTGCTCATGGGGAAGGTGTGAAGAAGTGTCTATCAGATATGGCTAGGATGGGAATTACAAATCCAATTATGATTTCTGGAGACCAGTGTCTAATTGTTTCTGTTGGTAAAGAGGTGCCAGGCACTGATGGGCTAAGAGCTTTAGTATATAATTATTTTAAAATTAACAAGTTAAAAGGAAATTACTTTATTATTAACACATTAGATAAAAAACTTAAAAAAGCATTCGAATTTGGATTAAGAAACTTTTTTTATTCTTCAAATCCATTAATTGGCGAAGTGTTACACTCATATAACGATATAACAATTTATAAATCAAAAACTAAAGATGGGTTTGGTTTTTATAAAGGTTTAAAGAGAGTTGATATTAAAGGAATCCCAGTAATTATATCTATTGATAAGAAATATGCTGCATTAGAAAAAAAAGTAAAAATAGATCGAGATCGTCAAGCGTTTGATGCAAAATTACAAAGTACATTTTATTCAATATTTGCAAGGAGTGGTTTCTATTACGGCGCAATGGAGAATAATCCCGCTATCAGATATATTTTAGAAAGTTCAAAAGAAATTTGGCCTAAAGGGCATTTACTATTAAGCGCTTTAGCCTCAGCTACTTATGGACGATTAAAGGATGATAAATCTTTAAAAGATCTGTTTGGTAATGAGTATTTAAGCGAAAGCAGGTACACTTATTCTCGTGAAATTTCTTATCACGATTGGTTTTCTACTAAAACGCAAAATTATATTAGAAGTCGTGATAAGAAAATGAAAAATAAAAACAAGATAATGCTTCCAAGTTACTTTAATAATTTTGGGGTCATGAGTTCATTAGAGAGCTTTATTAGATCTAAAGCAAATGCAGAAAAAAGAATAAAAAATAAAAAGACTGCTGACTTAACATCAAAAGAACAAGAAGCTATTAATTTTTGTTTTGAAGCAGCCAAAGGAGTAAGTCCCGCTTTTGCAAAACTTTTTAATAATGAAGATGATGAAGATGAATCTTTATATAATTTAAAGTTCAAAAAAATATTTTGTAAAGAATTACTAGGGGAAATAAAAAATAATTCTGACTATAATTCTAAGACGGTATATTTACATGCAGATTTATTTAAGCAAAGTTTTGGTAAAATGTTCTCCGTATTTTTGCATGAGCTTAGCCATGCTACAGGTAATGATGATGGTTCTAGAGAATTTTCAGACTGTTTAACTTATTTGATATCTGCTTGTATCGATAATAATGCCGTTGTCAGCAAGTATTCTAAACAATGGAATAAATTTACTAATTAGGATATAAATATTTTATGATAATTTCACTTATAATTTCTGTTATTGTATTATCTTTAACTGTTGCAGCATTATTATTATATTTTTATTACTCACATAAAAAAAACAATTCTGTTGATCCTAATAGCCCTGAGATATTAAATCTTAAAAATGAAAATGATAAGTTAGTAGATAAAATTAATCTTACTGAACAATATTTGGCAGATTTAAAAAAAGATAAAGAGCAATTAGCATTAGATAGAAAAAGTGTTGAAGACTTTAAGGACCAGAGCAATCTCATACTTAATGAACATAAAAATCAGCATTCAATCTTTAAAAACTTCCATGAAAAATTAGTTGGTGACGCTAAATATCAAGGCCGATTTAATGAAAAGAAACTTAGAAAATTGCTGGAAAAAAATGGATTAAGTGAAGAAGATGGTGATTTTGATGAACGAAAAGGGCATACTCTTACAGACCTAGAGACTGGTAACAAAAAAACAGTTAATCCAGACTTTATTATAAATATAAAAGGACCAGTAGCTGATCATATAATTATTGATTGTAAGGTTAGCCTTAAGAGTTTTCAGGACTTTACTAATGCTAAAGATGAAGCTTCAAGAGACCTGCATTTAAAGAAACATATAGAGTCTGTAAAAACACATATAGAGCAATTGTCCGGTAAAGATTACTTGAAAATTCATAATTTAAATTCTTATCAATATGTAGTTTTATTTTTACCGTTCGATAGTTGTTATTTGAGTATTCTTGAAAAATCAGATGATATTTTAGACTTATGCTTTGAAAAAAATATTATGTTAGCAGGGCCAATAAGCATAATGAGTTTAATTTCTACTATTACTTCTATTAAAAATCAGGAAAAACAAATATCTCAAATAGATACAATTATTGGAAAAGCTGAAGATATTTTTAATAAATATAATACTCTAAAAAAAAGTTTAAAAACATTAATATCAAGTCACAATACTCATGCAAAATCTTTAACAGAGGTTGTTCATACCAGCTATGGTTCAAGTCAAGGTTTAGAGTCTAAAATTATAAAACTAAAAGATGATCATGGTCTAGATGTCAATCAGCTGGTTAAAACTGATGATAAAGACAAAATGGTTAATTTTGTTGAAGACCCTGAAGATATTAATAAACCAAATTAAAATTAAGGAGTTTAAATGAATCAAAAAAATAGTAATCCATATGATTTAAAAACTAAAAAAGATGAGGGCTATTTATATGAGGAAAAGCCTAGTGGTTATTTAGATGCTGATGAATTGATTAATTTTCTTAATAAAAGAAAAATTTTAATTGATAGGGCAGATAACCTCCCAAGATTTGCAAATAATAATAACATTATAATGGCAAAATTAAAAAGGGTTGGGAAAGAAGGTTCAACACCAACGATATATAAAATTCCTACAGATACTAAAATTGAAGAAATATTATCCTCCATGAAAAATAACAATAACTCTTTGTTGGGAAGAAAAATTTTAGAACAAAAAAAAGAAAAAATATTAGAAATTTTTGACAAAGCTCCTAGTGCAGCAGAATATCAAAAAAGGATAGAAGCGGCTGTGGGTGAAAAGGATAAATCAAAAATAAGAGATGAAAAAAATAGTAAATGTGAAACTAAAACTAGTATTGCAAGAAAAGTTGCGCAGTCATTAGGAGTAAATTGTAATCGAAAATTAGTTCAAAGTGTATTAACTGATAGGCGATCTTCTAAACTAGATAAATTAAATAAGATTGTTTAAAGAAAAACAATAAATTTTAATTTTTCTTTTTAATAAATTCAAAAAACTTATGCATATATTTGCAAAGTTCACAATCATTTGTGGCTGCTGGAATTTTATTTGTTTCTAAAAAATTTTTGATTTCTATAATGGTATCTTCGACCCAACTAAAGTCTCTCATTTCATAGGGAATTAATGCATACTCAAAGTCTAGTTTATTATTAAATGTTTCTTGTTCCAAAGTAGCATTAACATATAAAAAATAACTTGTTTGATGAATATCGAGACCTAACTTAGATAAAATCCAGGCATAAATTTCTGCCTGTCTTTTATAACCAATCAAATAAGGTGCATCAAAATTTTTTAATTTTTCAAAATTTTCAGTATGGGTTGATTTATAATCAACTATATGAATTTTCTTACTTTCATTATCTTCCCATAGATCATCCACAGATCCAGCTACAACTATATTCGTTTGATTATGATGATACCTTGCAGCCTTAAAAGGTTCTCTCCATACATCTAATTCTGGATGACTATAGGGAATAGCGTCTATATTACATTCTTCTAAATACTTTGTTTTTCCTTTCTTTTCTCGAGCAATATCGTGTTCAACTTTTAATAAATAATCAATACGAGAATTTAAATTATAAGGAAAAGGTTTAGGACCTTTAATCCCTAGTCGCATATCTAGATAAGCGCATCTTTTGCATCTTAAGTATAGATCTATCTTAGAACGAGACATGATAAATGGTTTGTCTGATTCGGGGTTATATTTAGAGGACCAAGGAAAATTTTTATCTGCAATAAACATATCAATTACTTATATCAAAAATAGAGAAACAATCGACATGAATAAAAATTTAAAAATTCTAAATTAAACAATTATCTTAATTGACAAAGTAAATTTAAAAATTTAATAACTAAACATGATTCATACATTTCAAGATTCAGATTGGGAAGATAAAATATCTAAAGAAGAAATAGTTTGTGTGCAGTTCTCGGCGTCTTGGTGCGCACCATGCAAGCAATTATCTCCTGTACTTGAGCAGCTTAGTGAAAATTATTCATCGTGTAAATTTTATTATGGTGATGTAGAAGAGGGCGCCATAAACACCGGTAGTGTTATGGGTATAAGGGGTGTGCCTTCAACTATAATTTTTCGTAAAGGCGTTGAAGTCGATAGATTAGTTGGTTTTCCTGGACCTGCTAAAGTAAAAGAGTTTTTGGATTCCTCAATTTCCAGTGAATAGTTTGTAACTAAATTTAATAAAAAAATTTCCTTTTAGTAAGGATTAAAATATTTATTATTAGTTTAATAATAAAAAACCGAAATTGAATAAAAATTTTTACTCGCCAACAATGCTTACAAGATTTGTTAATTGTAAGCATATAATTACAAACGAATTTAATGAAAAAACATTAAACTTGAAGCGAACTGAAAAAACAAATTCCGACAAATTAAGATTAGAAAAAGGTTTAATACATGAATTAAACTATTTTAAAGAACTAAGTAAAAAATATAAAAAAATAAAAAATATTAAGGATTTAAAGAGCTTATCTAAAAGAGAAAAAATCAAAGAAACTATTAAAGCTTTAAAACAAGGATATGAATTAGTTTATGGGGGATGGTTAGAGTCTGATAATGGTAAGTGGAGTGGAGAGTTAGATTTTTTAGAAATTAATAAAGATTTAAAATCTAATTTAGGCAATTGGAGTTATGAAGTTACTGATACTAAAAATTCTGCAAGTGTAAAAGGGGACCACGTTTATCAAGTAGGTCTATATTGCTTTTTATTGGGAGAGATACAGGGAATATTACCAAACAATTTTTATATTTTATTAAAAGACAAAAGTAAGCAAGCAATTAAACTTAGAGAAGTTTATGATACTTTTTTATTACATAAAAATTCTTATGAAGACTTTATTTCAAATGAATTAAATAAAACTAAGTCAGAAAAATGTGGATTTTGTACTTTTTGTGATTGGCAAGAAGTCTGTGAAGGAGAGTGGATTAAGAATAGACATTTGAATCAAGTTTTAGGCAATAATAAAAAAAATACAAAAAAACTTAATAAAGTAGGGATTAATAATTATGATGAGTTAGCTAAGTTAGATCCAAAAAAAAAAATAGAAGGATTAAGAGAAGAGGCAAAGATTAAAATAATAAAACAAGCAAAATTACAAATAGAGGCTGAAAAAAAAGGATATCCAATATTTACTATTAATGAGGAAAATCTCTTATTAAAAAAAGGTTTTAATTTATTACCTCAACCCTCAGAGTGTGACTTGTTTTTTGATATAGAGTCTGTCCAAGAACATGTATTTTCTGGAAAGCTAGAATACCTCTTTGGGGTTTTTTATGAGGAGAATGGAAAGAAAATATTCAAGCCTTTCTGGGCTCATAATAGGAATGAGGAAAAACAAAGTGTTATAGATTTTTTTTCATTTACCAATAATCATTTTAAAAAATATCCCAATGCTAAAATTTATCATTACGCCTCATACGAAATCACAGCGCTTGAGCGTTTGACGTCTTTACATAAAGTACATACAGTTGATTATGATCATTATCTAAATCTTGAGCGATTTGTTGATTTATTTAGAGTAGTCAAACAAGCAATATATGTTTCTCAAAAAAGTTATTCAATTAAAGAAATCGAAAAATATTATGCATTTGAAAGAAGTGGAGATGTAAGAAAAGGTGATGTTTCCGAGGAATATTATATTCAATGGATGGAGACAAAAGATAAAAAACTTTTAAACGAAATTGAAGAATATAATAAACAAGACTGTATAAGCACTTTTAAGTTAAGAAACTGGATATTAAAAATTAAACCAGAGGACACCAAGTTTCATGTCCCTGAAAAGGAACATATCGAACTTAGACCTTTTGAAGAAACATTATTGGAATACCAAAAAAAATTTAATAATTCAAAATTTAAAGATCAACCAATAGTTAAATTACTTTCAGATATAATAGGTTATTACTCTAGAGAAATGAAACCTTCATGGCGGGAATTTTTTGACAGAAAGCATTTGTCCCATGAAGAGTTAATTGATGAAAATGAGTGTATAGGAAATATGAAATTAGTTTCACAATTTCAAGATAAGAGAAGTTTTGAATACAAATTTTTGTTCCCGCCACAAGAATATAAATTAAAGAAAGGAGATGGAGTCATTATTGCTAATAATAACGATCCAGATAGAGATGATAGTGCTGGTACAATTAAAGAGTTAGATCAGGTTAATAGATCTGTAGTATTGAGAAAGGGCATTTCAAAAGAAAAAAAACAACTTCCAAGAACTTTATCGATTGGTAAGAAGTTAATGCAACATTCACTGTTTGATAAATTAAATAAAAATATATACGATTTTTGTGAAAATATTTTAGAAAATAAAAAAGGTTATGAAGCTTTAAAATGTTTTCTTAATAGAGATATACCAAATATAAAAGATTTAAAATCAGGCGATAAAATTATTAAATCTGAAAATTTTATTAAAGAAATTCCTGATATAATTTCAAGATTAAACTCTAGTTGTATTTTTCTTCAGGGTCCTCCAGGAACCGGAAAAACATTTCATAGTTCTAATGCTATAGTTGAATTATTAAAGAAAAATAAAAAAATTGCTGTTACCGCAAACTCTCATAAAGTAATTCACAACTTATTAGAAAGAGTAGAAAATATAGCAACTAAGCAAAAGTTTGTTTTTAAAGGTCTCAAAAAAGGTAATCCAAATGATGGGGATAGTTTTTATGATGGAAAATTAATTAAAACTGAGAGCAATGAAAAGAAATATATTGACGGATTAAAAGATAACGAAATTCTACTTTATGCAGGGACAAAATATCACTTATCTTCATGGTATTATCGAAGCAAGATTGATTATCTTTTTATAGACGAGGCAAGTCAGTTTTCCTTAGCAGATTTAATTGCATTAGGTGGGATTACAAAGAATATTGTACTAGTTGGTGATCAACTTCAACTGGGGCAGCCGACGCAGGGTAGCCACCCAAATTATTCTGGATATTCAGTTTTAGATTATTTACTAGAAGGAAAAGATACAGTGCCTGCTAACATGGGTATATTTTTAACAAGAACATATAGAATGCATCCTAACATTAATGTTTTTATATCTGAAAATTTTTATGAGAATAAACTTTTAACTGATATTTCCGCTGAAAGTAGAAAAGTAATTTATCCCAAAAATTTTTTTATAAATAAAGATGGTATTCATACTATTTTAATGGATCACACTGATTGCAGTCAAACAAGTAAGGCAGAATTTAAAAAAATAGATGAAATTATTAAAAAATTATTAGGTCAAAAATTTATAGATTCAGATAAAACAGAAAGACCTTTAACGATATCAGATTTTTTAATTATTTCTCCCTATAATGCTCAAGTAAATTTTTTATTAGAAAGACTTCCCAAAGGTACGCGCTGTGGTACAATAGATAGGTTTCAGGGTCAAGAAGCACCAATTACAATTATAAGCATGACAAGCAGTGATGTAGAAAATTTACCAAGAGATAAATCTTTCTTCTTTAACCGCAACAGATTGAACGTAGCGGTGTCTAGAGCTCAATGTTCGAGTATAGTGTTGCTTAATCCCCAATTATTAGAAGCACCACCAAAAACATTAGAAGAGTTTAAGATGATAAATAACTATAATAAATTATTAAAATACAAAACTAAAACAAACTAGAATTTAATAAAATAAACTTTAATTTTCTTTTAGAACTGACCCACACCAGTATAAACTACCCATTACAACAATTATCTTTTTTTCTTTTGAAGAAATATTTTTAAAAGCTTCTTTTATTCCAACAGCAGTTTGAGTCTTATAATCCTGTTTAATAGCAATAGACTTTAATTCGTCAGCTGTACAAGAGTTTGGTTCACCTGGAATTTTAACAGTAACAATTTTTTTAAATATACCTTTAAATTCTTTTAAAAATTCTTTAGGAAATTTGTTTCTTTGCATTGCCCATACACAGTAAAGAGGTAATTTAGTTCCTTTAAGATAATCATATAAATTTTTAGCACTAGTTTTTGAATGTGCGCCATCTAACAATAATTGCTCATTTTTTTGGAGATAGTTTCTTAATTTTCCCTTCTCAATATATTGAATTCTTCCTTCATAATTTATTTTTGGAATAGTTTTTTGAATGATTGATGGTTTAACTTTAAAATCTAATGCTATTTTTATTGATAGTCCCAAGTTATCTAACAGTCCTTTACTATGAATATATTTTGACTTGATAGGAATAAAATTTTTTTTATCTTTATAATAGTATTGCCCTGTATCTTTAATAATTCTCCAATTTGAGGGATAAATTACCTTGCTAGGATTATTTTTTAATATTCTCTTAATTTCATTTAGAACCTTTGGTGTTTGTTTTCCTATGTAAATATTGGTTTTTTTTGATAAATAACCTACTTTAATTTTGATAACTTCATTCAAGGTTTTAACACCAAAAAGGTCTTGATGCTGAAGATTGATATTAGTGATTATTTGAGCCTTGGGCTCATCCCATAAATTTGTACTGTCTTTGGAGAAACCTGCCCCAGATTCACATATGTGATAATCAACATTTTTTTGATCATTTGCTGCTAGCAAATAAATCATAGTTAGTGCCTCAAACAATGTAAGTTTTAAGCCAGTATTATAGATAATCCTTTCATATTTTTTAATTTGTTTAAGAGAAATAAATTTTTTTTTCAGTCTATATCTATGGGTCAAATCTACTAAATGAGGTGAGCTAAAAAATGTAGTATTTTTCTTACTGGCTTCAAGAAAACTTATGAGATTTGTGGCTGTTGTGAACTTGCCATCTGAGCCAATTACATTCACGGGCATTTTAAGATTTAAATGAGGAAATTTAAGTTTGTTTAGAACTTTTAATATTCTCTTTCTATCTAGATTTATTCTTCGACTATATTTTTTTTGAAGGTTTTTATAATAAATTTCTGAACCAATCATTTTAGATTAGGTTATAGAATTTATGATGCCTGTTGTGTATTAATGCTAAGTTTTGAGGTTTCATTTTCTTCAAACTTAGAAACAGAATCTTTTTTTAACAATATCTTTAAAACAGTCATGATTTTATCATTTATTTCCTTTCTATGAAACTCAGCATCACAAAATCCAGTCCTAATTAATTCCAAAGAGGACTGAAAATTTTCTGGTAGGTCTTCGCGAGTTTGATTTCTGACTATGGATTGCCCAGCAAATCCGATCATAGAAGATTTTTCTGCAAAAGCTATGTCTGAAACGCCCGCAAAACTTGCACTAATACCACCATAACATTTGTTAGTATAAATATTAATGTAAGGTAAATTATTTTTCTTTACCTCATTTACCCCAAGAACAGTCCTAGCCATACCTTGGAGACTCAAGCCGCTCTCAAACATGATCTGACCTCCGCCCTCACTCCAAGCTATAAGCGGTGTTTGGTTTTCAATAGCTACATCACATGCTTTAAGAATAGCCTCTGCAGACTCAACACTTATTGCACCACCTATGAACGCACTATTAATTGCAAAAGAAGTAATTTTCATTCCATCTCTTTCACCAAGAGCAACTAATACGCTGCATCTTTGATCGGTAGCTTTTCTAGCTGCCGCTAATTTTTTTTTGTATACGTCACCAGGCCATCGAAGAGGATCGTCTGGTATACGTGGCGTGTCAATTAATTCCCATTTATTCTTTCCATAGAAGTGATCAAATCTTTGCCTAGGAGGAAAAGGAAAATGTTTATCGCAGTTAGAACAAGTATTAAGTTGTTCATCATTAAAAATTGAGGATTTTAGAATTGGAGTATTTCCACAGCAAGGAGACATCCATTTTGAATTTTTAATTTCTTCCCTGGTAGCACGATCTCTAATTCTTTCTTTTATCTTTGAACCTGCAGCAATTACTTTTTGTAGCCAATTAACCATTTATTTTAATACCTCTGAAAAACTTTTAACTTGTTTCCCAAAACTTTTTGTTAATTCTGGGGCACTTAAGTTATCTTGAATATATTTAACAAATGTTGATCCAACAATAACGCCATTACAACCACTATTGGCCATTTTTTTAGCATCCTTTGGGCTTTTAATTCCAAATCCTGAACAAACTGGAATATTTGTTAAAATTTTGATTCTTTTAACAAAGTTTGCAACATCGGTTTCATCTGCTGATTTGTCTCCGGTCACGCCTGAAACGTTAACTTGGTATAAAAAACCAGATGCTATATTAATGATATCTTTAAGCCTATTATCGTCAGTGGTTGGGGCAGCTAATTTAATAAGTGATAATCCATTTTTATTTAAGGCTTCTCTTAGCTGATTTTCTTCTTTTAACTCATGAGGGGCATCAACAACTAAAACAGCGTCCGCGCCTGCTTTTTTGATATCATCAACAAATTTTGGAATAGGGTATTTATATAAATTTGCAATATAACCCATTAAAACTATTCCTATTTTATCACTATAACTTCTTAAATCTTTAACTAAATTTATTATATCATTAAGATTACCACCATTACTCAAAACATGATCGTGGGCTTTTTTAATAATGGAACCTTCGGCGCTGGCCTCAGATGTAACATACCCAATTTCTAAAATTGAAACTCCATTATCAATTGCTTCTTTCATTAAGCTTAAACTCTGATCATAATCAGGGTAACAACCTACAAAATATGAGATTAATTTTGTTCTAGGTTCTTTTTCTGAAAAGATTTTTTTTAATCTATCACTCAAAGTCTTTACCTATATGTTCTTGTATTGTGTTTAGGTCCTTTTCGCCAGTCCCACATAGGTTCAAGCATATCAGATAATCTTTAGGTTTATTCTTAGCTTGTTTAATTAACTCGGCAGCTCCAGCCATTGGTTCTAATGCACTACAAATACCTTCTGTTGAAGCAATAAGTTTATAAGCTTCTAAAATTTCTTTATCTGTAGCACTGGTATAAGTTACGGCACCTTGGTCTTTAAGGAAGGAATGCTGTGGACCTACACTAAAATATTGTATTCCAGCGCCCAGCGAAGCGCCGCCAAGAGATTTTGAACCATCTGCTGTTTGAAGCATATAAGTTTTCATACCCTGCATTATTCCTGGAGTACCATTAGATAATGCTGCTGTTTCTGCAGCTTCAACTCCAATTTTAATAATCTCAGGTTCATCTAAAAACTCATGGATCATCCCAATTAAATTACTGCCACCGCCACAACACGCTATCAACATATTAGGCAATCTTCCTTCTTGTGCCATTGATTGTTCTCTAATTTCTCTTCCAATTACACTTTGTGCAAATTGTACGATTCTAGGATAGGGTGCACTACTGACAGCACTACCACATATATAAGCGTAGTCAGGATTACTGCTGAAAGTTTTGATAGCTTCTGTAATAGCTTCCTTCAAAGTACCTGGAACACTTTTTAATTTAGCTCCATAGTGTTTTGCTTTAATTATATTCTGATTTACCCTGGCTATATCAATATCGCCCATCACGCCGGTAAGGGGCATACCAAACTTTGCTGCTACTGCTGCTGTTGCCGAAAAATGTTGTCCAGCTCCAGACTCACATATCAATGCTTTTTTTTTCATTCTTTTAGCTAGCAATACTTGGAATAATGAATTTGTGACTTTATGTGAAAGTGTATGATTCAGGTGTTCTCTCTTGAATAAAATTTTAGCACCACCTAATTTTCTGGTGAGGTTTTCGGCAAAATATAGCGGCGAGGGTCGCCCAATATAATGTTTACAGTGATAATCAAATTCATCTAAAAAACTTTGATCTTTGATCGCATCTTCAAAGCCTTGGTTTAACTCATGCAGAACAGGCATAAGTGTTTCGCCAACGGCCATTCCACCCATAGCAGCATCACCCTCACCAAAATAACCCAGTTCATCAGGGCCTGTTTTATAAGAATTTTTTGTCATAGATTATTTTTAAGATTTGATATTATGGACTGTATTTAAAAACTTATCAATTTTATTTATATCTTTAACACCTCTTTCGCTTTCCAAACTGCCTGACACGTCCAATATCCAGTCCTTATTTTTAAAATTTGGAAGATCTTCTATCTTAATATTACCTGCGATCATTTTGCTTATGTGTTCTGGAACTTCGTTAAGTAAATCATGGTTAAAGCCTATCGACTCTGCCATTCCAGGCCCATCAAACAAAATAATGTCTGAAACGTTTTCATAATCTTTGTATTTTGTGACATCGTCTTTATTTTTAATTGTTAAAGCAGTGATTATTTTTTTTTTATAGGTTTCTTTAATTTTTCCTACTTCATCAAGAGAATAACCATACAGCTGATAATAATCAAAAGGTAAATCTTTAATATTGTCAAGAGTTACTGAATCATCTTTTACAATAACTGCAACATACTTACTTTGTTTTTTGTTTATTTTTAAAAGTTCTTTTAATTTATCAAACTCAACATATCGTGGACTTGTTTTATAATTACAAATAAAACCTATTAGCGAGGGTGGGTAGGGATGATTTAAAATATAATTTAAAGTATTAGGATCTGAAATCCCACAAATTTTGCAACCTTTGATCATTTGTTTAAATGATCAATTAATTTTTTAATATTATTTTTAATATTCCCTTTTTTAACGATAGGTCTACCAATTACTAGCCAATCACTTCCATTCTTAAATGCTGCTTTCGGAGTTAGAACTCTTTTTTGGTCTCCTTTATCTGAATTAAATCTTATTCCAGGAGTAATAATTTCTTTTTTAAAAACTTTTCTAACAATCTTAACTTCTTGTGCACTGCAAACTATGGCATCTAATTGTGCTTTTTGAGCAAGTTTCGCCTGATGGACTACTAATTTTTTTACATCTTTATTATAACCTATTTCTTTTAAAGCCTTGTTATCTAAAGAAGTTAGAATTGAAACACCAACTATTTTAGTTTTTCCCGAAACTTTTTTAACTGCTTTTAACGCTTCTAAACCTGAGCTTATGTGCATAGTACAATAATTAAAATTAAGATCTTTAATTGCTTTTACTGCTGATACACAAGTATTAGGAATATCTGAAAACTTAAAATCTCCAAATGTGATTTGATTTTTTAATTTAGATACAAATTTTCTTCCATTTTTAGAGTTTAAAAATTCTAGTCCAAATTTGTAACCAATTTTCAATTTTGATGTTTGAGTATTTTGAATTATTTTCTTAACTTTTGAAATGCTTGTTGTATCTACTGCTATAAATATTTTATTCTTCATTGTTTATCTTTTTAAATAAATCTTTACTTTGCTTCCATCTTATTACTTTTTTTTCTGGGACAGCAACTTTTTCACCTGTTTTAGGGTTTCTTCTGATAGAAGATTTTTGAGTTTTTACGCTTAGAGTTCCCCATCCGCGTAATTCCACTCGATCACCTCGTCTAAGGGCTCTTTTTATTTCATTCAATATGATATCAACTAATTTTGAAAGATCGTTTAAACTGAAATTAGGATATGATTTTTTAAGTTGTTTTAAAAGCTTTGATTTTACAACAGCCAATTTAATATTTCTTAATTAATTACTTCTCTTCTTCTTTTTTTTTTAAGTCTTCAGCTTTAGATAATTTATCGGAAAGATTGCTGAAGGGTAAGTTTTTTCCGCTTGCTTCACTACCATAAGTTTTTAAAGCAACATCTCGGGCCTGCTCCTCCAAGTACTTAATACTTAATGTTACTTTTCTTTTATCATATTGTAACTCTTTGATTCCGACATCAACTTTCTCACCGCCAACCCATCTCGACGCTCGTTGATCACCGGAATTCAGTGCTATCTCTGATTTTTTAATCTGAAAGTCCATTTCACAATTTTCAGGTCTAACGGTTAAGCTCTTGTTGTCATTAGTGCTTACTACTTTAACTGTGATCGTATCTCCTTTTTCTTTATTTTTAAAGAAGTCAAAAGGATCTTTAAGTGTCGCTCTATGACTAACTCGAACCTTTTGTTCCTCCGTTTGAATTTCCATCACCTGAACTTTAATTTTATCTCCCTTTTTGTATTTAGCCAACTCTTCTTCATTGTTTTTTGTGTACGAAATGTCATTTAGGTGGCAAAATAGCTCGATATCTAAATCTTTAAATTTAACAAATAATGCATATTCATTTTTGCTTACTACCTCAGCTTCATCTACAGAACCTACAGGATGAAGTTTAGATATTGTCTCATAGGGATTCTCTTGAGTTAATTTATAAGAAACAGCTACCCTACGCTTGGTCTCGTCAATTTCCTGGATAACTACGTCAATCATTTCATTAAGTTTAAACATTTTTTTTGCAGAAGCATTTTTCTTTGTCCAAGAAAGTTGACTCTGGTGTAGTAACGCTGTGAGACCCTTTTCTAGTTCAACAAATGCACCAAAATCGGCCAGCTTGACGACTCGACATTTATAAGTTTTATTTAACTCATAATTATGTATGTTATTAAATGGGTCATCGGTCATTTGTTTCAAACTTGTTCCGACCTGTAGCTTATCCATATCAACGGAAATCACTTTTAATTCAGGAACGACTTGACCAATTTCTAAAATTTGATCTGGTGAGTCAATTCTTGACCAGCTTAATTCTTGTAAATGTGTAAGAACGTCTAGATTACCGGTAGAGAAAAAAGCCCCAAAGCTAGAAAACCCTTTTACTTGAGCATTTTTAATAATGTCGCCGACCTTATATTGAGAAACTACTTTAGCCTTATCCTCTTTCTTAAATGATGAAATAACTTCTCTTCTTGAACAACAAATATTACCCCTTTGTCGGTCGAGCTTGATTAGTTTAAATTTCATTGGTTCATTCATAAGATTTGAGATATCTTTGCTTTTCATTGGAGAGTCAGAAATCTGTGAACCCGGCAAGAACATCAGTGATCCTGTATCAATATGTTCAACAATTGCGCCTCCCTTAACGGTCCCAGTTATACGACCCATTACAATTTCATTATTGTCATAAGCTCGTACAAGAGTGTTCCACCCAGAAATTTTTTTTGCTTTGCTCGCAGATACTACTACTTCACCAGATTTGTTTTCCAAACTCTCAATTAAAACGGGTATCTTTGAACCCTCTTTTAAATTTTCTCCAAGAATTGATTTAGCTTCTTGAATATCTATTACAGGTTCACTTTTTAAATTTTCAATGTAAAGAAATACGTACTTTTCAGTAATTTTATTTATTACTCCTTCAATAATTTTACCTTCTTCTATCGGAGTTTTAGATTGGTGTGAATTTAGTAGCTGTTCGAATTCTTTAGATGCTGCGCTGGATAAGTCAGAGTATATTTCCATTAATTATAAATTTTCCTATCTATTATTTTTTTTTTTTAAAAAACACGCTTTTTTAGTTAAAAATAACCTTTTAATCAACAGTCAAATTTATTCAAAAAGTTAAAATTATCTCTGATTTTCTTTAATTTTAAAGGTATTTTTGTTGGAAATTGTGAATATTCGATAATATTTATGATTTAGGATAACTTTCTTTAAAATTCATAAAATTAACCAATACTTTTATCTAATTTTTTTATTATCTTTAAAAAAGAAGGGAAAGATGAATTAATTGAATCTTTGTCGTGTATTTTCCAATCACCCCCAAAAGTCAGAGCAGCTATAACACTAGTCATGAATACTCTATGATCTTTTAAAAAATTCTTTATAACTATTTTTTTGTTTATTTTTAAATTTGGATTTCCAAAAATTTTAATACTATCTTTGGTTAGGCTTGTTTTTATTCCCATTTTATTAAGTATTCTAGATCCCCAAATTAATCTTGGGCTTTCTTTTTGATTTAATTCGGCAAGATCTTTAAAATGAGAAACACCTCTTGCTTTTGCAGCAACCAAAAAAATGAGAAGAAATTCGTCAATTGCATAGCTATTTAAATTTTTAGGACATTTGATTGGAATAATATTTTTTTGGCTTTTAATCAATATGTCAGCAACTTTTTCACCTTTGTAATATTTAAGTCTTTTAATATTTACTTTAATACCCATTAATTTAAGGATTTTCAAAATACCAATTCTAGATGGATTAACATTTGTATTTTTAATAACTAATTTTGAATTTTTTGACAATGCAGTTAAAACTATAAAAAATGCACCCGAGCTTATGTCTGATGGTATTTTATATATCAAAGGTTTTACTTTTTTTACTCCATTTACTTCTATCAAATCATAATTTTTTTTTTTGCTAATTTTAATAGGTAATTTTAAATATTTATAGAGTAACTCAAGATGATTTCTTGATTTCTTTGCTTTAATTATAGTTTTACCTTTAGTATTTAGTGCAGCCAGCATCACACTACTTTTACATTGCGCAGATCCTTTTTTTTCGTGGTAGTAAATTGGATTTACATTTTTGGCACCTTTAACAAAGATTGGTAATTTGCCAGATTTTGATTTAAATGTAGCTCCAAATTTTTCTAATGGTTCTTTGATTCTCTTAAAGTCTCTTTTAGAAAGACTTCGATCACCAATTAATTTAATTTGTTTATTTGAATGCACTAGTAAGCCTAAAATCAGTCTTGCAAAAGTTCCTGAATTTCCACAGTTGAGAGTAGTATTGTTTTTATATTTAAACCCATTTATACCAACTCCAATTATTTCACATCGATTATTTAGAAGTTTTACTTTTACACCTAATTTTTTTAAAGAACTTAAAGTTGATATTATGTCTTCCGATCTTAAAAGATTAAATGAGGTTGATTTACCAGTTGATTGTGAGGCTAGTAGAGCCCACCTTATAGATAGACTTTTATCGCCCTCAATATTAATCTTTTTATTAAATGGTTTAATGGTTTCCTTAATTTGAATAAAGTTTTGCATTACGAAATTTAATTTATTTTAAATGAGTCGCCAAAATAGGTATCTTTAGCGATTACGTCGTCAATCAAGTTTGAAGGTGTATCTTGAGCAACAACTCTACCATTATGTATAATTGCAGCTGTATCTACGCATTTTAATAGATCTCTGGCTTGATGATCGCAAACTATGACAGATATATTTTTAAAACTCTGTAGATTCACAATAATTTCTTGAAGTATTTTAATTGTCATAACATCTAAAGCAGCAAATGGTTCATCAAGAAGTAAAATTTTAGGATCAGAAATTAATGCAATTGCAATTACTAGTTTTTTACGTTGGCCCCCAGAAAGTAATTTTGCTTTTATATCCCTCACAGGCTCTAACTCGAATTTAGAAATAAGAGAATTAACTTTTTCATTTCTAGCACTTTTGTTGTTTAAAGTTATTTCAGCTATAGCATTTAAATTTTCGTTAACGGTCATGTCATGGAAAAATCCTCCTGATTGCGGAACAAATCCAATTTTAAATTTGAGTGTTCTCTCAAAAATGGGAAACTTATTTACTTTTTCTGAATTTATAATTATAGAACCATAATCCGGGGAAATTAAACCTGTAATTAAATTAAATATTGTAGACTTACCCACACCATTTGGACCAAGTAAACCTAAAATCTGACCATCATTTAAACTTAGGTTTAAACTATCTAAAATAGTTTTACGTCCAAATTTTAAAGATACTTTTTCTAGTTTTAAAATAACATTATTTTTTTTGAATGATTTAATTCTAAATTTTTTTATATTTCCAGTCATTTTATTATTTAAAAAGAGACAACTTTAATATTTTTTTTATTATCGTTCATAAATATTTCAACTTTTTTTGAAATCAAGTTTAATTTAATATTGTCCGTTTCAATTTTTCCATTGCTGCTATTGTATATAACATTCTCATAAACTAAAATATTATTCTCAGCAAAATTGAAATCTAGATTATCGGCAGTTATGGTGTGATTTTCATATTCAATTTTTAAATTTTCTCTAAATAACGTGTTGTAATTTGATGAATTAAATTCTGCATAATCTGAGTAAATAAATAGCTTTTTTTCATTTTTATCAGTAAAAATTGCTACCACTTTTTTCATTAAAACTATTTCTGATCCATCTTTTATAATTACTTCACTCAATTCAGATTTTATTTCATAATTTCCATCTTCAATAAGATCTACATTATAATTTAAGTTTTTAATTATATTATTTTCATTTTGTAGATCTGGCTCTATTTCTTTATCTTTTTTTATCTCACTTGTTTTAATTTCTACAATTTCTACTTTTTTAAAGTATTTGTTATAGAAAATTAAACTTATTATAACTATCAAAATTAAAAGTATAATCTGTAATAAAAGTTTCATTGAAACTATTTTAAATTACTTAATAGGTCATGAATATGAATAACACCAATAGTTTTATTTTTATTTTTTTTACTAAAAACACAAACATTTGTAATTTTTCTTCTATTCATTTGAGTTAAAATGTCTGGCGCAAGCATATTTTCCTCAACACAAAATGGTTTTTTTGACATATGATTTTTAATTTTTAAGTTATCTATTTTTTTATTTTTTCTCATTAATCTTTTTAAATCACCATCAGTAAATACTCCTCTTGTTGATCCTTCTGAATTAGTGATTACTAGAAACCCAAGCTTTTTTAAATTAATTGTTTTAATTGCTTTTTTCATATTTTGATTTTCATTGATGAACGGAATTTTGTTCTTTATTAGCATTATATCACTAGCTGTTTTTAGTTTATTACCCAAAGATCCCAAAGGATGGAACTTTTTGAAATCTAATTTACTAAATTTTTTTTTTTTCATCAGTGCAATAGCCAAAGCATCACCAAAAGATAATTGAGTAGTTGTACTAGACGTTGGAACAATTCCATGACCAGACTCTTCAACTTCTGGTAAATATAATTTAATATTTGATGCTTTGTATAACATTGAATTCTTATTTGACACTATTCCAATTAAAAAAATTTTATAAGATTGGACAAACTTAATTATATTTTTTAATTCACTCGTGTTTCCTGAATTACTTATTAATATCAGAATATCTTTTTTAGTAATTCTGCCTAAATCACCATGTGAACAATCATTAGCAGAAACAGTAAATGAAGGAGTTCCTATGGAAGATAGTGTCGCTGATATTTTAGATGCAATTATTCCACTTTTTCCTACACCACAAATAATAACTTTGGATTGACACTTGGCTATTTTTTTTACTGCCTTATCAAAAGATTTATCTAAAAAATTTTTAAGTTGTTTAAGTGCTTTTATCTGTAAATCAATTACATCTTTTGCAATTACTATGTTTTCATTTTTCATATTTAATGAGACCAAATATCTTCTTTAAATAATGCTAAATCAAGTTCAACTCTTACTTTTAAAAATTTTAAACAATCTTCATATAATTTAATACGATTTTCTCTAATGAGTATTTTATTTAGTTCTTCATGAATTTTATGTAAGTATATTACGTCATTAGCACAATATTTTAATTGAGCCGGAGTAAGTTCACCTCCAAAATCAGAGCTTTGAAATTGTTTACTAATATCTATATTTATAAATTCCTTAATAAGAGTTTTTAAAGAATGATTATCTGAATAAGATCTTGCAAGTTTTGAAGCAATTTTTGTATCTAAAATATTGTTTGTGTCAGTGCTCAGATAATGTTTTATATGAGCCATATCCGCTCTACCAAAATGAAAAATTTTTTTTATCTTTTCATCACTAAGTAGCTTTACTAGATTTGGAGCATTATAATTATTTCTATCAAATTGAACAATATGAGCATCCGAATTACCAGAAGATACTTGGATCAAACAAAGTGGATCACGTCTTACATTAAGACCCATAAATTCACCATCGACCGCTATTATATTGCCTAAATTCAAATCATCTGGTAGATCGTTTTTGTGTAATTGAATATTATTACTCATTTTAAAATATATATATATGAAAGAAAAAAATTGTCTAATTTTTGGTGGTAGTGGTCAAATTGGTAGAAACTTAATAAGAAAGCTAACTAAGAATAATTATAAAGTTACTGTAGTTACCAGAAATTTACACCAAAAAAGTTATATAATTAAAACCCAGGCGAATGCTGGATATATTGACATAGTTGAGGCAAATATTTTTGAGGAAGATAAGATCAGAGAATTGTTCAAAAAAGCAGAGATTTGTATAAATTTAATTGGAATACTGTATGAACAAAAAAAAGGTAATACATTTAGAAATATTCATTCCGTATTTCCCTCGCTGTTAGCAAAACTATCTAAAGAATATAATCTTAAACATTTTATTCATTTATCTGCTTTAGGTATAAACGAGGCAACAGATTCTGAATATGCTAAAAGTAAACTTGAAGGAGAAAAAGAGATTTTAAAAAATTTCCCATTAGCAACAATTTTAAGACCATCAATTGTATTTTCCCAAGATGATCAGCTAACAACTAATTTTTTAACTTTACTTAATAGACTTCCATTATTTCCACTTTATTATAATGGTAAAACAAAGTTTGCGCCAATTCATTGTTCTGATTTAACAGATACAATTCATCATGTTATTTCTAACAATATCTATTCAAAAATTATAGAGTGTGTTGGACCAGAGATAATTACTTTTAAAGAGATATTACAAAGATTATTAAATCTTATTGATAAAAAAAGAATTTTACTTCCTTTTCCTTTGCCCTTAGCAGAATTGTCTGCAAGATTTTTTGAAATATTACCCAAACCTTTAATCACTAGAGATCAGTTAAGACTTTTAAAATATGACAATATTCCGTCTGGAAAATATAAAACTAATTCAGATGTTGGAATGCCTAGTAAAAGATATTTTAATGATGAGGTTAAAAAGTATTGTTATATGTGGAGGGAAGGTGGGCAGTTCTCTACAGAAAAATATACTTCTAATAATGATTTAGAAAATAAAACTGGCCAAAATTAAGCTGATTTAATTTTTTTTCCAATAAATTCTGGGACTTCTTCTTTTTCAATTACATCTTCTTTTTTACCTTTTGGTTGATAAGCATAAAGCAGATGAAGTTTGCAATATGAAAAGTCTTTCAATGATGATCTACCACAAAAATAAAATGATTTTTCATCAGGATGCCCAATAGGCCATTTACAAGAATTCTCGTCAAGCTCTTCTAGCTGTTTAGGATTTTCTGGCTCAAAATCTTTTTCGATTATTAATGACTTAAATTTACTTCTACGACCTCTTTTTGTTTTAGTATTTTTATCAACTAAATTGTTCTCTAGATTTTGATTTGAAGTAGCTTTTCGTGTTTTAATTTTTGCAGATAATCCAAGTCTGCTCGCCTTCCCAATAATACTATTACGTGTAAAACCTGCACCCATTTTTTCACTAATTTCTCTAGCCGTACACGTTCCCCAATGCTTTTGGAGAAATTCGATATTTTCCTTGGTCCAATTGCTCATACCTAGCTTTTTATATGTCTATATATTGTGTTTATTATTTATACGACAACAATATACTGATATAAATTAAAATTAAACAATCAAAAAATAAGAGTTATCAACAGTAATAAGCAAATAATGTGTATGTATATTTTCAATCCCAACTTGTATTAATAATTAAACTTTATAAAACAAATTAAATTTATGAGCTATTTAGCAAAAAATTATAATAGAAAAAAAATTGCCTTTAAGTATGGAAAAGGAAGTTATCTTTTTTCAACAGATGGAAAAAAATATTTAGATTTTGTTCAAGGAATAGCTGTTAACTCATTAGGTCATGCTCATTCAAAATTAGTTAAAACAATAAGAGATCAATCAAAAAAACTTTGGCATGTTTCTAATGCTTTTCAAATTCCAGAGGGAGAAAAATTAGCGAAAAAGTTGTGCCAAAAAACATTTGCTGATCATGTTATGTTTCAAAATTCAGGAGCAGAAGCTACGGAGGCAGCAATAAAGGTTGCTAGAAGATATTTTTATACTATTGGAAAACCAAATAAAACTCGAATTTTATGTATTAAAAATTCTTTTCACGGAAGAACTTTAGCCACTATTTTTGCAAGTGGGTCAAAGAAAATGACTGAAGGCTTTGGACATGTAGGAGGTTTTGATCATTTTGTCTTTGGAGATCATAAATCTTTAAAAAAAAAGATTACTAAAAACACAGCTGCAATTATGGTTGAAACTATAATGGGTGAAGGTGGTATCAAGGTAATACCAGATTGGTGTCTTAAAGAATTGAGAAAGTTATGCAATAAAAAGAAAATATTACTTATTTTAGATGAAGTTCAATGTGGGATTTCTCGGTCTGGAGATTTTTTTGCTTTTGAAAAATCTAAAGTGGCAGCTGATATAGTGCCTATAGCTAAGGGAATAGGCTCTGGATTTCCTATTGGTGCAGTTCTAATGAATAAAAAAGTTGCTGTCGGCATGATACCTGGAACTCATGGTTCAACTTTTGGTGGTAATCCTCTAGCTATGGCGGTAGGAAATACTGTAATGGATATAGTTTCTACAAAGAAATTTCTAAATAACGTAAAAAAATCTTCAAAATATTTTTTTTTGAAATTAAATAAGTTAAAGGAAAAATATCCAAGTATTATTAAGGAGATAAGAGGAAGAGGTTTATTAATTGGAATTCAACTTCAAACAGATCAAACAAAGTTTATCAAAAAATTAATGGACAATAAATTGTTAACTATCCGTGCTGCTGAAAATGTTGTTCGTATTTTGCCTCCTTTAAATGTCAAAATAAAAGAAATAGATCTAGCATTAAAAATAATTGATAAAGTTTGCTCAGAAATAAAATAATCATGAAGCATTTTATAAATCTAAAAGATATACCTGCAAAAGATGTGAGAAAGATTATTGCAGACGCTAAGAAAAGAAAAAGTTTAAGAAAAAAAATTAGCACACTTGAAGTTGATAAGGGCGCACCCTTAAAAGGAAAATTATTAATACAGATGTTTGAAAAATCTAGTTTACGAACAAGATTAAGCTTTTATTTAGCTATTAAACAACTAGGTGGTGGTACTTTAACTCTAAGATCAAACGAACTTCATTTAGGTCAAGGGGGAGAAAGCATTGCTGATACTGCTAAAATCATTTCGACTTATGGTGATGGATTTATGCTTAGAACTGATAGCGATAAAAAGGTTGAAAATTTTGCAAAATATTTATCAATACCGGTAATTAATGGATTAAGTCCCTCATCTCATCCTACTCAGGTTTTATCAGATGTATTTACAGTTGAGGAAATAAAGAAGAAACCTATTTCAAAATTAAACATTTGTTGGATAGGTGACTCTAATAATGTTTTGGATAGTTTAATTGCTGCTTCAGTAAAATTTTCTTTCAAACTAAGTATTGGTTGTCCTAAAAAATTTGAACCGGGAAAAGAAGTTAGATCATGGGTCAAAAGTAATAATAAAAAAATTTATATTTATAATGATGCTAAAAAAGCAGTATCTGGTGCAGATGTGATTTTTTCTGATAAAGTTATTTCTTTAAATGACAAAGTTAATAAGAAGAAAAAAATAAAAGCATTTAAGAAATTTAAAATTGATAAAAAATTAATGAGTTATGCAAAAAAAAGTTGCATTTTTTTACATTGTTTGCCGAGAGGGGATGAGGTAAGTGATGATGTTTTCTTGGGTAAAAGATCTCATGTATGGCAACAAGCACTCAATAGAGTCCATGTTCAAAAAAGTATTTTGTTATATTGTTTTGGGAAATTAAGGTAGTGGCAAAGGGCTGTCTGAATTCTCATTTAGATATTTTATTACAGAGGCTCTATCTTTTTCTTTTCTAAGACCTGCATATGCCATCTTTGTTCCCTTTATCCATTTAGCAGGTTTAATTAAAAATCCATTCAATTCTTCAAAAGTCCAATTTTTATCGTATGCAGCTAGTGCTTTTGAATATTTATAGTCCTCTATCGCTCCAACTTTTCTTCCTACAACATTATAAAGAGCTGGACCTATAGCATTCTTTCCTCCTTTAACAATTGAATGACAAGCTGCACATTTTTTAAAAACTTTTTCACCATGCGCAATATCTCCCATTGCCATTAATGTGGCTATGTCGATTTCATCTGATGCTGAACTTGAGCTAGATGCAGATACTGTAGTTGCAGCCTCTACTTCAACAGCGTAACCTGGTGTCTCAGGTTTATCTACATGGAATATAACATCAGATAATTTTCCAATTCCGATAATAAGTAGTGCAACCATTAAAACTGCAGCAACTATTTTATTAATTTCGAAAGAATCCATTTTTCTAAATTTTGTAGTGAACGTATAACATGATAAATTAAAAAATAGCTAAAATTTAATGTATAAATTTGCCTCTATAGTTGTTTAATGAGTATAATAATTTGAAAATATAATGAAAACTTTAGTTATTATACCCTCTAGAATGTCCGCCAATAGGCTACCAGGCAAACCTTTGTTAAAAATAAATGGTATATCAATTATTTCACACGTATCTAGAAAAGCAGAAGAGGCCAATATTGGAGAAGTGATTGTAGCAACTGAAGACCAGGTAATAGTCGAAGATGTGAAAAAAAATGGTTTTAATGCTATTTTAACCAGCAATAAACACAAGACAGGTACGGATAGAATTCATGAGGCACTAAAAAAATCAAATATTAGAGATGTTGATTTCATTATGAATTTACAAGGTGATGAACCAGCAATCGAGATTGATGATATAAAAAGTTTGAATGACAAAATGGTAAAAAATAATTCTAATTTAGGAACTCTTGCCGCAAAAATAAAAGATATTAAAAACTTGAAGAATGAAAATATTGTTAAGGTCATCACTGAAAACAGCCTAGAAGGGGATCATTTTCCAAAGGCAGTCTCCTTTTCAAGAAAATCTGAGCAGGTAGATAATATTTATCACCATATTGGAATTTATTGTTATTCAAGAGATTGTCTTGAAAAATTTGTTCACTTAGATCAATCTAAAAATGAAATAGAAAATCGATTAGAGCAGTTAAGAGCATTAGATAATAATATTGATATCAATGTTTCACTTGCAAAATCATCTCCAATAGGAGTAGATACTGAGGAAGATTATCTAGCCTTGAAAAAAATAATGGAATATAAGAATTGATGAGTAAAATTTATTTTCAAGGAACCTTTGGTGCATATTCTCATTTAGCAGCTCTTTCAATTGATCCCAAGGCTGAGATCTTGCCATGTAAAACTTTTGATGAGTGTTTTAACAAAGCATCTGAAGAATCAGATAGCAGAATTATAATTCCAGAGTCAAATAGAATTACTGGTAATATTGGAATTGAATATTTAATATTTAAACATAGGCTAAATATTTATAAAGAGCATTTTCAAAAAATTGAGCACAACTTATTAGGACAACCTGGTGCTAAATTAAAAGATATAAAAGAAGTATACTCGCACGCGCAAGGATTGTCTCAGTGTTCAAAATTTATAAAAGAAAATAATTTAGCAGAACATATTAGAGCAGATACTGCTGGATCTGCTGAAATGATTTCTAAAACAAAAGATATCAAACAATCTGCGATAGCGTCTTCCTTAAGTGCTGAAATTTATGGATTAGAAGTTATTAAAAAAAATATAGAAAACGAAAGTGGAAATTTGACAAGATTTTTGGTTATGGGAAAAAATATTTCTCAACCAGAATTTAAAGATAAAACTTATATAACTTCTTTTTTGTTTAAATTGAAAAGTAAGCCAGCTGCCCTCTACCAATCACTAGGAGGTTTTGCTATTAATGGTGTAAACCTAACTAAACTACAAAGTTATCCAGAAAAAAATAGTTTCGACTCCTATTTTTTCTTATGTGATTTGGATGGACACATCGAAGATCCAAAAGTTCAGAAATCTCTTGAAGAGCTAGGTTTGCATTGTGAGGATTTTCACGTTCTAGGTGTTTTCGAAGCGGATAGCTTGAGACAAAAAAAATAAGAATCTTTTCTTGTAGATTAGAAATTTTAACTGCTATAATGGTTTTGGAGGCTAGAGGTGGATGCTGCTTGAACCCGACCAGATCTTAACGGAAGCAGTCGTAGAGACAGTTATTCAGGTTCTAGTCTCCTTATAAATATATGAATAATAACTCAAAAGTATTAGCATTAAAATATAGACCACAAACTTTTGATGATCTTATAGGTCAAGAGGTTGTTACGGAAACAATAACTAATTCGATTAAAGCTAACAAAATACCTAATGCATATTTGTTCACTGGAATAAGGGGAATAGGAAAAACTACCACTGCAAGAATTGTTGCAAAAGCACTTAATTGCTCAAATGGAATAGAAAATAAATGTAAAATTAAATGTGATAATTGTGATGCGATTACAAACTCAAATCATATCGATGTTCTTGAGATGGATGCTGCAAGCAAAACAGGCGTAGATGATGTAAGAGATTTGATTGAATTTTCTAGATATGGGCCAACATCTGCAAAATATAAAATTTTCATAATTGATGAAGTTCATATGCTTAGCAAGCAAGCATTTAATGCATTATTAAAAACTTTAGAAGAGCCGCCAGAATATTTAAAATTTATTTTTGCAACAACAGAAATAAAAAAAATTCCTATTACTGTTGTTTCTAGATGTCAAAGATTTGATTTGTCTAGAATTAAATCCTCAGAATTATTAGAATATATAAAATTAATTAAAGATAAGGAAAATGGAAAAATAACAGAAGATGCTTTAAAGCTTATAGTAAAAATTTCGGAAGGTTCTGTTAGAGATGCTTTATCATTATTAGATAGAGCATTATTAAGTTTGGATGATGGAAAGGAATTGGATTTAAATTCAGCTCAGAAAATTTTTGGGTATTTTGATAAATCTCAATTAATCGATTTATTTGAGTTGATTTTAAAAGGTGAAGAAACAAAAGTAATAAGTATTTATAGAAAAATTTATGAACAAGGTGTTGAACCAAAAGTTTTTATTAATGATTTCTTAGAGTTACTTTACTATTTTAAAAATATTAATTTTTTAACTTTAGAAAGTACAAACTTTTCATTAAATGATGAAGAATTTTCTAAAATTAAAAATTTATCAAATCAAATAGACTCAGGGGTATTAATATTATTTTGGCAATTTGCCATCTCTTCTCTTGAAGAAATTGATATTGTTTCTAACCAGCACCTTTCAATTGAAATGTTCTTAATAAGACTAATGCATTTAAGTTCTGTAAAATCTAAAAATAATGTTGAAAAAGTTGAGATTGATTTGAAGAGTGAAAATTTAGTTAACAATAAAGAAACTGAATTAACTTCTAAAACAATAAATCAAATTAAGAATGTTGCACAGGAAGAAAAAATTAAACCAGAAGTTCATACAGAAATTAAAGCAGAACATAAAATTAATATAAATACACTTGAGGATTTAATTGAAATTTGTTCAAAAAAAAAAGAGATCAAGCTTAAATACGAGTTAGAAAAAAATGTTAACCTTGTAAAATTTGAAAAAAATAGAATTGAAATATCTTTTAATGAAAGTTTAGATAAAGATTTTGTAAAAGATTTATCATCAAAGCTTTTTGAATGGACTGGTGAAAGATGGATTATTACGTTTAGTAAATTAAAAGGACAAATGTCAGTAAAAGATAAAGAAAAAAATATAAAAAAACAGTTAATGGATGAAATGAAAAATTCAGAAATATTTAAAAGTGTGCTGGATAAATTTCCTGATGCCGAATTAATAGATGTAAATTCAAACAAAGATGGAGTTGATAATGACTGATTTTAGTAAAATTTTAGATAAAGCAAAAGAACTTGAGGCAAAAATGAAAGAAAGCCAACAAAAGATTAAGGAAATAAGAGTTGAAGGAGTTTCGGGTTCAAATTCTGTAAAGATAATTTTGGATGGAGAGGGAGAGATGCAAACAATAAAGTTATCTGATGAAATTATGAAAGAGGACAAAACCATAATTGAAGATTTAATTGTTGCAGCACATAATAGTGCTAAATCTCAACTTAAATCAAAAACGACTGAGGAAATTTCAAAAGCAACAGGTGGGTTTGGAATTCCAGGTTTCAAATGGCCCTTATAAAATATGGAAAATGGTAATGAGATAGATGATTTAATTAAACTGATATCAAAATTGCCTGGTTTGGGTCCTAAATCAGCAAAGCGAATTGTATTAAAGTTAATTAATAACAGAGATGAATTAGTAAAGCCTTTAGCAAAATCATTAGCGGATGTTTATAAAAATATTTCTAGATGTAAAATTTGTGGAGCTTTAAAATCTATTTCAATAGATTGTGATTATGAAAATTGTAAAATTGTAGATAGAAAATATGAAAAAATTTGTGTAGTAGAAAATATATCTGACCAGTGGAGTATAGAAAGTTCAAATATATATAAAGGTTATTTTCATATTTTAGGAGGCACTATTTCATCAGCTGGACAAAAAAAAGAGGATTTGTTAATTAATTCTTTAGTACAAAGAGTTAAAAAAGATAAGATAGAAGAAGTCATACTTGCAACTAGTGCAACTGTTGAAGGTCAAACAACTGCATATTATATTCAAGATAGTCTAAAAAATTTAGATGTTAAAATTACTAAATTAGCACAAGGATTACCTGTTGGTGGAGAAATTGAAAGTTTAGATGATGGGACTTTATTTTCTGCTTTTAAAAATCGATCTAATTTGGCTTCGAACTCAGATTAGATTTTTTTTTCAATCTATTTAAATGAAGTAATGGTTCAGTATATCCTGAAGGTTGTTCTTTACCTTTAAACACTAAATCACACGCAGTTTGAAATGCTATAGAGTTTTCATAATCACCACTCATTTTAACATATAGTGGATCATCTTTATTCTGGTCGTCTACAATCTTGGCCATCTCTTTCATTATTTCAGTTACTTGTATTTTTGTTGTAATACCATGATGTATCCAGTTTGCTATATGCTGAGATGAAATTCTAAGAGTGGCCCTGTCTTCCATTAAACCTATGTTATTAATATCTGGAACTTTAGAACAACCCACACCTTGATCGACCCATCTTACAACATAACCTAATAAAGTTTGTGCAGAATTAGAAATTTCTTTATTTATATCTTCTACAGACCAATTAGGTCTGTCTGCTATTGGGATTGTTAAGAGATCATCAAGCTTAGCTGGTTCTCTATCTATTAATTTTTTTTGTTCATTAAAAATATTTATCTCATGATAATGTAAAGCATGCAATGCAGCTGCTGTTGGAGAAGGAACCCATGCGCAGTTTGCTCCTGCTTTTAAGTGCCCTGTTTTTTGCTCCATCATATCTTTCATTTTATCAGGCATTGCCCACATTCCTTTTCCAATTTGAGCTTTACCAGAAAATCCACAACTTAAACCAATATCAACATTATTGTTTTCGTATGCAGTAATCCATTTAGATGATTTCATATCACCTTTTTTGATCATAGGACCGGCTTCCATTGATGTATGCATTTCATCACCCGTGCGATCGAGGAATCCTGTATTGACGAAGAAAACCCTATTTTTAAGACTTCTAATACACTCTTTTAAATTTGCTGATGTTCTTCTTTCTTCATCCATAATACCGATCTTGCAAGTGTACTTAGGTAAACTTAGAACTTCCTCAACTTTAGAAAAAATTAAATCTGTAAATGCTGTTTCATCAGGACCATGCATTTTAGGCTTTACAATATAAACTGATCCAGTTCTTGAATTATTTTTGTTTTTAATATCATGTAGTGCAGCCGCTGTAGTTATAAATGCATCCATTATACCTTCAGGTATTTCACTTCCATCACTCAATAAAATTGATGGGTTAGTCATTAGATGACCAACGTTTCTTACAAGTAAAAGACTTCTGCCATGCAACTTTAAACCTTTCCCATCTTTTGAGATATAGCTTCTGTGAGGATTTAATTTTCTCTCAAATAATTTTCCTTCTTTTTCAAATTTTGACTTAAGGTCTCCTTTCATAAGACCTAGCCAATTTCGATAACAAATAATTTTATCTTCTGAGTCAACTGCTGCTACACTATCTTCATTATCACAAATTGTTGATACTGCAGATTCTACTATAATATCACTAATACCAGCATGATCTTGTTGGGCAGCAAAAGCTCTTGAGTCCTTTAGAATTTCAATATGTAAATTATTGTTTTTTAGAATAATTGCAGATGGATTATCGTTTTCGCCTCTGTGTCCTATAAATTTATTTTCATCCTCTAAGTCAAAAATATCAGCACCTTTTAAAACTTTTAATTTTCCATATTTTACAGCAAAACTTGTAATTTTATTCCAACTTAATCCAGCTAATGGAAAATATTTATCTAAAAAATCTCTACCATATTTTATTACCATTTCACCTCTTAAAGGGTCATACCGTTCAGATACGCTGTCTTCAGACTGTTCAATTACATCTGTACCATAAAGACTATCATATAAGCTCATCCATCTTGCATTTGCAGCGTTTAATGCATATCTTGCGTTCATGACAGGTACAACCAACTGAGGTCCAGCTATATTCGCAATTTCTTCATCAACATTTTCAGTTTGTATTTTAAAATCAGGTCCTTCATTTTTTAAATAACCAATTTCAAATAAAAATTTTTTGTAATCATCTAAATTAAATTCCTTACCTTTATTTTTGACATGCCAATCGTCTATTTTTTTCTGCAATTCTTCTCTAAATTTAATTAATTCTTTATTTTTTGGTGCAAGTTCATCAAGGGATTTTTCTATACCTGACCAAAAATTTTCTGCTGATATATCAGTACCTTTTAATAATTCGTCACTTACAAAGTTTGATAGTTTTTCAGATACTTGTAGATTATTAATTTTAATATATTTTTCTTGCATAGCACTTAACTTCGTACCCCATCTGTATTTTTGCCTGAGAGTTTTACTCCTTCGGCGGAAATTAATCTCTTTCCAGAGTGTTATGCTTTAATCGGTCCTTTTGCCTGAGAGTTTCCGGGGTGGTTGCTCCTTCGGCGCTATAAATAGTCTCTCCCGATGGTAAATATGTATCTGTTAAAAGAATTAAGTCAATTAATAAGAATTACACTCTATTTACAATCATTTTATTGCCTTTTTTGTATTTTAACCATCCGCTATAAATAAATTATGAAAAATTACTTAAATTTTGAAACAGAAATTAAAGATCTAGAAAACGAACTAGAAAAATTGAAAGATCCTTACAATCAAGATGGATTATCAGAAGTGGATACACAAAAAATTTCAACTACTCAAAATGAAATAGATGAAAAATTAAAAAATATTTACTCTAATCTAGATCCTTGGCAAACTACTATGGTTGCTCGTCACGAAGATAGACCAAAAGCAAAATTTTTTATCGATAACTTATTTGATGATTTTATTCCACTAGCTGGTGACCGATATTACGGTGAAGATAAAGCAGTAATAAGTGGATTTGCAAAATTTAACGGAAAATCTGTTTTAGTGATAGGTCAAGAAAAAGGAGAAGATTTAGATAGCAGAATAGAAAGAAATTTTGGCATGGCAGATCCGAGCGGCTACAGAAAGACTATAAGGTTAATGAGGCTAGCTGATAAATTTAATATTCCAATCATCTCCTTTATTGATACTCCAGGAGCATATCCGGGAGTTGGGGCAGAGGAAAGAGGTCAAGCAGAAGCAATTGCACGATCAATTGAATGTAGCATGGAACTTAAAGTTCCAACAATTGCTATAATTATAGGCGAAGGTGGTTCTGGTGGAGCAATAGCATTAGCCTCATCAAACAAAGTTCTCATGTTAGAAAATTCAATTTACTCGGTAATATCTCCAGAAGGATGTGCAACTATTCTTTGGAGAGATCCAAAAAAAATGCTCGATGCTGCAAAAGCCATGAAGCTTACGGCTGAAGATTTACTTAAGTTAAAAGTTATTGATGAAATAATTGAAGAACCTTTAGGTGGTGCACACAGAGATAGAGATATAATATTAAACAATATCAGAAAAACTTTAACAAAAAATTTAAATTATTTTGACGAATTATCCCCAGAAGAAATAATGACTGAGAGAAAAAATAAATTTCTTAAAATTGGAAGAAACGATGGTTTTATGACTAGTTCTGAAGATTCAAGTACATTAACCATTAAGAAAAATAATTTGGATCTAATTTTTAAATCAAAAAAAATATTATTAGCAATTATTGGTGGATTGATTTTAGTTTCTTCAATCTTTTTATTAATTTAAATTTTATAAAGCTCCACAACAGTTTTTAAATTTTTTACCTGTAGCCTCACATCTATCATTTCTAGAAATTTTTTGATTTTTTTTAATTAACAATAAACATTTTGGATTGTCAGATATGTCGATTTTCTTTGAATCCTGTGTTTCGTTGTTTGATTCCATTACCACTTTTAAGTTCATAAGAATTGTTACAAAATCTAGTTTCAATTTTTCTAGAAGATTTGAAAATAATTCAAATGCTTCCTTTTTATATTCTACTAATGGATCTCTCTGACCATAAGATCTTAATCCTATAACTTGTCTTAATTGCTCCAAATATTGAATATGTGATTTCCAATTTAAATCAATTGATTGAAGAAAAATTCTTTTTTCTATTTCTTTAGCATGCTTATCACCCAGAAGTTTAATACGCTCGTTTCTTGTTTCTTGGAATTTGTCAGAGATTTTTTTTCTAAAATCATTATCTTTAGCTTCAATTAAATTCTTAAACTCAGTTTCTTCAAAACTTTTTCCAATTATTTGCTTTGTTTTGTTATAAAATTCATTACTTTTTGGATTGGATAAATTTGAAATTTTTAATTTTATTAAATCATCAGATATTTCTTTTAAAAATTCATCTGAATAATCAAAGATATTTTCACTATTCATCGCATTTTTTCTTTGCGAAAATACAACATGCCTTTGATCATTTAGAACATTATCAAATTTAATAAGTGTTTTCCTTATATCAAAATTTCTAGCTTCAACTTTCTGCTGAGCTCTCTCTAGTGCTTTATTAATCCATGGATGATCAATACTTTCACCATCTTTGAGTCCTAGTTTTTCTAGCATAGTATTCATGGACTCTGATCCAAAAATTCTCATTAAATCATCTTCAAGACTAACATAAAATATTGAACTGCCTTCATCTCCTTGTCTTCCAGATCTTCCTCTTGCCTGGTTATCGACTCTTCTAGACTCCATTCTTTCTGTGCCAATTACAAATAAACCACCTAAGGATTTTATTTTATCTTTATCTATTTTAAGTTGGCTTTCTGGAATAGAACCTTTCTTACCACCAAGTTGAATATCAACCCCTCTTCCCGAAATACTTGTTGTAATTATTAATGAATTTTCTTTTCCTGCATTTGCAATTATTTCAGCCTCATTTTCGTGATTTTTCGCATTTAACACTACGTGTTTAATATTTTTTTGATTTAATAAATTTGAATAAACTTCAGATTTATTAATGCTTGAAGTAAATACTAAAATAGGTTGACCTATTTTATTTCTTTCAATTATTTTTTTTATAATAGCATCATTCTTTTCTTTTTCTGTTCTAAAAATTAAATCATTAAAATCCTTTCGGATCATTTCCTTGTTTGTAGGAATGACAACAACAGGTAGATTATAAATTTCAAAAAATTCTTCAGACTCTGTAGCGGCTGTACCAGTACAACCAGATATTTTTTTATAAAGTTTAAAATAATTTTGATAAGTTATTGAAGCTAATGTTTGGTTTTCGGCCTGAATTTGTATTTTTTCTTTAGCTTCAAGAGCTTGATGTAAGCCATCTCCAAAACGCCTACCCTCTAAAATTCTTCCGGTAAGTTCGTCAATAATCTTAAGACTTCCATCTGCTACAATATAATCTCTTCCTTTTTCAAATAAATGATTTGCACGTAATGCTTGATTAACATGATGAACTAAATGTAAATTTTCTGGATCATAAAAATTATTATTTTTTAAAATTCCAGCATTAGAAAAAAGTTTTTCTACATTATTTATTCCATCATTTGTTAATAGAACACTTTTTTCTTTTTCATCTATTTCATAATCTTTATGGTTTAAATTTTTAATGAGTTTATCAATTGCTAAATATTGAGCTGTTTTGTCCTCAGCGGCTCCAGATATAACCAGAGGTGTTCTTGCTTCATCAATCAAACAAGAATCTATCTCATCTACTATTGAAAAACTATGTTCTCTCTGAACCATTTGTTCCTCGGAGAATTTCATGTTATCTCTCAGGTAATCAAAACCTAATTCACTGTTAGTTGCATATGTAATGTCACATTTGTAATTTTTTTTACGCTCAGTATCATCTTGATAATTATTAATAAATCCAGAAGTAAGACCTAGAAAATTATATATCTCTCCCATTTCTATCGAGTCTCTTTTTGCAAGATAATCATTAACAGTTACTACATGAACACCTTTTTCGCTTAAGGCATTTAAGTAAGCAGCCAATGTGATTGTTAAAGTTTTTCCTTCTCCAGTTCTCATTTCAGCAATTTTACCCTCATGCAAAGCAACACCTCCAATTAACTGAACATTAAAGTGTTTCTCGTTACGCGTTCTTTTGGCAGCTTCTCTAACTAAAGCAAAAGCTTTAGGAAGTAACTCGTCTAAAGTTTTTCCATCTTTTAACTGATTTTTAAATTCATTAGTTTTTTTTGGAAAGTCGTCGTCATTTAAATTTTTAAAATCTTCCTCGTGTGAGTTTATTTTTTCAACAATTTTACCAATTCTATCTAGCTCTTTTTGATTACTAGATTTGATAAATTTTGTTATTAAATTTAATGGGTTAAACATTACTATTTGATTTATTCTTTACTTATATTGTTTAATATATGTATTAAATAAATAATTTAAACAATATGGGAATTAATTTAACAAATTTTTTATCATCAAAATCAAAAAATACCAAAATGATTGATTTTCAGGACCTTGATCATTTAGATGGTCTTTCAATTTCAATTGTTTCTGCAAATTTATATAAAGATATCAGAGATGATTTAACAATGTTCTATTTTAGAGAAGGCGCAAATTACGCTTCTGTTTATACTCAGTCAAAAATAGTATCTGAAAATATAAAATGGAATATTAATCAAAGACCAAAAAAAATATATTCCCTTATTGTAAATACAAGAAATGCAAATGCTTTCACAGGAAGGCAAGGTTATGAAAGTTTAAAAAAAATAGCAGATTTAACAGCAAAACAATTAAATAAAAAACAAGAGGAGGATGAGGATAATCCTAAGAAAATTTCTGCAAAAAATATAATTTTTGGTTGCACTGGCACTATTGGAGAAATCTTTCCATATGAAAAAATTTCTAAAAATATTCCAAATTTAATAAACAAAATTCGTTACACCCAAAATAAATTTATTTGGATGAAAGCAGCACTTTCAATCATGACCACGGATACTAAGCCAAAATTAGCTATGGAGGAATGTCATATTGGTAGCGAAAAAGTAAAAATATATGGAATAGCTAAAGGATCAGGAATGATATATCCAAATATGGCTACGACACTTGGATATATATTCACTGACGCAACTTTATCTAATGATATTTTAGGAAAGCTATTAAAAAAAAATATAACCAATACATTTAACGCTATTTCTTGTGACGGGGATACTAGCACTAATGATATGGCAACTATATTTGCAACTAATCAAGTAAAAAATCACCAAGTGAAAAATATTAATGAAAATAAAATTAAAAATTTTGACAAAGCACTTAATAATGTTCTTTTGAATTTAGCTAAAAGAGTAGTGTCAGACGGTGAAGGAGCATCAAAATTTATTTCAATAAATGTTAGTAAGTGTAAAAATGAAATAGATGCAAAAAAAATTGCTTTCTCAGTTGCAAATTCTCCATTAGTAAAAACTGCAATTGCTGGAGAAGACCCAAATTGGGGACGAGTTATAATGGCAATCGGTAAAGCAGGACCTAAAATAAATTTAAATAAATTATTAATTAAGTTTGGAAATATATTAATTGTCGAAGGTGGTAAATTAAATCAGAATTACGATGAAAAACAAACAGCAATTTACATGAAATCTGAAAATATAGAGATAAATATTGAAACTTTTACTGGAAAGAAAAACTTCACAGCTTATACGATGGATTTAACGAAAAAATATATTGAAATTAATGCAGATTATAGAAGTTAAGTTATTGAAAAATAAAAAAGTATAATTAATTAAGAATCATGATTAAATATAAACTCATATGTAAAAACTGTGATTTAAATTTTGACAGTTGGTTTGCGTCCTCAAACGAATATGAAAGATTAAAAAAGAAAAAACTTTTGAATTGTCATAAGTGCAATTCATTAAAAGTTGAAAAAACAATGATGGCTCCTCAATTAATTAATAGCAAATCAAAAACAGATAAAAAAATAGATTTAGAAAAATATAATAAAGTAAAAAAAACTTTAAAAGATTATCAAAAATTTATTAAAGATAATTTCAAATATGTTGGTGATAATTTTGCTTATGAGGCAAGATCAATTCATTATAATAGTAAAAAAAAATCAAAAGGTATTTATGGAAGTGCATCAAGACAAGATTTAAAAGAATTAAAAGAAGAAGGTATAGATGCTCAGGTGATTCCTTGGGTAGATGAAAAAGAAAATTAGTTTTTAATAAACTTTGCTATATAATTTATTGATAAATCTCTGGAAATACTCCATTCATCTTTAATAATATTAAAATTCATACCCTCTAATTTATTAAGAGATAAATCATATTTCATTAAAATTTTTTTAAGATCCTCAGGTTTAACAAATTTTTCCCATTCGTGTGTTCCAATTGGAAGCCATCTCAAAACATACTCTGCTCCAACAATTGCAAAAATATAAGATTTTAAAGTTTTATTTATTGTTGCAACAAACATTAGTCCATTTTTTTTTAATAGTTTTGAGCAAGACTTTAAAAAAAAATCTATATCCTCTACATGTTCAACAATTTCCATATTTAAAATAACATCAAATTTATTTTTAATTTTAAGTTTTTCAGGTGATGAACATAAATAATTAATTTTTAGTTTATTTTTTTTTGAATGAAGTTTTGCAATTTTTATATTTTTATCAGATGCATCGATACCTGTTACATTTGCTCCCATTCTTGACATTGGTTCAGATAGTAACCCTCCACCACATCCAATATCCAAAATATTTATTCCTGATAAAGGTCTGAATTTATTTTTTAATTTGAAATTATTAATAACATTTTCCTTTATATATTTTATTCTTATTGGATTAAATTTATGAAGTGGTTTGAATTTACCTTCTGGATCCCACCATTCATCAGCTATTTTAGAAAATTTATCTATTTCTTTTTTATTTATGCTAGTCATTGTGATAAATTGTTGACATAATAATTTAGATGTATTTTATCCATTATTTATTAAATATTATTAATTAAAGCTAGCATGAAAACAGTCGTATTAAAATTTGGTGGTACATCTGTAGGAAACATAGATAGAATAAAAAAAGTATGTAAAATAATTGCTTTTTACAAAAAGAAAAAAAAAAGGATAGTAGTTGTTTCATCAGCAATGAGTGGTGTGACAAATGAATTGGTAAATAAATCTAAACTGATTAGTAATAATTTTGATAGAGCAGAATACGATGCACTAGTCTCAACTGGAGAACAAGTTTCATGTGCACTTATTGCGGGAAGATTAAAACACAATGGTTTTAAATCAAGATCTTGGACATCTTGGCAATTACCTATTTTAACAGATGGTCCTCATTCAAGTGCAAGAATTAGTTCTGTAGGCATTAAAGAAGTGAATAAATATATTAAGTCAGGCGGTATACCCATAATCACTGGTTTTCAAGGTATTGGTAATGATTTTAGAATTACCACTATAGGAAGAAGTGGATCTGATGCAACAGCAATTATGCTTGCAAAATTTATTAAAGCAGATGAGTGTATAATATATACTGATGTAGATGGAGTTTATACTACAGACCCAAGACAATATAACAAAGCTAAAAAAATTAAAAAAATCTTTTATGATGAAATGTTAGAGATGGCATCTCTTGGCTCAAAAGTAATGCAGCCTACTTCAGTTCAGGATGCAAAGTTAAATAAAATTGATATTAAAGTTAAATCCTCTTTTGTTTCAAAAAGTGGAACTTTAGTAACAGGTTCAAAACAGACTTTTAGTAATCAAATTATAACTGGAATTTCTTCAACCAAAAATGATGCCAAAATTACAATTGTGGGTGTTAAAGATAGACCTGGAGTAGCGGCATCAATTTTTAGACCATTATCTAAGAATTTAATTAATGTTGATATGGTTGTTCAAAATATCTCTCAAAATGGAAAAGAAACAGATTTAACATTTACAATTAAGTCTGAGGATTTGAAAAAAACTGAAAGATTAATAAAAAAAAATAAGTCAATATCATATAAAAAATTGTCTTTTGATAAAGATTTATCAAAAGTTTCTATCATTGGAGTAGGAATGATAACTACACCTGGAATAACTTACAGGATGTTTCAAGCATTAGCTTCGAAAAAAATAAATATTCTTGTTATATCTACCTCTGAAATAAAAATTTCGGTGCTTATTTCGTCTAAGAATGTTAAAAAAGCTGTAGCGGTCTTACACAAAGAATTTAAACTAGACTAAATTTATGAGCCTAAGGCCTTTTAGAAATATTGATAGAAAAAAAACTAAAGTAATTAATGTAGGTGATGTAAAAGTTGGAGGAGATAATCCAATTTCAGTTCAATCTATGACTAACACATTGACAACTGATGTGTCGGCAACAATAAAACAAATTCAAGAAATTCATGAGGAAGGTGCTGATATTGTGAGAGTGTCTTGTCCAGATGAAGGTTCATCAAAAGCTTTAAAAGAAATCACTAAAAATGTTCAAATCCCCGTAATCGCTGATATCCATTTTCATCATAAGAGAGCTATTGAGGCTGCAGAAAATGGTGCAAAGTGTTTAAGAATCAATCCAGGAAATATTGGTGATAAAAAAAAAATTCATGATGTTTTAAAAGCCGCAAAAGATAATGATTGTTCAATTAGAATAGGTGTTAATGCTGGATCTTTAGAAAGAGATATTCTTGAAAAATATAAAGAACCATGTCCAGATGCATTAGTAGAAAGTGCTTTGAGAAATATAAAAATTTTAGAGGATGAAGATTTTTTTAATTTTAAAGTAAGTGTTAAATCTTCAGATGTATTTTTATCAATTGCATCTTACAGGCAACTTTCTAAAGCCATGAATTACCCATTACACTTAGGAATAACTGAGGCAGGAAGTTTTGTTTCAGGAAGTATTAAATCCTCTATAGGTCTTGGGTCACTTTTACTGGATGGTATTGGAGATACTATAAGAGTATCTTTATCTGATGATCCTGTAAAAGAAGTTAAAATTGGAAATGAAATATTAAAATCCTTAGGCTTAAGGAATAGAGGTGTAAAAATTATCTCTTGTCCATCTTGTGCAAGACAGGCTTTTCAGGTAATCGAAACTGTTAAAATTTTAGAGCAAAAATTATCTCATATAAAAACCCCAATAACTTTATCTATAATAGGTTGTGTAGTAAATGGTCCTGGGGAGGCAGCCTTAACTGATATAGGTATAACTGGCGGGGGTAAAGGAAACAACATGCTTTATTTATCAGGTGTACAAAGCAAAAAAGTTATAACAGGAGATATTATAGAGAAAGTAGTTTCAGAAGTTGAAAAAAAGGCAGCAGATTTAGAAAAAAAGTAAAAAAATGATTCCAACAAAAACTATAGAAGAGCTAATTGCGAAACATTCAAGTTTAGAGAAAGAACTTTCATCAGGAGAATTGGATAAAAAATTATTCGCAGAAAAATCTAAAGAGTATTCTGATATAAATGAAATTATAGATACTGCAAAAAAATACCTTTCTTTTGAAAATGATAAAGAGGAACTAGATAAAATTTTAGAGGATGATTCATCAGATGTTGAGTTAAAAAAAATGGCTGAGAATGAATTAGCAGATCTAAAGTCACAAAATGATATTAATGAAAAGAAACTAAAGTTATTTTTATTACCAAAAGATGAAGCAGATAAAAAAAATGCGATAATTGAAATAAGAGCAGGAACTGGCGGGCTAGAAGCAAGCTTGTTTGCATCAGACTTATTTAAAATGTATGAAAAAGTAAGTAATAAAAAGAAATGGTCTATTGAGTTAATCTCAATATCAAGAAGTGATGCAGGAGGTTTAAAAGAAGTTATAGCATCAATTAAAGGTAGCAATATATATTCAACATTAAAATATGAAAGCGGTGTTCATAGAGTTCAAAGAGTCCCAGATACAGAAACCCAAGGTAGAGTGCATACATCAGCAGCAACTGTTGCAGTTTTACCTGAGGTAGAAGAGGTTGATTTAAAAATTAACGACTCAGATTTAAGAATTGACGTTTTTAGAGCGGGTGGACCAGGAGGTCAATCTGTTAACACAACTGACAGTGCTGTAAGAATTACTCACATCCCAACAGGATTGTCTGTATCTCAACAAGATGAAAAATCACAACATAAAAATAAAGCCAAAGGAATGAAAATTTTGAGAGCACGCTTATATGAACTTGAAAGATCTAGAATAGATCAAGAAAGATCTCAAGATCGTAAAACAAAAATTGGTACTGGTGATAGATCTGAAAGAATAAGAACCTATAATTTCCCACAAGGAAGAGTGACAGATCATAGAATAAATTTAACACTCCACAAGCTTGAGGAATTCCTAGAAGGAGAAGCATTTGATGAAATGATTGAGTCTTTAACTTTACAAGCGCAAGAAGAAAGTCTTAGTAATTTAAATTAAGATATGAATATTAATTTGGCTATAATCAAAGGTTCAGAAATGTTAAGGAGTAAATTAATACCTAACTCTCAATTAGACTCTGAAATTTTAATGGCAGAAATTATCAATAAAGATAGAAATTATATTTTATTAAATTCAAATGAAAATCTTAAAGAAAATGATTTTAATAATTTCATTAATTTAATAAGAATGAGAGCCCAAGGAAATCCAGTAGCATATCTTACAAACAAGAAGTTTTTTTGGAATTCAAATTTCTATGTAACAAATGATACATTGATACCTCGGCCAGACTCAGAGCTAGTTGTCGAGAGTGCAATAAAATTAACGAAACAAAAAAATAAAATACATATTTTAGATATAGGTGTTGGTTCAGGCTGTATTCTTTTATCAATCTTAAAAGAAAGAGAAAACTTCTATGGCACAGGAATAGATATAAGTGAAAAATGTTTAAAAATAACCAAAATCAATGCGATTAATCTTAATGTTAATTCTAGATTGAAATTATATAAATCAGATGTTGACAAATTCAATTTATGTAAATATGATTTAATAGTTTCTAATCCTCCTTATATTATAAAAAATAAAATAAAATATTTGGAAAGAGATGTTGCTAAATTTGAGCCCAGAAAAGCATTAGATGGTGGGTTGGACGGCTTATCAGAAATCAGAAAAGTTATTAAAAAAGCATCTGAACTGATAAAAAAAAGTGGAAAGTTTATTTTAGAGATTGGATTTGATCAAAAAAATAAAGTAATTAAAATATTAAATAAAGAAGGTTTTTATATTAATTGTACACAAAAAGATCTTGGCAAAAATGATAGATGTATAATTAGTACAAAAATATAATCAAAAAAATGGTTACATTTAGAAATAATAACAATAATAGAAGAAATAATTTTAGAAGAAGTGACAGAAATTTCAAGTCAAATGGCGAGAGACAAAAGTTTAATTCAAATTTTTCAAATAACGATAATTTTAAAAGAAAAGCTCCTGGTAGAAATAACCATAATGCCCCAAAATTAATTGAGAAGTATAATGATATGGCAAGAGAAGCATTGTCTAATGGCGACAAGATATTGTCGGAAAATTATTTACAGCATGCAGATCATTTTACGAGAATTTTAAATGAAAGAGAAAGTTTTAAAAAAGAGAAATTTATAGAAAATAAATCTGCGAATAATTCACAATCATTAGATGAAATTTCTGATGTTTCTCTTGAAAATTCAAAAGAACCAGATGATGCTTCGAGTGAGCAAGTTACAGCTGAAAAAAGTTCTAAATCTCAGGTAGAAATTAATTAGTTAATCCTAAAATTTTTTCAGATTTTAGTACTTCTAATTTTATTTTCTTAGTTTCAAATTCTTTTCTTTCCTTGCCATTTAAGATTTTTCCTGATGGAAGTTTTAACTTTTGTGAATTAACCTTTTTACCATTCACAATAACTTCATAATGAAGATGTGGTCCAGTAGATTTTCCAGTTGAGCCAACATATCCAATAGTTTGACCTTGTTTTACTCTTACACCATTTTTTATTCCTCTAGCAAACTTTGACATATGTGCATAAACGGTTTGATATGTAGAGTTGTGTTTAATTTTAACACAATTTCCTCCACCTCCACACCATCCAGCCTTTTTTACCACTCCATCGCCCGAGGCCATTATTGGCGTACCCATAGGTGCTGCAAAATCTGTACCTCTATGCATTTTATTAAATCCATCTATAGGATGTTTTCTCATACCAAATGGTGATGATAGCCTTGCACCATTGATTGGAGTTTTCATTAATGCTTTTTTTATACTTTTACCGTTTTTATCATAATGACCCTCACTGCCTTCTTTATCAAAATAATATAAACTGTTATCTTGGCCACTAAGTTCTAAATTTGCAAAAAGAATATTACCAGCTTCAACAGTTTCGTTTTTTTCATTCAAAAAAATCTCATACATAATTTGAAATTTATCTTTTTTTTTAATGTCTCTCTGGAAATCAACTTGAAATCCATAAATCCTTGCGAATTCTATTATTATATTTGCTGGTATATTCTCATCTGATGCAGATCTGTACAGACTTTGCAATATAACATTCTCATTGTAAATTATTTTTTTATCTAATTTAATTGATAAAATTTCGTCACTAAAATTATCACTTTCAATATTTCTTTTTAGTAATATCTTTTGTGTATTTGAAATTTGATATGTAAACTCTTCAATTTTGTTGTTAGTTTTGTTTAGGGTGAACTGAATAATTTGTTTAGTATTTAGTTTATTTAAATTAATTTTTTTTTTAAGAGAATTTTTTATTTTAGTTATTTCATCTTTTTCAATATAATAATTCTCTAAAATTTTATCGAATGTTTCACCAGATCTAATTTTATGTTTTATTTTATTATATTTTGGCTCTAAATTTTCAATTATTTGATTCAGAGTTTTTTTTAAGTAAATATTATTAATTACGTTATTATATTTTTCATCATTTAAATTTTTTTTATAATTATGATAATTTGTTGAAAGAGCAGTGATTATTATTAGGGTTATTAGACCAAATATTTCTAAATTTTTTTTTAGTTTAATTTTTAAATTTTTGATCATTAAAATATTTTTCAATTTAAATTATTAGTTTAGTGGTTAGCAAAAATCAAAAAAAACCCCAAAAATTAAGGTTTTTTCTGTAACTTTTTGATCTTAAATGCTTGATTTCCTTTAATTTTAGCCTATAAGCACTGAACTTTCTCAAAATAAATTATTGTTTAACAATAAATAAGTGAGAATTATTGAGCCTTTTAGGCCCAATTAGCTATATAAAAAGTAAAAATTTAAGAAGAGAAGTGTGGACGGTTAAGGTTACCAAAATTTGTCGTACACACTTCAATCACATATAAGTTTTATTCTTAGAACTTATATGGAAGCTAGTGTGCGCCGTTTTTAAACTTGAGAGTTTGATCATGGCTCAGAACGTACGCTGGCGGCACGCCTAACACATGCAAGTCGAACGAAGTAGCAATACTTAGTGGCAGACGGGTGAGTAACATGTAGGTATCTGCCCTTTGGCCTGGAATAACACGAGGAAACTTGTGCTAATACCGGATAAGTCTTTACAGAGAAAGCTTTATGCACCATTGGATGAGCCTGCACTTGATTAGTTTGTTGGTGGGGTAATGGCCTACCAAGACTGTGATCAATAGCTGATTTGAGAGGATGATCAGCCACATTGGGACTGAGACACGGCCCAAACTCCTACGGGAGGCAGCAGTGGGGAATCTTGCACAATGGAGGAAACTCTGATGCAGCGATGCCGCGTGAGTGAAGAAGGCCTTTGGGTTGTAAAGCTCTTTCGTCGGGGAAGAAAATGACTGTACCCGAATAAGAAGGTCCGGCTAACTTCGTGCCAGCAGCCGCGGTAATACGAAGGGACCTAGCGTAGTTCGGAATTACTGGGCTTAAAGAGTTCGTAGGTGGTTGAAATAGTTGGTGGTGAAATCCCAGAGCTTAACTCTGGAACTGCCATCAAAACTTTTCAGCTAGAGTATGATAGAGGAAAGCAGAATTTCTAGTGTAGAGGTGAAATTCGTAGATATTAGAAAGAATACCAATTGCGAAGGCAGCTTTCTGGATCATTACTGACACTGAGGAACGAAAGCATGGGTAGCGAAGAGGATTAGATACCCTCGTAGTCCATGCCGTAAACGATGTGTGTTAGACGTTGGAAATTTATTTTCAGTGTCGCAGCGAAAGCGATAAACACACCGCCTGGGGAGTACGACCGCAAGGTTAAAACTCAAATGAATTGACGGGGACCCGCACAAGTAGTGGAGCATGTGGTTTAATTCGAAGATACGCGCAGAACCTTACCAACACTTGACATGTTCGTCGCGACTTTAAGAGATTAAAGTTTTCGGTTCGGCCGGACGAAACACAGGTGCTGCATGGCTGTCGTCAGCTCGTGTCGTGAGATGTTGGGTTAAGTCCCGCAACGAGCGCAACCCTCACTTTTAGTTGCCATCATTAAGTTGGGCACTCTGAAAGAACTGCCAGTGATAAGCTGGAGGAAGGTGGGGATGACGTCAAGTCCTCATGGCCCTTACGTGTTGGGCTACACACGTGCTACAATGGTATCTACAACAGGAAGCAAGACTGCGAAGTCAAGCAAATCCTTAAAAGATACCTCAGTTCGGATTGCACTCTGCAACTCGAGTGCATGAAGCTGGAATTACTAGTAATCGTGGATCAGCGTGCCACGGTGAATGCGTTCCCGGGTCTTGTACACACCGCCCGTCACACCATGGGAGTTGGTTCTACCTTAAGGCAAGGTTTAAAACCCTTGACCACGGTATAGTCAGCGACTGGGGTGAAGTCGTAACAAGGTAGCCGTAGGGGAACCTGCGGCTGGATTACCTCCTTTCTAAGGATGAATGAAAGTAAAATTTCATTCTAAATAATATACAGGTAATGTTGACCGTCCTCATTTCTCTTCTTAAAGTAGTGTTTCTCTTTGCATAGGGGCCGGTAGCTCAGTTGGTTAGAGCACACCCTTGATAAGGGTGGGGTCGAAAGTTCGAGTCTTTCTCGGCCCACCAATTTATGATCATGGGGGATTAGCTCAGCTGGGAGAGCGCCTGATTTGCATTCAGGAGGTCAGCGGTTCGATCCCGCTATCCTCCACCAAACACTTAGTTATAAAAAATTGTAAATAAAAAATAATAATTAATATCAATATCTATATCCGAACATTAGTAACTTAATTAGCTAATGTTCAAAATAAAAATTTGATTCAACACAGAATTTTTTTCTGTGCATAAATCAAGCGTTTAAGGGCGTGTAGTGGATGCCTTGGCACTGAAAGCCGATGAAGGACGTGATATACTGCGATAAGTTTCGGGGAGCTGTATGTAAGTTTTGATCCGAAAATTTCCGAATGGGGAAACCCACCATTTTATGTGGTACTTTAAACTGAATACATAGGTTTAAAGAGACAACCTGGAGAACTGAAACATCTAAGTAACCAGAGGAAAAGAAATCAATTGAGATTCCGTTAGTAGTGGCGAGCGAACGCGGACTAGGCCAGTAGTTTTGTTAAAAAAATTTGAATAGTTTGGAAATGCTAACCATAGAGGGTGATAGTCCCGTATGAGTAATGTTTAACAAAATTCTTGAGTAAAGCGGGACACGTGAAATCCTGCTCGAATATAGGGGGACCACCCTCTAAGCCTAAATACTCTTCAGTGACCGATAGTGAACTAGTACCGTGAGGGAAAGGTGAAAAGAACCCCTATTAGGGGAGTGAAATAGAACCTGAAACCGCATGCCTACAATCAGTCGAAGCTCTTTTTAGAGTGACGGCGTACCTTTTGTATAATGGGTCAGTGACTTAATTTATTAAGCAAGCTTAAGCCATCTAGGTGTAGGCGCAGCGAAAGCAAGTCTTAATAGGGCGATTAGTTTAATGAATTAGACCCGAAAACGAATGAGCTTACCATGAGCAGGTTGAAAGTAAGGTAACACTTACCGGAGGACCGAACCAGTTGACGTTGAAAAGTCTTTGGATGACTTGTGGTAAGGGGTGAAAGGCCAACCAAATTCGTAGATAGCTGGTTTTCCGCGAAAACTATTTAGGTAGTGCGTTGAATAAATAGACATTTAGAGGTAGAGCACTAAATGGGCTAGGGGGAAGAGATTCTTACCAAACCTAATAAAACTCCGAATGCTAAATGTTGTTCTTCAGCAGACAGACTGTGGGTGCTAAGGTCCATGGTCGAGAGGGAAAGAGCCCAGACCACCAGATAAGGTCCCCAAATTATGATTAAGTGTGAAAGGATGTGGAAATTCCTTAACAGCCGGGAGGTTGGCTTAGAAGCAGCCATCCTTTAAAGATAGCGTAACAGCTCACCGGTCTAATAGAGTTTCTGCGCCGAAGATGTAACGGGGCTAAAATCATATACCGAATCTGTGGATTTATAATTTTTTCGAAAATTATAACTGGTAGCGGAACGTTCTGTAAGCCTGCGAAGGGATACCCGCGAGGGATCCTGGAGGTATCAGAAGTGCGAATGCTGACATAAGTAACGATAAAAGAAGTGAAAAACTTCTTCGCCGAAAATCCAAGGGTTTCTGCGCAAGGTTAATCCGCGCAGAGTTAGTCGGCACCTAAGGCGAGGGCGAAAGCCGTAGTCGATGGAAATAAGGTTAATATTCCTTAACCAGATGGTAGTGACGAATCTTGTAAGTTGTAAGTTCTTAATGGATTGAATTTGCCGCGAAAAGGTTCCAAGAAATAGCTCCATCATTAGACCGTACCCTAAACCGACACAGGTGGATTAATAGAGTATATTTAGGCGCTTGAGAGAATGATGTTGAAGGAACTCGGCAAAATACTTCCGTAACTTCGGGATAAGGAAGACCTTTTAGTAGGCAACTATTAGAAGGTGGCACAAGCCAGGGAGAAGCGACTGTTTATCAAAAACACAGGGCTCTGCTAACACGTAAGTGGATGTATAGGGTCTGACGCCTGCCCGGTGCTGGAAGGTTAATGCGATGGGTGCAAGCTCATTTCTGAAGCCCCAGTAAACGGCGGCCGTAACTATAACGGTCCTAAGGTAGCGAAATTCCTTGTCGGGTAAGTTCCGACCTGCATGAATGGCGTAACGATTTCTCCGCTGTCTCCAACATCAACTCAGTGAAATTGAATTCTCCGTGAAGATGCGGAGTTCGCGTAGTTAGACGGAAAGACCCCGTGCACCTTTACTGCAACTTTACATTGGTATTAGGAAAAACATATTTAGTATAGGAGGGAGACATTGAAGCAAAGGCGTCAGCTTTTGTGGAGTCAACAGTGAAATACCTCTTTTGTTTTTTTTGATATCTAACTGATTGCCGTTATCCGGCATCAAGACATTGTATGGTGGGTAGTTTGACTGGGGCGGTCGCCTCCCAAATAGTAACGGAGGCGTGCGAAGGTAAGCTCAGAACGGTCAGAAATCGTTCGTAGAGTGCAATGGCATAAGCTTGCCTGACTGTGAGACTGACAAGTCGAGCAGAGACGAAAGTCGGTCATAGTGATCCGGTGGTTCTGAGTGGAAGGGCCATCGCTCAACGGATAAAAGGTACGCCGGGGATAACAGGCTGATACTGCCCAAGAGCTCATATCGACGGCAGTGTTTGGCACCTCGATGTCGGCTCATCACATCCTGGGGCTGGAGCAGGTCCCAAGGGTTTGGCTGTTCGCCAATTAAAGTGGTACGTGAGCTGGGTTCAGAACGTCGTGAGACAGTTCGGTCCCTATCTGCTATGCGTGTAGAAGAATTGAGAGGAGTTGACCCTAGTACGAGAGGACCGGGTTGAACATACCACTGGTGGACCGGTTGTAGCGCCAGCTGCAGTGCCGGGTAGCTAAGTATGGACGAGATAACTGCTGAAAGCATCTAAGCGGGAAACTCACCTCAAAACTAGTTCTTCCTATAGAGCCGTGGTAGACCACCACGTTGATAGGCTGGATGTGGAAGCGCAGCAATGCGTGTAGCTGACCAGTACTAATAGCTCAATTGGCTTGATTTATGCACTGAAAAAAATTTTAATTAAGATATTTTTATTAATTAAACATCATATTAAAGACTAATCACCTGATTATTGGATGGCAACATAATAACTGCTTGCCTCTGATTTAATTTTAAATAATTTTTTCATATTATTTTTTTTAGAATGAAGTTTCAACCAATCGATAATTATTGATTTTCAATTATCATTATCAAAGTTAGTTTCGAACTCGTTGATCTTAATACTTTTAGGAAGTGTAAATTTTTTATAAAATACACATTTCCCGAGTCTATAGTTTAGTTTATTCTTAAATTCATTGCTTCAGCTTGAATACGTGAATTTCATAATAAAAATCAAATTAAAAATCTAATTTATTATATTCCAATATTTCTTTTTCAATATCTATAGGTATGAATTTACGATTAATATAATACTTTTTATAAGGTACTATTCTGTCAAACTTTGATTGAAAAAAATCTCTTAAAAGAAACTGACTTAATATTGTATTTTTAATTTTGAAAATTATATTATTGGAAGGTTTAATAAATTTTCTAATAAATTTCTGACTTTTACTAACATCAAAAAATTTATTTAAAAATAAAATAAAATTAATACCAAATTTTGAAATAGATTTATTATAATTTTTGCTAGTGTTTTTTTTTAGGTTCTCTACATACTCATCATTTAAACTAAAAATATCTTTTAAAAAGTTTAGATTTTGAACATTCTCGTATTTTACAACTACAACTTTTTTAAAATAACTTTTATATAAAGAAATTAATTTTGAATAATTAAATCTGTATAAATTAAATTTATTACTTAACCGAACATTAATATTTTTATCATCAATATAGAAATACTTCTCAGGTTTAAATATTTCCATTTGATGAATAGACTGACAATATATAGAATTTAATAAATCATAAGGATTTCTTATAATAATTAAAATTACAGTATCATTCGAAAAATTATCTCTAATATGTTCAAAGTTTTTCTCTATTCTAGAAAATTCCCAATCTTTCGAAAATAAACTTTCATTTGATATTATAAAATCATTTGGCAACAACTTTTCAATATCTTTAAAATTTTCAAACGCACTATATTTAATTTCGTTTTTCTTTATATTAAAAAAATCATTTTTAAATAAATTTATATAACTGGTACTAATTTTTTTTTCTAATTTAGGAAAAATTTCTTGTTGTAAAAATGTAGAACCACATTTACCAAGTCCAATATGTAACAATTTAGTCATTTGAAGTATGCAACTTATAAAATTTATTAATATTAAATTTTTAATCAACTAATATCATAAAAGTACAAATCATCACCAATAGATTTTACTAACTTTTTTTGATTACTTCACCAATCTTTCTTTACGGAACTTTATTGTTTTTTAGATTCATAATTACCTTATAGACCCCCGCTTCTTTTGGATTACCTTCTAACTTACTGTCAGTAGTTTTATTAATAGCAAATGGTTGATCATCACCTAAAAACCTATTTTGTTTTTTATACTCAGATTTTACTGACTTGATAGGATAAGAGATATTTTATCTCCCAACTTCAGTAAGACTTGTTAAAATAGTAATAAAAACTTTTGAAGCATCATCTTTATGGACATTACCAACATCTGTAATACAAAATTCTAAGCTATTTTTTTTTCAAAGTTTTTAACTAGTTTAAGTGTATCAAGTACCAACCTACTTGCTCAATTTAATCCAGCAACAACTAACTTACTGCATTTAATTAAATTAGATAATGCCTTTTGAAATATAGGTCGCTTTCTAAATTCAACTACGCCTGATACGATTTTAGAATACACTTTATCAATTTTGAAACTGTGTAACTCGGTATATGGCTTACACCACGGTGCCTTGGTTATTCTTTGGCACAAATATAAAAAAAAGATTTTCTAGAGAATTAACTCATAGTGTTAATGCATTAAAAACACAATTAACATTTTCAAAAAAAAATATATTTTTTAATTTTTTATCTTTAAGTTTAATAATTTCACCTAGAAACTTTATTTTTTATAGAATGTTTATTTTTATAATCATGACTTAAATATCCCAAAACATCGTATTGCTTAAGTATTAAATTTTCATCTTAAACAATGTTTGAATGAAATCCTGAGCCAATTATTATTATTTTTTTCATAGAAATTTGAGTAAAAAATTTATAATTTTGTATTATTATTAATACAAAATATTAAAAAGCTAACTTTATTCCAATATGATTAATTTTAAGAAAGTATATATAATTGCTGAAGCCGGTGTAAATCATAATGGAAGTTTTAATTCTGCTAAAAAACTTGTTAAGGCTGCCAAAATAGCTGGTGCAGATGCAATAAAATTTCAATCTTTTAAAGCAGATAATTTGGCAGTGAAAAAAACGCCCTTAGCAAGCTATCAAAGAAAAAATCTTAAAAAAAAAATAACTCATTATGAAATGTTAAAAAGGCTAGAGATGAGTAATAATGATTTTAAAAAATTAAGTAAATATTGTAAAAGAATGAATATTGATTTTATATCCACACCCTTTGATGTCCAATCAGCTAAATTTTTAAATTCAATGAATGTAAAATTTTTTAAAACAGCTTCTCCTGATTTATCTGATTATTTCCTACACAAGTATTTATCTAAAACAAAAAAAAAAATAATTATTTCGACTGGTATGTCTTCTTTAAAAGAAATTAAAAAGTGTCTAAAGTTATATAACAAAAAAAATGTAATATTAATGCATTGTGTATCAAGTTATCCAGCAGATGAGAAAAGTTTAAACCTTAACTGCTTGCCGTTACTTAAAAAGTTAAGTTCAAATATTGGTTTTTCTGATCATTCAATAGGCAATACAGCTTCAACCGTGGCAGTATCTTTAGGAGCAAAAGTAATAGAAAAACATTTTACTTTAGATAATAATATGAAAGGTCCTGATCATTTTTTTTCTCTGAACCCAAAAAAATTAAAAGAATTTATTAATCAAATACGTAATACTGAAAAAATTTTAGGATTAGCAAAAAAAGAATGTCAATCTGATGAGAGAAAAATTAAAAATATTTCTGTTAAAAGTGTAGTAGCTTATAAAGATTTAGATAAAGGGAATAAAATTACCTATAATAATATTTGCTTGAAAAGACCAAATAATGGAATTTCAGGTTTTGATATTAAAAAAATTATTGGAAAAAAATTAAAGAAGAAAATTCTAAAAGATCAATTTATTAGATTTAAGGATATATTGAATTAGTATTCACAAAAATACTATAAATTAGAACTTTTTGTGTTATAGCTATTTTATGAATATATTTATAACTGGTGCAGATGGTTTTATAGGATCCCATCTTACTGAAAAACTCTTAGACAAAGGCTATAGGGTTACAGCGTTATCGTACTACAATTCCTTTGGATTTACCGGCTGGTTAAATGATGTAGGTAAAAACAAAAATTTAAAAATTATTCACGGTGATGTAAGAGACTCTAATTTTTTAGATAAAGCTATGAAAGGTCATCAAATTGTATTTCATTTGGCTGCATTGATATCTATACCTCATTCTTACGACTCTTATTCTTCATTTATTCATACGAATGTGATTGGTACAACAAATGTACTTGCAGCTGCAAAAAAAAATAATATTAGAAGAACAATTATAACCTCTACAAGTGAAGTTTATGGAAGCGCACAATACGTTCCAATTGATGAAAAACATCCACTTAATGCACAGTCACCATATGCAGCAAGTAAAATTTCGGCGGATCAACTCTCTATGTCTTTTTATAAATCATTTAATATTCCACTGATTATAATAAGACCGTTCAATACTTTTGGACCAAGGCAGTCAACAAGAGCTATTATACCAACAATTATTACACAAATTTTTAAAGAAAAAGATATTAAACTAGGAAATACGTCTACAGTAAGAGATTTTACATATTATAAAGATACAGTAGAAGGGTATATTAAGTGTATAAACAAAAAAAGTATTATTGGTCAAACCATAAATATTTCTAGTGGTTATGAAATTTCAATAAATAATGTAATAAAAGTTATAAAGAATTTAACAAAATATAAAAAAAAAATTCGGAGGGAAAATAAAAGAATTAGACCAATTAAAAGTGAGGTTAACAGGCTTTGGGGCTGTAATAAAAAGGCAAAAAAACTTTTAAATTGGAAACCTAATTACTCAGGTGCAGATGGTTTTAAAAGAGGAATTTATGAGACAATTCAATGGTATAAAAAAGCAGAAAATTTAAAAAAATTTGATCCGAGTCAATTTAATATTTAGTGAAAAAAAAAATTTTACAGAAGATATCAATCATAAAAAAAAAATTTGGAGATAAAAAAATCTATCTTCACGAACCAAGTATACACATTGATGATATTAAGAGTGTAGTAAAAGCCTTAAGAGATAATGAAATTTCGACTTATGGGAAATATACCGAAATCTTTGAAAAAAAAATTTCAAATATTGTTAAAAACAAAAATATTTTATCAACCATTAACGGAACCTCAGCTTTGCATTTAGCATTGAAAATATTGAATGTTAATAAGAATACAGAAGTGCTAGTACCTTCACTAACTTATGTATCAACAGTTAATGCAATAATTTACAATGAAGCAGATCCTCATTTTATAGATATAGATCCTCTTAACTTATCTGTAGATGTAATAAAACTTGATAATTATTTAAGAAAAAAAACTATAAAAAAAAATAATAAAATTTTTAATAAAATAACCAAAAAAGAAATTAAATTTTTACTTTTAGTACATTTGAATGGCCTTTGTTGCGATATTGACTCATTATCAAGAGTACTTAAAAAATATAATATAAAACTAATAGAAGATGCAGCTGAAGCATTTGGGTGTTTTTATAAAAATAGGCATCTCGGTACGTTTGGAGAAGTTGGTATATTTAGTTTCAATGGAAATAAAGTCTTAACTACAGGAGGAGGTGGTGCTTTAGTTTTCAAAAACAAGAAACTTTTTAAAAAAGGGTTTAACTATGCAACTAACTGTAAAATTTTACGTAACGGGGAAGTTGATTATGATGATGTTGGTTATAATTATAGGATGCCAAGTATGAATGCGTCTTTAGGTATATCACAGATTAACAAACTAAATAAATTTAAAGAAAAAAAAAAGAAATTATTTCATTTTTATAAAAAAATTTTCTCAAAGGATGATCATATAAAATTATTGATACCTCACAAAAATTTAAATTCAAATTATTGGTTAAATACTATTATAATAAAAAAAAATAAAAAGATTAGTAAAAAAAATTTAGAATTTTTGTTTAAAAAACAAAATATTTTTGTGAGATCAATTTGGAAACCTATACATTTAGTAAAAAGATATAATAAATTTCAATCTATGAATTTAAGTCAAACTGAAAAAATTTATAAACAAGCAATAACACTACCCAGTAGCCCTTTTTTATGGAGATAAAGTAAGTTGAAAAAAAATAAAAAAAAAATTTGTTTTTTAACTTCCACAAGAGCTGACTACGGATTGTTAAAAGATTTAATTAAAAAATTTAAAAAATCAAAAAATATTGACACAAAAATTATAGCATGCGGAACTCATTTTTCATCAAAGTTTGGTTATACATATAAAGAATTATATGAAGATAATCTTAAAATTGATATCAAGATCAAAATAACAATTTCTGATGATAGCTCATTTGGATCTTCTAATTTCTTTTCTGAATTTTCTAAAAAATTCAACAGAAGTTTAAAAAAAATAAATCCAGACTTACTAATTATTCTTGGTGACAGATTTGAAATTTTAGCAGCAGCGTCCGTAGCAGTTATTAACAATGTTCCTATCTGTCATTTACATGGAGGAGAAAGTACAGAGGGTTTAATAGATGACTCAATAAGGCATGCAGTTACTAAATTATCATCTCTTCATTTTGTTTCTCATAAAAAATATAAAAAGAGAATAGTCCAAATGGGGGAAAATCCAAATAACGTTTATAATGTTGGTGCACTAGGATTGAATTCAATTAAAAATCAAAAATTTGCAAGCCTGAAACAATTAGAAAAAAAATTAAAGATCAAAACAAAAATTAAAAATATAATTGTTACATACCATCCGGTTACTTTAGAAAAAAATACTTATAAAGATATTGACGAGATATTAAAAGCTATAAAACTATTTAAAGAATATTGTTTTATTATAACCGCACCAAATATGGATACACAACATAACCAGATTATATATAAATTAAAAAACTTTGCTAAATCTAGAGACAATATTTATTATTTTAAATCATTAGGAAAAAAAAAATATTTTGATACATTAAATTTGTGTGATGGTGTAATGGGAAATTCATCAAGTGGGATTATTGAGGCGTCATCCCTTCAAAAAGGAACAATAAATATTGGAGAAAGACAAAAAGGAAGAATTCAATCTATATCGGTAATAAATTGCAAACCAAATAAAAAAGATATAGCTAAATCAATTAAAAAACTTGTTTCAAAGAAATTTATTAAAAGTATCAAAAAAACCAAAAATCCTTATTTTCAAAATAACACAGAAAATAAAATATTAGCAGTTATCGAAAAAAAAAATTTAGAAAATTTAATTAAAAAACCTTTTATTGATCATGAGTAAGTTAAAAATTATACTAGTCGGCTGTGTAGAATTTTCATTAAAATTATCAGTTGCAATAATGAAGAAAAAAAATATTGAAATTATTGGCATATGTACCAAAAAAAAATCTTCATTTAATTCAGATTTTTGTGACTTAAGTTTCTTTGCAAAAAAAAATAAAATTCCCTATCTATATTGTGAAAATATAAATGATAAAAAAAATTTTGATTGGGTAAAAAAAAAAACTCCCGACTTTATTATTTGTGTAGGTTGGCCAAATTTACTATCAGATAAATTCTTGAACTTGCCACGCTTTCTTTCTATTGGTTATCATCCTTCAGATCTACCCAAAAACAGAGGACGAAATCCTTTGATTTGGTCAATAATTTTACAACTAAAAAATTCAGCATCTTGTTTCTTTATAATGAATAAAAATCCAGATGATGGACAATTTATTTCAAAAAAATATTTTAAAATTAGTAAAAATGAGACAGCATACACATTATATAAAAAAATAACAAAAATTGCAATTTCACAGCTTAATGAATTATTTAAAATATTAAATGAGATAAAGAATAAAAATTTCTTAATACAAAAAAAGAAAAAAAAAAATAAAGGAAATATTTTGAGAAAAAGATCTTATAGCGATGGTGTCATTGATTGGAGAATGGATGCAAATGCTATTTTTAATTTGGTAAATGCACTTTCTTACCCATACCCTGGAGCTTCCTTTTATTATAAAAAAAGAGAGTATAAGTTAATTAAAGCTAAGATTATCAAGTCAATTTTAAAATTGGAGCCTGGAAAAGTTATAAAAAAAATCAATCATAAACCAATAATCAAATGTGGAAATAATGCATTAAAACTTCTAAAAACAATACCTGCAATAAAATGTAAATCTAATGATTATATATTATGAAAACATTAATTATAGCTCCACATCCTGATGATGAAACCTTAGGTGTTGGAGGAACAATATTAAAGAGAATACATCAAAAAAAAAAGGTTGGTATAGTAATAGTAACCTCACTTGATAAAAAGACTAATAAAAAAAAATATTTAGAGAGCAAAAGTCAATTAACTAAAGTTTTAAATTTATATAAAATTAGAAATGTTTTTGAACTTAATTATCTACCAAGCCAAATTACATACAAAGATTTAAATAAACTTATTAAAGATTTTTCTAAAATTTTCATGAAATTTAAACCAAACGAGTTATTTATCCCTCATTATAGTGATGCGCATACAGACCATCAAATAATTTTTAAAGCTATATCATCTACTACAAAAACTTTTAGATATCCTTTTATAAAAAAGATTTTAAGTTACGAAACTATTTCTGAAACAGGGTTTGGTTTAAAAGAAAAAAATAAACACACATTTGTACCCGATTATTTCATAGATATAAGTAAATTTTTTGATAAAAAAATAAATATAGTAAAAAAATATAAGTCAGAAATTAAATTTCATCCATTTCCTAGAAGTATAAAATCAATTAAATCCCAAGCTATATTAAGAGGAGCCCTTTCAAATTATAAGTTTGCTGAGGCATTTCAAACTTTAAAAATATTAGAAGATTAATGAAAAAAAATTTAGATAAAGTTTTGATTAACAAACGAGAAAATATTAGATCAGCACTAAATAGACTAAATAAAAATTCTATGCAAATCTTATTTGTTGTTGAACATAATAAAAAATTATTAGGTACAATAACAGACGGAGATATACGGAGAGGTTTAATTAAAAAGCTATCATTAAGTGATAAAGTAGAAAAAATTTACAATAAAAACTTTTTGTCTATAAATGAAAATTTTTCATATGAAAATGCCAAAGTGATAATGCAAAATAATTCTATTAGATATCTTCCAATTTTAGATAAAAAAAAAAAAATTATAAATTTTTTTAGCTTAGAAAAAGCTGATATTAAAAATACAAACATCTGATATTAAAAAAAAAAAAAATATTTTTTTGATAATGGCTGGTGGTTTTGGAAAAAGGCTTCTACCTTTTACAAAAAAAGTTCCAAAACCACTGCTTAAAATTGGAAACAAACCAGTTCTAGAGCATATAATAAACAAAGCTAAGAATGAAGGATTTGAGAATTTTATAATTAGTGTCCATTATCTGTCAAAGAAAATTATTGAATATTTCAAAGATGGAAAAAGATTTGGGGTAAAAATATCATATATAATAGAGAAAGCACCTCTTGGAACAGCAGGTGCTTTGAAGTTTTTAAAAAAAAAAACTTCTCTTCCGATAATTGTATGCAATGGAGATATTTTATCAGATATTAGTTTCAGTAATTTACTAGATTATCATACACAAAAAAAAAAGATTACAGATATGACGGTAGTTATCAGAAGCTTAGTAAGCAAAAATCCATATGGGATAATAAGATTAAATAATGATAAAATTTTGGGTTTTGAAGAAAAAAAAGATATTGTTATGAATATTAACGCTGGAATTTATATCATTAATCATGAACTTTTAAATGACTTTAATGCTAAGAAAATTGATATGTCTGATTATATTTCATTGTTGATAAGGAATAAAAAAAAAATCTATGGTTACAAATTAAATGATAATTGGATAGATATTGGCACTAAAGAAAATTTAAAAATTTCAAGGAAATTAATTAACTCGTGAAAGATACGATTGCAATCATACCCGCAAGAAAAAATTCAAAAAGACTGAAAAATAAAAATATCATTGATTTTCTTGGAAAACCTTTAATTTATTATTCTATAATAAATGCACTAAAATCAAAATTTATCTCAGAAGTAATTGTTTCCACAGACTCAAAAAAAATAAAGAAAATTTCTGAGTCTTTTGGAGCTTATGTTCCTTATTTAAGAAGTAAAAAATTATGCTTAGATAATTCAAAAATAACAGATGTAATCTATGACTTATATAAAAACTATATTTCAAAAAAAAAAAATATTAAAAAGATTATTATTTTGCAACCTACTTCACCCTTGCGCGACTTTAGGGATATCGATAAATCTTTAGAATTTTTTGATATAAAAAATGCAGATTATGTTACAAGTTTGTGTATTTCAAAACCTAAAAATTGGTTTTTTGAAATTAACGCAAATAATAAAATTAAACTAAAATCTTCTAA
>QCDC01000004.1 GCA_003278805.1 Pelagibacteraceae bacterium AG-349-L17 | reverse complement strand
ACCTATTCCAGCTTCAAAGGGATCCTGTTCACCATCAAACTCAGCACCAAATAAAATTAAACCCGCCTCAATTCTAAGTTTATCTAGAGCTGCAAACCCAGCTGGAATAAGCCCATCGTCTTTACCCGCTTCCATTAATTTATCCCAAACTTCAGGTGCATGTTTTGGATGACACCATATCTCATAACCTAACTCACCTGTATAACCGGTTCTTGAAACAATTAATGGTATCCCTTGAAGTTCTTCTACTCTACAAATTGTAAATCTGAACCAACCCAACTCATCTATCGAAGGCTGTGTTGGTGGTGTAAAGATAATTTTTTTTAGGATTTCTCTACTTTTTGGACCTTGCAAAGATACATTGCTGATTTGGTCGGTAGAGTTTTTAACAATAGCATTAAAATTCTTTTTCTTTGCAATTTCTTTAAGCCATTCCATTTTCGTAACACATTGCAGAATAAACAACCTGTCCAACAGAAAGTTTTTTTATATTCCTTGTAAGAGCATAGTTCATTAATTCTTCAGCATCAGGACCAATTATTTCAAATTTTCTTAGTGATGACAGATCAATTAATACAGCATCATTTCTGCAAGCATTGTATTCATTAACCAAACCATGTTTAGTATAATCATTTGGAAGCCAAAAGCCTCTAGCATCAACAAAGTTTCTGGTTAATTTTGAAGTTCTCTCATAAAATCCAGAATTTCTAGTAAGTTTATTTTCAGAGTCTGTTTTCATTCTAAAACCAAATGATTTTCTAAATTCTTTATTTTTGTCGTAAGTTCTAACAAATATATTAGTAGGATTCCATGAATTACAAGGATCTATATCACTTGGACATGCAGTTGTTCCTATTGTTAAATCTTTTAAAGCCTTAAACATTACATAGTCACCAGGTCTTGAATAAGACTCGTCAGAAATAACAGAATTTAATCCTCCAGCAGAGGTGTTAAAAAACAAATTAATTGCATGCCAACCTTTTTGTTTCTGAACTCCGTATTTTGACATACTTTCAGTTAAATTATCTGAACAATTTGGATGACCAAAATATCCTGCGTCTTCATAATATTTAGATGTACATGCAAGATTAAAAGTATCATGTTTACCTACAGTGTCTCTTATAACTTCAACAAGAGGCTCATGGTCTGTATCATAAAATTTAGAGTGTAATCCAGGTCCAGGAAAAGTATTTCCCATAAATGTTCTAGTGGTTTGCCAGTCTAATCCCTTTTCAATACCTTTTTCTAATTTTTTTGTATCAAATGCTACAAAATCAGAACACTGTCTTCCAGTTGGACTAATTACCTGAATATAATCTCCTTCTTTTACCTGGTAAGATATAGAAGTTTCTTTATTTATGTTTTCTTCATACAGAGGTTCAAATACAGGATCTGGTATTACATTTAGTTCTTTATCATTTATGATTTTAAATCTCTTGATAAATATCGTTAAATCACTTGGAGGATTTTGATTTGTTATATCCATATCATCGCCAGGTGCAGCGAAAATAGCAAAACATTTATCTTTTGATTTAAATTTCATCCTTTCTCCCGCTTTAGTATCGGGATCAAATATGATTGAAGATTTAGAGTCAGAAATATTTAAGTTTCTTTTTTTTAATTGATAATTTGTTGCTAATATCGTTTCATCTTTACCATTAAGAATATTTCTAATGAAATTTTTTTTATTGTTTGATTTTAAATTTAAAATTCCAACATCAGACTTACCATCTTTGTTAAAACAAATTATTTCACAAATTTGATTACCATCATTATTAATAATTTCTAACTCATCATCAGGAAAAATTTGAAAAGCAGTAAGAGCACCACCATTAACAACATGTCTTTCAACTCCAGGTGGTAAAATATTTAAACCAGGGTATTTAATATCTTTACTTGTTCCTAACATTTTAATTTTTAAATATTGTTATATTTTTTATCATCATTTTTATTGTTTAAATATATATATATTTTTTAGAACTAATAATTCTTTACCTACCTATTTGTTTTGTCATAAACTATTAAATATTAATATTAATAGAGGGGTATACATGAAAAAAATAATATCATTACTATCTGCTCTAGTGATTTCTGTCGTAAGTTTTGCAGGAATTTCTAACGCTGATAGCAAGAAGCCTATCGTTATCCCAACTCATAACTGGTCAAGTCAAATTGTAATGGCTTATGTTATTGGTGGGATTTTCGAAAGTATGGGTAATAACGTTAAATACGTTAACGCTGACTCACAAGCAGTTTATGAGTCAATAAGAATTGGAGACGTAACTATATCTCACGAGGTATGGGAATCTGCATTTGGTAAATCTTTTACTACTGCTTTAGATAAAGGTGGTTTATTAGATTGGGGTGATCATGAAGCAAGAACTCTTGAGGATATGGGATATCCAAACTGGGTTGCTGAAAAAGGATTATGCCCAGGTCTACCAGATTGGACAGCTTTAAAAAATCCAGATTGTGCAAAAAACTTTACAACACCTGACTCTCCAGATGGAAAAGGAAGAATGTTGGAAGGTCCACAAACTTGGCATGGTGACTTAATTCCACAAAGGGTTGATGCACTAGGTTTAGGTGACTTATGGTGGGTTAAATTTGCTGGAAGTGCTGATGCACTTTGGGCAGAATTAGCTGCAGCTGAAAAAGAAGGAAGAGGAACAATTATCTTCAACTGGACGCCTAACTTTACAGATGGTGCTGGTTTTACATTTATTGACTTCCCTCCATACACAGCTGGTTGTAGACCAGAAGATGGTGGAGATGGTAAATGTGGTTCTCCTGATGGATACTTGAAAAAAGCAGTTCATGAGGATTTCCCAAAAACTCATCCTGATGCAGCGAAAGCATTCAAAAAAATGTCTTTCTCTACAAGTCAAATTGGTGCAATGGCCGCTTTAGTTGATATTGACAAAATGACTCACGAGGATGCTGCTAAAAAATGGTTAGCTGATAACAAGTCAGTTTGGCAAGCTTTTACTAAATAAGGATAAAAGTTAAAATTTTGAATCTCCCCCAACATTGTTGGGGGGGATTTTTTTTTAAATAATTTTGTGTAAAATATGTTTATGAAAAGATCTATTCTTGTTTTTCTTTTAAGCTTTCTAGTTTGCACATCAGTCTTTGCACGAAGTACAGGCTGTAAAGAAGGTAATTGTGATAATGGATATGGTAAGTGGGTTTATACCGATAAAACAACTTATGAAGGAGAATGGGTTTCAACAAAAAAACAAGGACAAGGTGTAGAGACTTGGCCAAATGGATATATTTATAAAGGAGAATTCAAAAATAGTGTCTGGAGTGGAATAGGTACATTAACATTTCCTGATGGTTCTACTTACGAAGGAGAGTGGGCTAATGGTTTTATGAATGGTCAAGGAACATTTACTTGGTCTGATGGAAAACAAAAAACAGGTATTTGGAAGAACGGTAAGTTACAAGAATAATGTCTAAAGAAAATTATATTAATAAAATAAAAGATTTACCTGAGTCTTTGAGACAATTTATTGGTCTTATATTTATTACTATAATAGTAATTTTATCTTTTAGTATTTTAAATGGAATTTTTGGACAAGGTGATGATTTAGTAAAAAGAATGAAGTTAGAAGAAGAAAGAATTGCTGAAGAAAAAAAACTTAGCGAATTAATATCTAAATTACCTTCTGGTATATTGGTCTCATTTGATGGAACTGATCACTACAAATTAACAGATGAAGTATATGAACAGGTATGTAAAGCTACAAAGCTAATTCCTCAAAGAGCGATAATGGGAGCTAATTTTTTAAATTTTAGAGCACATGAGCTTTATACAATTAATGGAAATAAAATTGATGAGACTTTCGTTAAATGGGACAAAGAAAAAAGTAAATGTTTTGCTGGTTTTACAGTTAGTGGAAATAATGTAGGAGTTGATGAAAGTATTACAATAAGTGGAGAGGCTTTAAGTTTTTTAAGCACAGGAATTGATACAAGAGTTTATTTTATTAAAAATTTTTAATGAGGAAAGGCAACAATTATTAACATTTTAATTTTATAGAATTTAATATACCTTTAAAACAATTTATGTCTGAGACTGTAATCAAATGCGAGTCGGTTTATAAAATTTTTGGAGAAAATGCCAAAAAAATGCTTGAAGAATCTAATGGCAACGTAGATGCAAAAACCTTTCAGAAAAGAGGATGTATAGTTGGAGTTAATAACGCTTCTTTTGAAGTTGCAAAAGGAGAAATGTTAGTAGTAATGGGATTATCTGGTTCGGGTAAATCAACTTTGCTTCGATGTATATCAAGACTAACAGATGCAACAGGTGGAAAAATTTTCATAGAAGGTCAAGATTTACTTGAATTAAACAATAAAGAATTAATTGAGCTTAGAAGAAATAAAATGGGAATGGTGTTTCAAAGTTTTGCTTTGTTACCTCACAAAACAGTTGTTGAAAATATTGCTTTTCCACTTCAGATAAAAGGTACCAATACTGAAGAGAGTATTAGTAGAGCAATGGAGATGGTAAAATTAGTTGGGCTTGATGGAAGAGAAAACTATTTCCCAAGAGAACTTTCAGGTGGACAACAACAAAGGGTAGGTATCGCAAGGTCATTAGCAGTAGAGCCTGATATATGGTTTTTGGATGAACCTTTTTCTGCATTAGATCCATTGATTAGAAAAGAAATGCAAGATGAGTTTTTAAGACTTCAGGAAAAATTACAGAAAACCATCATGTTCATTACTCATGATTTTGATGAGGCGTTAAAGTTAGCTGATCGCATAGCAATTATGAAAGATGGTATAATTGAACAATTAGACACACCCGCAAATATTGTACTAAATCCAGCAACTGAATATGTAAGAAAGTTTACTGAAGAGGTACCGAGAGAGAAAGTTTTGATTATTGAGGATGTAATGGATGCTTCAAGTAAAGATGATTTAGGAGATTTAAAAGTATCAAAAGATGAAATTATAGAAAATGTTGCAGAAAAAATACTTACTCAAGAAAAATTAGTAGGAGTAGTTGACTCAAATAATAATATTGTAGGATCAATTAAACCTTCAAAAATAATAGATACAGTTTTTGGAGGAAGAAAAAACGGTAGTTAAAATATGGAGTATTTAAAAAAATATCCAAAATTATTTCAATGGTTATTTTTATTAATTGTATTTTTTGCTTTATGTTTTGCAATTGATGTTCCTGAAACTTATAAATTTATAAGAGGTCAGGCAGAATTTGTTAAAGATCCAAACCAAAGTGTTTACTTTTTTTTAGGTAAAGAAGTTAGGTATTATGCCTTTGATGTATTTTGGAGATTACCCCCGTTACTCGGTTGGCTGCCTATTTGGATAAACGACTCTTTATTCTTCTTAATGAATGAATGGATGCCAATGGAGTTTTGGAACGAGGATACTCAAGAGTTTAAGACTCGACCAATACTTTTGCAGATAAGTAGAAATTTAACTGCATTCATGACTTTTTTAATTGAATTAATTAGAGAAATTTTACTTGGAGGTTTAGAAACTATTGTTGCATTTACTAGCTGGGATTTTATTGATGCTTATCCTTGGTTAGAGTTGCCAGGTTTACCTTGGACTATTGTCGCTGCTGGAGCAGCAATTCTATCTTATAAGCTAAGTGGGAAAGGATTAGCTTTGTTTGCAGGTTTAACAATGATCTATATTTCTATATTTGGTCAGTGGAAACCTTCAATGCAAACTCTTTCTTTTATACTTGTTGCAGCTCCGCTATCATTTATTTTTGGTTTAGGTCTAGGAATTGCTGCTTATAAAAGTAAACGTGTTGAAAAAGCTTTGTACCCAATACTTCTAGTAATGCAGACTATGCCACAATACGCTGTATTAGTTCCTGCACTTGTTCTATTTGGAGTTGGTGATCATGCTGCAGTAATCATTACAATGGTTGTTGCAGTTCCGCCAATGATATTATTAACAATATTGGGTTTAAGAGCTATACCACCAGAAGTTATTGAAGCAGGAAGAATGAGTGGGTGTACTAATTGGCAACTAATGCTTAAGGTATTAATTCCTACAGCAAGACGAGATATTTTAATTGGAGTTAACCAAGTTATTATGGTTTGTTTTTCAATGGCAGTTATATCTGCTTTCATTGGTGCCAAAGGATTAGGATTTAATTTATTATTAGCTTTGAACCAACTTAATATTGGATTAGCATTAGAGGCAGGATTGTGTATTAGTTTAATTGCAATTCTTCTTGATAAAATGTCTTTAGCTTGGGCAAATAAACAAACAGATTATTTTGGTAATCTGACATTTTTCCAAAGAAATAAAAACGTAATATTTTTTGCAGCTTCATTCGTAATTGGAATAATTCTTGCATATATTGGGACTTTTATTTTCAAAGGCAGTTTTAATTACTTGTTTGAAATTCCCCATAACAAAGGAATATCAACAGCAGATTTTTGGAATAAAGGAGTTGATTGGATTTTTGATACTTTCTTCGTGTATATTAAAGCATTCAATACATGGTTAATTCAAGATGTGCTTCAGCCGATGAGAGCTTTGTATTTAAGAATGCCTGCAGTTGCTACATTAGTACTAGCTGTTGGGGCGGGATATTTAATTGGAGGAATTCGATCAGCCCTAGTTGTTGCTGCTTTGACTTTGTTTATTGCTTTAAGTCCATGGTGGGATAGAGCGTTAGTTACATTATATATGGCAACTTTTGGAGTAGTTATTTCTTGTTTAATAGGATTTACAGTTGGAACTTTATGTTTTCAAAATAAAAAATCTGCTGCGTTTATGCTAGGTGTTTGTGATATATTTCAGACATTCCCATCATTTGTTTATCTAATTCCTGTAATGATGCTTTTTGGGATTACAGATACTTCTGTATTAATTGCAGTAATTGTTTATGCCACAATTCCCGCAACAAGGTATACAATTGAAGGTTTAAGAAGTGTTCCAGTCGGCTTACATGAAGCTGCAACAATGTCTGGTGTAAATAAATTTCAAAGATTAACAAAAATTGAGTTTCCATTAGCATTCCCACACATGATGCTTGGTTTAAATCAAACAATCGTTTTTGCTTTATTCATGGTGATAATTGGAGCCTTCATTGGAACAGAAGATCTTGGTCAATATATTTTAAAAGCACTTTCAGATAAAAATGGTGCAGGAATTGGTTTAACTTTAGGTATCTGTGTTGCATTTATAGGTTTAATTTTTGATAACTTAATAAGAACTTGGGTTGGAAAAAGAAAAAAACATCTTGGCATAGATTAGTATTTTGAAAAAATTTATTATCTCGATAGACCAGGGGACAACTTCCTCGAGGGTAGTACTTTTTGATATTAAAGGAAATATTCAATTTATATCTCAATACGAATTTAAACAATATTTTCCAAAAAATGGTTGGGTAGAGCACAATCCAAATGAAATTTGGTTGACAACACTTAAAGCGTTAAAACAAGTAATCAAAAAAGCAAAAAGTTTAAAAGGTCATATACTTACAATTGGAATTACAAATCAAAGAGAAACTACAATTTTGTGGAATAAAAAAACTGGAAAACCTATTTATAATGCAATCGTTTGGCAAGATAGAAGAACCCAGGAATATTGTAAATCTCTAAAGAATAAAAATTATGAAAATACTTTTAGAAAAAAAACAGGATTATTTATAGATCCTTATTTTTCAGCCACTAAAATAAAATGGATTTTAGATAATGTTAAAGTTTCAAAAAAGTTACTAAAAACTAATAATTTATTATTTGGCACGGTAGATACCTTCTTAATCTGGAAATTAACTAAAGGTAAACACCATTTAACCGAAGCTACCAACGCAAGTAGAACCATGTTGTTTAATATCAATAACAATAAATGGGATAATGAAATTTTACAGAAATTAAAAATTCCAAGAAGCATCTTGCCAGGGGTAAAAAATTCTGCAGATAATTTTGGAAAAACAGACAAGAGAATTACAGGAAAAGAATTACCCATTTCAGCTGTTTTAGGAGATCAACAAGCAGCTGCTGTAGGACAAGCTTGTTTTGCAAAAGGATCAATTAAAAGCACTTATGGTACAGGCGCTTTTATAATTATGAATACTGGATCAAAAAAAATTAATTCAAAAAATAAGTTATTAACCACAATTTGTTATCGATTGAACAATAAGACTACGTATGCTCTTGAAGGATCTATTTTCATAGCTGGAGCAGGGGTGCAATGGTTAAGGGATAAAATTAAATTAATTAAAAATGCGTATGAAACTGAAAAAATAGCTAAATCAACAAAAAGCAATAATGAAGTTTATGTTGTTCCAGCTTTTAGTGGAATAGGTGCACCTTATTGGAGACCTGATGCAAGAGGTTTAATAACAGGACTTACTAGAGATAGTGATTGGAAAACTTTAGTGAGAGCAACCGTTGAGTCAGTTGCTTATCAAAGTAATGACTTATTTTATTCAATGAATAAAGACGGTTTAAAACCCAGAATCGTTAAAATTGATGGTGGTATGGTAGCTAATAATTGGTTCTCACAATTTTTAGCAAATATAATTAATTTAAAAGTAGTTCGACCTAAAATTTTAGAAACAACTGCTCTTGGAGCCGCGCTGTTAGCAGGTTACCAAATAGGAGAATTTAAATCATTAAATCATATTAAAAATACATGGAGAAAAGATAAGGAATTTATACCAAAAATTGATAAAAAATTGAGAAATCACTTATTGCAAGGTTGGCTGCAAGCAATTAAAAAACTTTAGCATAATATTTATGAAAAAAGTTTTAATAATTGGAGCAGGGGCAATGGGTGCAGCTTTTTCTGTTCCTTTAATTGACAATAATCAAAAAGTAACTTTGACTGAACCATATAACCTTAATTTACTAAAAAAATTAAAAAATAAAAAAAAATTTCATCCAACTCTAAAAATTAACTTATCAAATAAACTCAATCTTAAGAAATTTAGTCCTGAACTTTTGAATGATAAATGGGATTTAATAGTCGTTGCTGTAAGCTCAGTGGGTATAGACATGATAAAAAATTATCTAAAAGATCTTAAACAAAAAACTTTAATACTTGTTTTAACAAAAGGTTTAAAATTTCAAAAAAAAAGTAAAAAATTAATTAGTATGTCTGAGCAATTAAATTTAAATAAAAAGAATTTAAACATTTCAATATTAAAAGGACCTTGTTTAGCAAAAGAATTAGCAAGGAAGATAAAAAGTTATACTGTAATAGCAAATAAAAATATAAGTATTGCTAAAAAAATTGGAAAAATGATTTCAACTCATTATTACAAAACAGAATATTCATCAGATGTAAAAGGTGTTGAGTTTTCCTCTGCTATTAAGAATATTTATTCGATGATAATTGGATCGGGTCAAGGAAATAATACCTCATCTGCTTTATTCAGAAAATCAATAGATGAAATGAAATACTTAATTAAATTTTTTAGAGGAAGAGAAGAAACAGTATATGGTTTAGCTGGTATCGGAGATCTTTATGTGAGTGCTGTAGGTGGCAGAAATAGTAAAATGGGAGAATACTTAAGTAAAGGATTTTCTTTTAAAAATGCAAAAAAGAAATTTATGAGAAATGATACCATTGAAGGAGCTGATTTAGCCAATGAAATTGCACCCTACATTTTAAGAAAAATTAATAAGAAAAAAATCCCACTAATGATTGCATTATTAAATGCAATTACTAAAAATAAAAAATTAAAAATAAATTATTAAATTTTTATTTGTTTAAAAAAGTTTCCATTGAATCATCCATCGCTTTTTCCCAAGGTGTGTGATGGATTGGTGCAACAGATCCAGTTACAGGAGACGAAAAGGATTTATTTCTATAAGTTAGAATGTCTTCTACTTTATGATGTTCCCATTCTTTAAAATGTTTTCTAATTAATTCAAAATCTATTTTAGGATAATCAGACATATCATGAAGCTCCTTGGTATATTCTGTTTGAAAATCAATCATTTGATCAGGATTTTCTAATTTTTCTTCCATTGAAACCCATTTATTTATGTCTTTATCTATTTCTTCATCACTAGGCATTTTGATTTTCCCCATTATCACATCTCTTGCATACCATCCCTGACAGTCAAACATGTTAAATGTATGAAATTGGTCCTGCATACCTAGGTATAAAAGTTTATGATTATTTTGCCAAACAACTCCTTTGTAAAGTTTTGGCGGATATAATCTGTTATGTGTTTTTAATTTTAAACTTTCATCTAAAAATGGGAAATGATGAAGATAGCCTGTACACAAAATAATTACATCAGCATCTTGCTCTGTTCCATCTTTAAATATTGCTTTTTTTCCCTCTAATCTATCTAAATAATGAACTTCTTTCATACCCTTAGGCCATTTAAATCCCATTGGGTTATGCCTGTATCCAATAGTTACACTTTTAGCACCATACTTATTACATTGAAGAGCCACGTCTTCAGCAGAATAACTGCTACCGAGAACAATAACATTTTTCCCTCTGAATTCCTCAGCATCTCTAAAATCATGTGAGTGCATTATTCTTCCCGGGAAAGAATTCATTCCCACGTATTCAGGAATAAAAGGCACAGAAAAATGACCCGTAGAGATCACCACATAATCAAATGTATCATTTAAAATTTTATTATTTACTTTGTCCTGGTAGCTAATTTCAAACTTATTATTTATATAAACAGTATTTGTAACTCTTGTATTAAATTTAATCTTACTTTTTATATTTCCTTTGCTCACTCTTCCTAAAATATAATCTTGCAGCACTTCTCTTGGAGGAAAAGAGGGAATTGGTTTTCCAAAATGTTCATCAAAAGAATAATCAGCAAATTCTAAACACTCTTTAGGTCCATTAGACCATAAGTATCTGTACATACTGTTAGGCACAGGATCTCCATATTGATCTGAACCAGTTCTCCAGTTGTAGTTCCATAAACCACCCCAACTTTCTTGTTTTTCAAAGCAAACTATTTCAGGAATTTTTTCTCCTTTTTTTTCTAAATGCTCAAATGCTCTTAAAATTGAAAGTCCACATGGACCAGCGCCTATGATTGCTACTTTTGACATAGAATTTTTCCTATCATTAATAAATTTATAAATATATCTTACTAACAATTTTTAAAAAAATAAAATTATATTTTTATGGGTATTAAGTGGAATTATCCAACCACTATGTGGATAGGAGAAAATAGAATTGAAGATTTACTCTTAGCCTGTAAAGAGTTAAATATTTCAAATCCATTATTTGTAACAGACAAGGATTTAGTTAACTTAGATTTAATAAAAAATATAATATTAAGATTAAAAAAAAGTTTTGAAAATTTAGCTATCTTTTCTAATTTTACGGGAAATCCAATTGGAGAAAATGTAGAGGAAGGAGTTAAAGTTTATAATACCTCCGACTGTGATGGTGTAATAGCTTTAGGAGGCGGAAGTGGTTTAGATGTTGGAAAAGCTATAGCATTTATGTGTAATCAATCTCGACCGTTATGGGATTTCGAAGATATTGGTGATTACTGGACAAGAGCAGATAGTTCCAAAATTTCAAAAATTATTGCAGTTCCAACCACCGCTGGAACAGGATCTGAAACAGGTAGAGCATCTGCAATTATAAATAAAGAAACAGGTGCAAAAAAAATTATTTTTCACCCAAAAATGTTACCTTCGATTGTTATTTTAGATCCTTTACTTACATTAGATTTATCTCCAAGATTAACAGCAGCAACAGGAATGGATGCACTTGCACATAATTTAGAAGCGTTTTGTGCACCAGGATATCATCCAATGGCTGATGGTATGGCAATAGAAGGAATGAAATTAATTAAAAATTCATTAATTAAAGCATTTATAAATGGAAAAGATGTTAACGCTAGAATGGATTTACTTTCAGCTGCTTCAATGGGCTCGACTGCATTTCAGAAAGGACTGGGAGCAATTCATTCATTGAGCCACCCAGTAAACGGTAAATTTAATGTTCACCACGGCTTATCAAACGCAATATTTATGCCTTATGTTTTAACATTTAATAAACCTTCAATCGAAAATAAAATAATATCGATTTGTGATTATCTTAATTTAAATAAAAATTTTGATAGTTTTTTAAATTGGATTTTAGAATTAAGAAAAAATTTAAATATTCCACATAAATTGTCAGATGTAATGGATTGTAATAATATTGATTTAGATGAACTTTCTTTAATGGCATTTAAAGACCCATCAACTGGAGGAAATCCCAAAAAATTAAGTCAAAGTGATCTAAAAGAAATATATATAAAAAGCATTTCTGGAGAATTATTTTAATGAAAAAAATTTTGATAGTAGAAGGAAACTTACGAGAAGAAAATCAAAGTTTTTCTGTAGCTGGTATTCAAACACACACAGAAAGCCTTAAAGATAGTTTAGCGTATTTCACAGATAAATTAGAAACCCACGTGGTTAATCCTTCTTCAGATGAAAATATCGATAAGAATATTGATGCACTTGAAAGCTACGATGGCCTTATTTGGGGCGGAAGCAGTTTAAATATTTATAACAACACACCAGAAATAAAAAGACAAATTGATTTCATGAAAGAGTGTCAGAAAAAAATTAAAAAAATTCTGGCAATTTGTTGGGGCATGCAGGTCGCTGTGACCGCGGCAGGAGGAGAAGTAAAAAAAGCGACAAAAGGATCTCATAGAGGGATTGCATCAAATATAGAAATTAATGAAAAAGGTTTAAATCACCCACTTTATAAAAATAAAGATAAAAAATTTAATACACCTGCATTTAATTTTGACGAAGTAGTAACAATGCCAGAAAATTCAATTTTATTAGCCTCAAACTCAATAAATAACGTTCAAGGAATAAATTTTAAAGTTGGTAAATGCAATATATGGGGACTTCAATATCATCCTGAGATTACTTATAATAAAATGATTAATTTGATTATTTTTAGAAAAAAAAGACTTTTAGAAAAAGGTGCTTTTAAAGATGAAAATGAAATAAATAACCACATTAAACACATAGAAACTGAAAATAATAAATTAGACAAAGTTTCTAGAATGAGAGAATTAGAGAACTGGTTAGACTATTTAAATTTAGAATAAACCTTCTATTTCACCTTTGTCATTTAATTTTATAGAGTCAGCTGCAGGAACCCTTGGAAGTCCTGGCATTGTCATAATTTCTCCGCACACAACAACTATAAATTCAGCACCAGAGGAAAGTCTTACCTCTCTTACAGGTAAAACATGACCTGTGGGTGCACCTTTTAAATTTGGATCAGTTGAAAAACTGTATTGAGTTTTCGCAATACAAACAGGTAACTTACCATAACCCTTTTCTTCAAAATCTTTTAATTGTTGTCTAACTTTTGTATCTGCTACCACTTCAGAGGCGCTATAAATTTCTTGCGCAATTTTTTCTATTTTTTTGAATAATGGAAGATCATCTTCATATAAAAATTTAAATGTGTCTTTTTTATCTTCACAAATTTCTATAACATTTTTAGCCAGTTCAACAGTTCCCTCACTTCCATTTGACCAATGAGTACATTTAGAAGCTTTCACTCCTTGAGTTTCACAAAAATCTAACAATGTTTTCATTTCATCTTCTGTATCAGTAATAAAATGATTTACTGCAACAGTAACAGGTAATCCAAATTTTCTAATGTTATTTACATGTCTACGTAAATTTACCATTCCCTCTTTTAGTGCTGATACATTTTCTTTTTTTAAATCTTCTTTAGCAACACCTCCATGCATTTTTAGTGCTCTTATTGTTGCTACAATAACTACGCAATCTGGTTTTAAATTAGATTTTCTGCACTTAATATCTAAAAATTTTTCAGCTCCTAAATCAGCTCCAAATCCTGCCTCTGTTACAACATAGTCAGCTAATTTAAGTCCTGCTTTAGTTGCAATTACTGAATTACATCCATGAGCAATATTTGCAAAAGGGCCACCATGAATTATTGCAGGATTGTTTTCTAAAGTTTGAGTTACATTTGGTCTTATTGCCTCTTTAAGTAAAACTGTCATTGGACCTTGAGCATTTAAATCTTTTGCATAAATTGCTTGCCTATCTCTAGTATAACCAATTGTAATATTTCCAATTCTGTTTTCCAAATCTTTTAGATCTGTTGCTAAACAAAAAATAGCCATTAGTTCAGATGCAACTGTAATATCGAAACTATCTTGCCTTGGGTAACCATTTGCTACTCCTCCAAGATCAACAATAATAGATCTTAAAGATCTATCATTCATATCCATTACCCTTCTCCAAACAACTCTTCTAACATCAATTTTAAGTTTGTTGCCCCAATAGATATGATTATCAATTAATGCAGATAATAAATTATGAGCAGATGTAATAGCATGAAAGTCACCTGTAAAATGAAGATTGATTTGTTCCATTGGTACTACTTGGGCATAACCACCACCAGCAGCTCCACCCTTCATTCCAAATGATGGACCAAGACTTGGTTCTCTTAAACAAACAATAGATTTTTTTCCAATTTTATTTAAACCGTCATTTAAACCAACCGAAGTTGTTGTTTTACCCTCCCCAGCAGGAGTGGGAGTGATTGCTGTAACTAAAATTAATTTACCATTTTCTTTTTTAAGAGTATTTAAATATTCCAAATTTATTTTGGCTATATGTCTACCCATTGGACTAAAAGCAAAATTTTCATCGGGGACACCAACCTTAGAAAGAATATCTTTTATTGGTTGCATCTTAGCTTCTCGAGCTATTTGAATGTCTGATTTTACATCACTCATGAATAATCCTTTAAATTAAAAACGTTTACCTGTGACTTCTTATCCTTTTTTGAGATATTTGGAAACTTCTAAAAAATATATATAAAAAAAATAAGCACTATTTAAATTGATTGTTATAAAATTAATTGATGCAAAAGTATTCTATATTTAACCTTGTTAAAAACGCTTTTTCAAACCATGAAAATTGGGATTTGGCTTGGAAAGATCCAACACCTAAGGAAGAATATGATGTTGTAATTATAGGTGGTGGAGGCCATGGTTTAGCTACAGCGTATTATCTTGCTAAAGAACATAACATTACAAAAGTTGCAATAATCGAAAAAGGATGGATTGGAGGAGGAAATGTAGGACGTAACACTACAATTATTAGATCTAATTATATGCATGACGAAAATGGTTTATTCAGTGAGTTTGGAATGGATTTATGGAGAAAGATGAGTCAGGACCTAAACTATAATGTGATGTTTTCTCCAAGGGGAATTATTAATCTTGCTCATTCAGATGCTCAAATGAATGCTTATGCAAGAAGAGGAAATTCTATGAGATTAAACGGAATAGATGCAGTTCTTTTAAATAGAGAGCAAGTTAAAGAAATTATTCCAATGGCAGATTTTTCTGACAACGTAAGATTTCCAATTTTTGGTGGTTTGATGCAACCAAGTGCAGGTACAGCAAGACATGATGCTGTTGCATGGGGTTATGCTCGTCAGGCAGATTCAATGGGGGTAGATATTATTCAGAATTGTGAAGTAATTGGATTTGATGTTTCAGCTGGAAAAATAAATGGCATTAGAACTTCACGTGGAAATATCAAAGCAAAAAAAGTTGGTTTATGTGTTGCAGGAAGCACAAATATATTAGCTGAAAAATTAAATATGACTTTACCAATTGAAACTCATTTGCTTCAAGCATGTGTTTCTGAACCAATTAAACCAGTTCTGGATAATGTAGTTACATTTGGCGCTGGTCATTTTTATGTGAGTCAGTCAGATAAAGGTGAAATGGTAATGGGTGGAGATTTAGATGGATACAATAGTTATGCACAAAGAGGAAACTTACCAACTCTACAACATGTATTGACAGAAGGGATTGCAATGATGCCATTTTTAAGCAAATTAAAAATGTTGAGAACCTGGGGTGGTATTATGGATATGTCAATGGACGGTTCTCCAATTATTGACAAAACTCATATTGAAGGATTGTATTTAAATTGCGGATGGTGTTATGGAGGATTTAAAGCTACACCTGCATCAGGTTGGACATTTGCACACACAATTGCACAAGATAGAGTTCACGAATTAAACGCTGGTTATAGTTTAAATAGATTTAATACAGGCCATTTAATTGATGAAAAGGGACTAGGAACAAAAACCTGGATATCTTAAATGCTTTACATAAATTGCCCACACTGTGGAATGAGATCTCAAAATGAATTTTCATATGGTGGCGATGCAAGTGTTAAAAGACCAGAACTTAATAAAGAAGTTTCTGATCAAGAATGGGATAATTTTGTTTATAATAGAAAAAGTTTAAGAGGTAAGCATTTAGAGCTATGGCAACATATTTCTGGATGTAGGCAATGGATTAAAGTTGAGAGAGATACAGCAACCCATGAAATTTTCAGAACTTTTAAAGCTGATGAGGAAGTTGCTTAATGACTCAAGCTTTTAGAATTGAAAATAGCGGGTTAATAAATAGAGATAAAAAATTATCTTTTAAGTTTAATGGTAAAACTTACTTTGGTTATGAGGGTGACACATTAGCTTCAGCTTTATTAGCAAATGGAGTTCATTTAGTAGGAAGAAGTTTTAAATATCACAGACCCAGAGGTTTCTTTGGAGCTGGGGTAGATGAACCCTATGCAGTTGTACAACTTTATAGAAATGGTGAAACAGAACCCAATATTAAAGCCACTGAGCAGGAGTTATTTGAGGGTTTAGAGGCAAAAAGTGTTAATTGTTGGCCAAGTGTTAATTTTGATATAGGTGCAATCAATAATTTTTTGAGAATTTTTTTACCAGCAGGCTTTTATTACAAAACTTTTATGTGGCCTAAAAGTTTTTGGTATCAAATTTATGAGCCATTTATTAGAAAAGCAGCTGGTTTAGGTGTAGCTTCAATTAAACATGATAAAGAAAGATATGAACATAAATATGAATATTGTGATTTATTAATTGCAGGCTCAGGACCCTCAGGATTAGCTAGCGCATATGCTGCAGCAAAAAATGGAGCCAAAGTTATTCTGGCTGAAGATAAACCAAGATTTGGCGGATCTTTACTATCAAGTGATGTCAATATTGGCAATCAATCAGGAAAAGATTGGGCTGAGGGGATAATTGCAGAACTAAAAACAATGCCAAATGTTGTTGTTAAAAATAGATCTCAAATTTTTGGATATTATGATCACAACATGCTTGTTATGTCGGAAAAAGTTAGCGATCATTTACCTACAACTAAAAAATATCACCCTAATAAAAGACTATGGTACATTCGTGCAAAAGAAGTTTTGATTTCCTCAGGATCAATTGAAAGACCAATAGTTTTTGGAAATAATGATACACCAGGAGTTATGCTCTCTTCAGCTGCTAAAGAATATTTAAAAGTATATGGTGTTTTAGTTGGAAGAAAACCACTAGTGTTTACAAATAATGACAGTGGATACGAAACAGCAATTGAATTTAAAAAGCATGGAGTAGATCCAGTTGTTTTAGACTCAAGAAAAAATCCTGAGTCAGAAATAATTGATGAGGCAAAAAATTTAGGAATTAATATTAAAAATTCATATGTTGTTGTTGCAGCACAAGGATACAAAAAAGTAAAATCTGCAGATATTGCGAGCATTTCTGAAGACAAAAAACAACTTGGTAAAATAGAGTATATACAATGTGATTGTATTTGCGTTTCAGGCTTTTGGACACCAACTATTCATTTAGCCTCACAATCAGGAAATAAAACAAAGTTTAAAGAAGAAATTGATGCATTTGTTCCAGGACAATCAAAACAAAATGAAATTACTTTAGGTGCAGCTAATGGAATATTTTCACTAGAGGAAACTTTAAAAACTTCATTTACAGCAGGAAGTGAATTATCAAAAAAAATTACTGAAAATGATAATAAGATAGCTATTCCAAATGTTGTTGAAAAGAAATCTTCTCAACATGATAAGTTCTGGTGCGTTCCATTGCCGAAAGGTAAAAATTATAAAAGGTTTTTAGATTTCCAAAATGATGTAGCAGTATCTGATATAGAAATAGCTTTAAGAGAAGGATATCGATCAATTGAACACGTTAAAAGATATACCACTTTAGGTATGGCAACAGACCAAGGAAAAACAAGTAATTTAAACGGATTGCAACTAGTATCAGAAATTGAAAACAAAGTAGTTCCTGCAGTAGGTCATACAACTTTTAGACCCCCATACACTCCTGTTTCTATTGGAGCAATTGTTGGAAGAGAGGTTGGAAAACATTCAAAACCAACAAGAAAATCTCCAATGCATTCATGGCATGAAAAAAATAATGCAGTTTTTGTTGATGCAGGTGTTTGGTTGAGACCTCGGTATTATAAAAGAGGAAATGAAAATTTATTCGAGGCATCTAAAAGAGAGGCTAAAAATGTAAGAACAAATGTAGGTGTTTGTGATGTAACTACATTAGGTAAAATAGATATTAAAGGACCAGATGCAGCGGAGTTATTAAATAGAGTTTATACTAATGCGTGGCTTAAGCTACCAGTTGGTAAAGCAAGATATGGTTTAATGTTAAGAGAAGATGGAATTGTAATGGATGACGGAACAACTACAAGAATTTCTGAAAATCATTATCATATGACGACGACAACAGCTCAGGCAGCAAACGTTCTCTCTCATTTAGAATATTATTTGCAATTAGTTTGGCCTGAATTAAATGTGAATGTAGTTTCAACTACAGAACAGTGGGCTGGAGCAGCTATAGCTGGACCTAAATCTCGAGATTTATTACAAAAATTATTTCCAAACTCTGATGTATCAAATGAAGGCTTACCTTTTATGGGCTATATGGAGCAAGATTTATTTGGTGCAAAAGCAAGAATATTTAGAATTTCATTTTCAGGAGAGCTTGCTTATGAAGTAAATGTTGAATCTGATTATGGAAATTTTATGTGGGAAAAAATAATGGAAGTTGGTGAGGAATTTAACATTCAACCATATGGAACAGAAGCATTATCAACTCTTAGAATTGAAATGGGACATGTTGCTGGATCAGAACTGGATGGTAGAACAATTCCATTTGACAACGCCTTAGAAGGTCTTGTTAGTAAAAAGAAAGATTTTATTGGAAAAAGATCATTAGAAAGATCTGCATTTATAGCTGAAGATAGACAAAGAATAGTGGGCGTAGTTCCATTAGATAAACAAACAAGTATACCAGAAGGCTCTCACTTAGTTAAAGATGATAAAGCACCGTTACCAAATCCAAAATTAGGTCATATCTCTGCATCTTGTTGGAGTGTTGAATATGATAATCCTTTTTCTTTGGCAATTTTGAAAGATGGAAAAAATATGATCGGTCAAAAGCTTTTTGCGATGTCGCCACTTAAAAACAAAGTAATACCAGTTGAGATAGTTTCATCACATTATGTAGACCCAAAAGGTGAAAGAGTTAGATCATGATATTAATTTCAGCTTTATCAAATGTTCATACAAAAGGTCAATTCGGAGATTATGAAGGTAAAAATAAAAATGAAATACTTAAAATATCTGAAATCAAAAATTTATTAATTGTTCAAATAGTTCAGTACAAAAATTCTTCAGTTTCATTTGAGGGTATTGATATTGATGGTTTAAAATTTAAAAACGAACCTTTAACTGTAGTATTTAATGACCTTACAAGGATTTTGTGGAATGGACCAAAAAACTGGTTTTTAGTTTCAACAAAAAAAGATTTAATAAAAGATTTAGCAGATAAATTTAAATATACAGACTTTGCTGTAACAGATTTATCACATTCAAGAGCTATTATTGAAATTGAAGGTAATGATACGTTAGAAGTTTTAAAAAAGGGATGCCCTTTTAACTTTGATACATTAGATAAAAATAATTCAATTAACTCAACTTATAATGGAATAGCTTTTACTGTTGATAGGTTGGGTGAAAATCCAAATAAAGTGAGGTTATTTGCTCTAAGAAGTTTTGGAGAATCTTTATATCATTCTATTACAGATGCATCTCTAGAGTTTGGTTTTGAGGCTTTATAAGTTTAATTTTCAATCTCTTGTTGCAATATAAACACCTATAGAAGTTATTAGAAATCCAATTAAGTCTAAGTTAGATAAACTTTCATTTAAGAAAAGCCATGCCATAAAAGCAGATGTAGCAGGGATTAAAAAAAATATGGAAACAGTTTTGCTAGCTGAATTGTGTTTTATTAAATACATTAAGATAGTAAATGCACCGAATGATACTAAAAATATTTGATGACTCATTGCAATAATAAATGTTTGTGAGAAATCAATATATGGATCAACAAAAAAGATTATTATTAACAAATGAAATAAACAGCCACCAAGAGCTTGATTCATATTACTTGTGAACAAAGGCAAGTTGTTACTCAATTTTTTTTGCCATAAAGTTGAAAATGTAATTGCTAATAACGCTATTATTGTTGCGATCAATCCTGCTGCAGGTATTTTAGAACCAATATCAAAACCTAATACAAGCCCTGCACCAACAAATCCCAACAAAACACCTATCCATTGTTTTGTAGACACTTTTTCATTCAAGATTGGACCACTTAATGCATTTGTAAGAACTGGTTGGAGAGTTACTATTAATGCCGCAATCCCTGTAGGCATACCTATTGAAATGGAATAAAAGACACCTCCTAGATAAAAACCATGAAAAAGAACTCCACTAAAAAAAGATTCAAAAAAGTTTTTTTTACTAACTAATATTTTTTGTTTTGAATAAATAGAAAATAAAAAAAAACCAAAAGCAACTAAAGCAAATCTAAAAGCTAGTGCAGCAAATGGATCACTATTATCTATGATGGGTTTAGTTGTTATGAAGGCTGAAGACCACAGAAGAACAAATATGAAAGGAAATATTCTTAGCATAACATTTAATAACCAAATAAATTTAATAAAATCAAATAAATCAAAGCCTAAAATGAACTAATTAACTATAGATATAATTTACCAAATCACTTAGATTTTGTTTATGAATTCTAGATTGTTTAAAATTTTTACCGTTTTAGTATCATTTCTGTTTTTAACTGGTTTTACACCTTTTGTCTCAATTCTTGGTCCTGGCCTTACAGTTTTTACTTCTGGTAACGTCTATAAAGCAACTGCCCAATTAATAATTGATCAAAGCATAAAAAAGAAAACTGGTAAAAATTCTTTAACTATAGTTAAAGAAGAATTAGATAAGAAAAAAAATAAAAAGGAATTTAATGAAGAATTAAGAAATCTTGTTGAAAAAAGAATAAATATAACGCGAAAAAAACTTGAGGAACAAGAATTAAGAAAATTAGTTAAAAAAAGAATACGTATTACTAGATCAATTATTAATTTAAATAATACTACTCAATAATATTAAGATGTATGAGATTTTCCTGTTTGGTTTCTCTGCACCACATTTCATAGCTTTCACAAACTCTCCATAAATGATCAAAAGCTCTTTGTGAAATTTCTAGTGGAAAATGACTTTTTGTATAATAAAGCTTAGGTATTTTCATTAAAAATTTAACCATAGAATCTTTTTGGAGCCCCAAAAGTCTTAAAGTTTCTTCATTTATTTTTTTTTTGGTAATAGAATCAATAAATTTATTATTCTTAAGTTCTAAAAACCATTTATTATGAAATTCTCCAGAACTTAAAATTTCATATTCTTTAGTAGTCATAAAAATTTCAAATGCTTGTATATTATTTATTTCAGGATTTTGTTTTTTAATTTTTATTATATTTAAATAAACAAATTCAGCAGCTCTTAACACATAAGGTTTTTCACTCTTGGCAGTCATAAGTTAATTTTTATGCTTAATCATAGCTGAATGAGCTAAAATTAAATTAGGATCTAAGAAAATTTTTGAGGATTTAACATTCTTAAATGATTTAAATGCAAAAATTGCAATAGGTAGCTCTGTACAACCTAATATTATTTTTTTACATCTCATTTTAATTAAGGAATTAATTGCAGGTTTGATAGCTTTTGCTGCTGCTTTTACATTACCCATTTTAACTAATTTAATAGCTTTATTGACTGACAATTTTTGTAATTTTTGAGATGGTTCTATTAATTGATAATCCTTTTCAAAAAATTTTTTATAAACTCCAGTTTTAAGAGTACCCTCAGTTGCTAAGAGACCAACTTTGGAGTTTTTCTTACATTTTTTTTTTGTAAATTTAAAAACTTCTTTTGGCATACTGATTATTGGAATATTAATTTTATTCTTTAAATCATCGAACCAATAATGAGCTGTGTTGCAAGGAATGACTATAAATTTACATTTATTTTTTTCTAGAAGCTTACAACCTGTAAGCAAACTCTTTAAAACTTTGTTATATTTTTCTTTACTTTTTTTATTTGTAGACTTGTTTGAAAGATTTTTAGTATGAGAGCCAATAGATTCAGGTCGGCCAGGAATATTTGATTTATTATATAGTAAAAACAATGGATACTCTTGATCAATTTTTCCTCTATTCAGAACAGCAAGCTTATTACAAAAATCAAGACCAGCTTGAGTTCCCATTCCTCCTAAAATTCCAATCATAATTTTGATTAATTTATTAATTTTTTAACTTAATTCTATAATTAATAATTGTGTTTAAAGGTTGTTATTAAATGAGGTATTGGCTGAATATTCAAATAGTTATTCTAAATTAAATTTTTCAGCCAATAGGAAGTGTGAAATTATGCAGTTTTTAAGTTAACCGCTGAAGGACCTTTAGGACCATCTTCAACATCGAAAGTCAAAGCTTGACCCTCATCTAAACCGTTCATACCAGCATCTCTTACTGCTGAAATATGGACGAACACGTCTTTTTGATCTTTATCATCTTGTTCGATAAATCCAAAACCTTTGGTTGGATTAAACCATTTTACTTTACCTTGTAGACTCATATTTATCTTCTTACTTTTTGTTATGTTTAAATATTACTTATAATTAAGTAATATTGGCTTTGTTTAGATTTTATTGGGTTTTGTCAACAAAATAGATCAATAATTAAAAAATAATTTTTTAAATATTGTCAATAAGCATAGTTAAATAAACAGAATTGATGTCTTCTTTATAGTGTGCAAAAGGTTCGCATACTGTGAAACCAGTTTTTTTGAAAAGTTTTCTTGCTGGTATAAAAAAATCACCTGCTCCCGTTTCTATACTTAATCTTTTTATTTTAAGCTTTTTAGCTTCATTAATTAAATGATTAATTACATTAATCCCTTGTCCTAGCTTTCTAAAATTGTCGTGAATTCTTATCGACTTAAATTCCCCATGTTCTTTATCTAAAAATTTTAAAGCACCACAACCGATCAGTTTTTCTTTATCCCACAAACTCCAAAATTTAATTGATGGTACTTTTAAACCTGGGATATCTAGGACATGAGCGCTTCCTTCTGGGGATGCAGCTCTTAGTTCAACAAAATGTTTAGTAAGAAGCTCATTAACTTCTGGATTATCAAAATTGCCTTCTATTGATTTTAACATTTATACTAAAGTTGTGATATGCCCCATTTTTCTTTTTTCTTTTATATCTTTTTTTAAATAATCAAAGAAAAATTCATTATCATTAAACTTTTGTATATTTCTGTAATGTGTAATTTGATCACCAAGCAAATTCATCATTTTAGCATTAGATAATTTTTTTAAAGGAATTTGTTCTAAACCACACACAGCTCTTATATGATTTTCAAATTGACTCACATTAAAAGCATTTATTGTTAAATGTCCTGAGTTATGTACTCTAGGTGCGATCTCATTAACATAAAGATTATCATTTCTATCAATAAAAAACTCTACACATAAAGTTCCAACATATTTTAGTTCTTCAGCTATTAGCATTGACCAATCTTTAGATTGATTAAAAATCTTTTCATTAATTTCTGCAGGAATTTTTGAATATTTTAAAATTTGATCTTCATGTGTATTTTCAATTGGTTCATATATTTCATATTTATTGTTACTAAATCTCGTAATGATAATTGAAATTTCTTTTTTTAGTTTAACAAGTTTTTCAAGAATGTATCCTTTTGAAAAATCAATATTCAATGAATTAAGTTCATCACCTGATTTAATTGGATATTGACCCTTACCATCATAGCCAAGCGTTGTTGTTTTTAATATTCCAGGTAAAAAATCCTCTAAGGCATCTATGTCAGATTTTTTTTCAATTGAAACATATCTAGTTGTTCTAATATTTAATTTATTAACAAAATCTTTTTCAGCTAACCGATGTTGAATTAATCTGTTAACTGAAGGCTTTGGCAAAACAGGTTTAAATTTATTAATTTCATTTAATGTTTCAAATGGAATATTTTCAAATTCATAAGTGACTAAATCTACCAGATTTATAAATTCTGATATCTTTTCTTTATCATCATAACTTCCAGTAACAAATTGATTGCAAAAATTTTGTGCTGGCGCATCTATGTCATCACAAAAAACTACAGTTTTAACATTTAATTTTTTAGCTGCTATTGCAAGCATACTTCCAAGTTGACCGCCTCCAATAATACCAAGGGTAATTTCAGACATTTTATTTTGGAGAATTCTTTACTGATTTAGTTTGTGTTGTTCTAAAAGTTTTAAGTTTTTTTCGGACATTTGAATTATCATTAGCAATTATTGCTGCAGCTAATAAAGCAGCATTAATAGCGCCATCCTCTCCTATAGCAAGCGTTCCTACAGGAATTCCTTTAGGCATTTGTGCAATTGATAACAAACTATCTAAACCTTTAAGTTTTTTACTTTCAACAGGAACACCAAGTACTGGCACATGTGTAAGCGCCGATATCATACCTGGAAGATGAGCAGATCCTCCAGCACCTGCAATTATTACTCCTATATTATTTTGCTCAACTTTTGCAGCATATTCATACATTCTTTGTGGCGTTCTGTGAGCAGATATAATTTTTGTTTCAAATGAAACTCCAATTTTTTTTAGGGTTTTTTCGGCCAGTTTCATTACTTTATAGTCAGATTGACTTCCCATTATGATTGAAACTTTTACTTTATTATTTTTTTTCATGAAAATTGATCAACCTGTTTATTTCAAAATTAACTTAAAATTTCAATAAAATTAATAGTATTTAAAATGCATATTGATTAGAGTTGAGCATACTATGAATTATAAAATCGATAATCTTCAATATTGTAATTGGTCTAGGAAAATCTTTGAGATCAATAGATCTGCTGGATTAGATGCTGTCCATGTTACCATTGTCTACCATGAAGATTTTGATGAATTACAACTTGAAATAAAAAAATGGGAAAAATTATTTCATGAAAACTCTGATTTAATTTTTCCTGGTAAGGATTTTCACGATATTGATAAAGCTAATAAAGAAAATAAAACTGCAATATTCTTTGGTTTTCAAAATTGTTCGCCAATTGAAGATGATATAAAGTTAGTTGAAAAGGTTCATGAATTAGGATGTAGATTTATGCAACTTACTTATAATAACCAATCTTTGCTAGCAACAGGTTGTTATGAAAAAGTAGATAGCGGAGTTACAAATTTTGGGCGTGAGGTCATAAGAGAAATGAATAGAGTTGGCCTGGTGGTTGACATGTCACATTCTGCAGAAAAAAGCACTCTAGATGCAATTGAGTTAAGCGAAAAACCAATAGCAATTACTCATGCTAATCCTTCCTTTTGGCATCCAGCGAAAAGAAACAAATCCTCAGATTTATTAAAAAATTTGAGTGATAGTGGTGGTATGTTGGGTTTATCATTATACCCTCATCACTTAAAAGATAATACAAATTGTACTCTAGATAGCTTTTGTGAAATGGTGGCAAAAACTGCTGAAATAATGGATGTAAAAAAAATAGGAATAGGATCAGATCTGTGTTTAGATCATCCAGATACTGTTGTTGAATGGATGAGAAATGGTTCTTGGTCTAAAAGTAAAAATTTTGGTGAAGGTTCAAAAAATAAACCAGGTTTTCCAAAACAACCAGATTGGTTTCTTGATGCAAGAGGGTTTTTAAATATTGAAAAAGGTCTTAAAAAAGCAGGTTTTTCAGATACCGAGACACATGGAATACTTGGAAATAACTGGTACAATTTTTATAAATCAATTTAATTATGAAAGTTGAATTAAGAGACCCAAATAAGATAATGAAATTATCAAGGTTAGGATCTTTTCATCAATCAAAATTATCTTTTTTAAGAAGTTTTCTTAATGAATTTAAAGAGTGGGAATATAAAAGAGATTTATTTAATTTAAATGAAAATGGTTTTGGAGAAGCGGTTTATTCATTTAAAAAAAATAAAAGAGTTTATTCTTTAGTTTGTTTTGCAAATGAAATTAATGATGAAGAAAGATCTGATAGAGTTATTGCTACAAAATGGGACGCAGCTTTTACATTGCATGATGGGGTTCCTACAAAAAAAGATATTGAAAGATTAAAAAATGAAGTTCCAAAACAAGAAGTTGGTAGACTTTCTTATAAAGAATTAACTTTATCGAGAGCAAACAAATCAGTAAGAATTTATAATCACGTAGTTGAAAGTTTGAGCAAAGGTCAGCAGCCAGATTTAAACTTATTATCAAAAGTAGGCTATTTATATAGGACTACGGCAGTATATGGCTCAGGCAAATTTGGTCTTGCAGATCGATTTAGAATTAAAAATCGTGAAGAAATTAATGGTCCATTCAGATTAGAAATGATGTTGGTTTATTTGGTAAGACAATTTACTTTTGATCAAGTTAATCATGTTGCTTATCATAAAAATCCAAAAATAGCCGTTAAGTTAGATGATAATATTAGTAAAAACTTGGGAATAGGTAATTCCACAGGCCTAGGTATGGCTCCATTTATAGTCAATCACCCAACTTTACTAAATAATTGGATTTTAAGTAGAGAAAAAGCACTTAAGAAAATTAGAGAAATTAAAGATGTAGAAAGTCAAGATAGTGATTTGTTTATAGATTGTGTAAAAAAATCTTTAAAGAATATTACAAGCTGGAATACTGATAGTGAATATCAGCAAACAAAAATCACATCATTACTAAAAGATGTTGAAAAATTTTTAAACTTTATAAACAAAGATTTTAATTTTGAGATCGAATATCCTTTTAACAAAATATATCAATGGTTAGAGGATAATACATGCGAGGAATGCATTGAGTATATTGTTTCAATAATGATGGAACCTTATAATAATATTGTAAATCCTTTGGTAAAAGAAATGAGCTCAGATGAAGAAAAATATTTTAATATTCCAACTTATAGAAAAGTTGAAGAATTGCGTAATATCATAGAAGCAAAGTATCCAAACATTTTAGATATTAATTTTGAAGAAAAAGAAAATAACAAAAACTTTTGGTTTATTTCAAAAAATAAAGAGGAACCTAGATTAGCTGATCGTTTTGAGGAGCATGGATCAGAACTAGAACAGCCTTTAGCAATAGCAAGAGATATAAAAAAACTTTATGACAAAATATTAGTCTCAAAAAATAGTTTAACTATTGCTGAGTTTTTAACATCAAATTCTGAATTAAGACATGTCGTGAGGAGGGCATTCATTGTAGAAAAATTTCCTTATTCAGAAATACAAGATAATACAATTGGTAAAGATTTAATGCCAATTGATATGCTCAGACTAAAATTATCTTTTTTTGGGGCATTAAAATTTGATCCACGATCTGACAAATGGTTAAGAATTTGTATGTTCCAAGGAGCCCCACTTCCAAATGAGTTAAAAAGTTATGATGAGCAGTGGGTATATAAAACCAATATTTATTAATGAAATCATTGAGTGAAATTGAAACTACTGTTAAAAGAGCTTCAAAGGCAGCAGGATATTCTTGGGGAGTTTCCGAGGAAACAGGAAAAAGTATAAGATTGTTAGAGCTATTTAGTTTACCGGGTATTAAGCACCTAAATGAATATTTTAATCAAAAAAATAAAAGTAAATTTGAAAATTTAAATTTAATTAGTGAAAACAACTCATCATCGAATAATCCTTACTGTCCAATTACTTTAGGTGTTAGTTTTTTAGATCAAATAAATGTTTTAGAAAAATTAAAAAAAATTGAGTTTAAAAATGTTGCTTATCCAATAATTTTTATTTCCTTCATAAGTCGTTCATCAGAAATTATTGGAAAAAAAATTAATGTAAAAATAGATGAAAAAAAAATTTTACTAAATCTAAATGTAAATATTTTTTCAAATTTTATCGATCAAGAATTTCCAAAGATAGGGAATACAATTGAGGTTAATCTACTTGAAAATGAAGATAACTTTACTGACGGTGAATGGAATAATTTATACAAGTTATCCGAAGAAACTTTTGTTGAAGAGAGCGACAGTTTAAAAGAGGGTGCGGCAGGTGCTGGTTTGACAGATAATGATTGATAAAATTGATGAAAAAAATCTAGAGGTAGATACTAAAGAATTAAACAATATTTGTGATGAATGTAAAGAGGAAGATGAGAGTGTCACTCAAAATTTAATTCTTACTGGGTTTAAATTATGTAAATCTTGTAGAGTATCTAAGACTATATTTCCACTTTAACTGATTTGACTTACTGGAAGCATATTCATTCTACTCATCACAAATGAGATAGATAAAAATGCAATAATTAAAAAGGATAAAAGTACAATCCCAAAAGATTTAAAATTAGATTTTAAACTCAATATTTGTTTAGTTGAAATTATTAAACCTGCAAAAATCCAGAACTGAGTAAGAAAAATTATTGGTATCATTAAATCTGGTGTGACCGCAAAAAATCTTAATAAACCAGGGGCATGTGCAAATCCAACAGATGTTAAAACTTTTTTGAATGAAACTTTGGTTTGCTTATCAGGAAATAATTTAACTCCAATTACAAAAATAAAAATAGCCCATATTAGCCAAGTAACTATTGCAGTAAGACCAGACATTGCAATGGCTGTTTTAATAATGGTATTAGCTGCTACTGCTCCAGCGATACCATCTAGGATCATTATAATACCAGCAAAGTATATTGATGCTTCTCCAAAATTTTTATTATCCGAATAAAGAGTTTTGTCTAATTTTATTGACTTAAAAATTATATTTAAAAATTCAGCAAACATTAATTTTTTTTATTTTTATTTTTTTGAGCCTTATAAGAAACAATTAATGGAAATATTATTAAAGCAATAGCAATGATAATGCAAACTGCTATTAGAAAACTTTTGGTCATTAGAATTGAAAAGGGGAGCTGAAATTAGCTCCCCTATAGTAAATTTTAGCCTTTTACAACTTCTCTTGTATTTGCGTTGAAAGACTCTTTGAATGGAATATCCACAACCACAGCATCTACAGGTGTTCCTGGAGTGTCCAGGTATTTTTCTGGAAGATGAACTTTAAACTTAGTTCCAACTTTACCTTTTGGAAATCCATTAGGGTTTAAAGTTCCATCAAATGGAACGTAACCCATAGCAATATTAGTTTTCTTTTCCGGATGCCACCATGGAGAAGTAATAAATCCGACTGGATCTCCGCCACTTTCTGGTGATACTAACCAAAAGTCTGGCGCATAATCGTCAATAGGCTTACCACCTAATTCCATCCCAACTAATTGAAGTTTGTAAGGTTTTTGACCAGCTTTTATGTCTGCTTTCATTTTTTCTAAAGCAGCTTTACCAACATAGTCAGCTTTTTTATTCCATTCACCTTTACCAGATAATGAAACTTGATAACCTAAATTGCATTGAAACGGATTATGTTGTTGATCCATGTCTTGCCCCCAAGAAAGAATACCGGCTTGTATTCTTCTGTGGTGTGCAGGCGCAATAACCATTAAGTTATGTTTTTTTCCTGCATCCAATACTGCATTCCACATATCTTCAGCATATAAAGTTGCATTTCTTAAATATATTTCATAACCAGCTTCTCCTGAAAAACCAGATTGAGAAATTACACAACTTCTTCCACCAATTTTTGCTTCTGCTAATCCATAGAAAGGCATATTATCAAAATCAACTTGATCTCCACAAAGATCTTTCATTAAAGCTTTTGATTTAGGACCTTGAATTTGTACTGGACATGCATCAATTTCCTCAATTGTACAGTTAAATCTTCCATCTGCATTTACACCTTGTAAATACATTCCTATATCAGAGTCTGATAATGAAAACCAAAATTCATCTTTTGAAATTCTTAAAAGAATAGGATCATTTAAAACACCTCCATAAGCATTACATAAGATTACGTATCTTGCTCTCATAGGAGAAATTTTTGTTGCATCTCTAGTTATAACGTAGTCAGTAAACTTTTCTGCATCAGGACCTTTAACTCTTATTTGTCTTTCAACAGCAACGTTCCACATTGTTACATGGTTTACGATAGCATCGTATTCAACCATTGCTCCACCATCTTCAGGTTTTACATAGCCTCTTGGGTGATAAATTCGATTGTATACAGTTGCTCTCCAACAACCTGCCTGCATTGATAAATGCCAATAAGGTGACTTTCTTACCCTTGTTGAAATTAATAATTCAACTTTAGTTGGCCCACTTTGTCTTAAATTGTATGGTACTTCTCTATCAGATTGATCAACAGAAGTAACATGTTGTACTTTAGTATAGTCAAATTCTTTAGACATAACTATTCTCCTTCAACCACTTGTTAGTTTCCTTCAAGCCGCCGAATGTATAAATGTGGAAGTTATCAGTGTGCGATTTAACTTTCCCAATTAAATCATTAGGGTCTTTAGGTTTCAATAAATCCAATGCCTTACTAAAATTAGATTTAAGAAAGTTTAAGGAATTTTTTGCCCCAACAATATTAGCAAATTTAATTAGGCTAGATATTTTTAATGGCCCAGTAATTCCCACATGCACTGGTACGCTTTGCTTAGAAATAAAATCTATAATAGGCTGAGGATCAAGTAACCACTGTGTTACAATATAATCAGCGTAAGGCTTTTTATCTATCATAGCTTTTTCTAAATCTGAGTCGGATATATCAGGACTCCCCTCGGGATGTCCAGCAATTCCTATTTTCATTTTTTCAAAATAACCTGTCTCTAAAAGTTGAAAGGAACTATCAAACTTACCTGCCGGTTCTCTTCCACCTCCAATAATTAAGGCTTGCTTTACTCCTCCATCTTTGCATCTAGAAACATAATCTTTAAGTTCTTTTTCATCATGCATTGATCTAGCAGGAAAATGAGGTACAGGATTAAATCCTTTTTTTACAAGCTCTACTGCTTTATCAGCAGTTTCTCTGTAATCACCTCCAGGTAGCATTGTAATATAAACATCAGACAATGCTGGAACTGTATCAACCTCTGTTTTAGGTCCTATTTCCAATGAAAAATTCATAGGGGAGATCTTTATTTATTTTGAAATATGAGTCTAGAAAATTCGATGCAACAAATAATCAATTATTTTATCTGGCCTCTATGCTTTTGGATCCTTCTTCCATATTCTTGAGTGACTCTATCAAAGACAATTGCGAGAGCAACTATTGCTAATCCATTCATCATACCAAGAGCCAAATATTGGTTAGAAACAGCTCTTAATATTGGCACGCCTAGACCTTTTACGCCTATCATAGAAGCAATAACCACCATAGCTAAAGCCATCATTATGGTTTGGTTTACACCAGCAAAAACAGTGGGTAAAGCTAGCGGAATTTGAACAGATCTTAATTTTTGAGTTGTAGTTGCTCCAAAAGCTTCACTAGCCTCTAAAGTCTCTTTATCTACTTCTCTAATACCTAAATTAGTTAATCTAATAATTGGAGGAACTGCATAAACACAAACAGCAATTAATCCTGGGACTTTTCCAATTCCTAACAACATCAAGATTGGGATCAAATAAACAAAACTAGGAATTGTTTGCATCATATCCAATACAGGAAGTATTGCTTTTTCAGCTCTATAAGATCTAGCCATTACAATTCCTATTGGGATGCCAATAACAATACAAATGATTGTGCATACAGTAATAATAGCCACTGTTGCCATACAATCTTCCCACATTCCAAAATAACCAATTAATAAAAAAGCAATTGCACTTCCTGTAACTAATTTCCAACTTTTTGAACCTAACCAGGCTAATCCACAAATTATTCCAATAATAATTATCCATGGAGTGGATAATAATAATTTTTCTAATGATACTAAAAAAAATAATAATGGATCAAAAAATGCCTCTATGCTGTCTCCATATTCTTTTGAAAAATTTCTAAAAGCTAAGTCGATACCTTTTCTTAGCTCCATTTGGGATCTTCTTCCCATTTCTGGAAATTCAGTAAAAAATTCCATAAATATTAAATTTTACGAGCCTATTTAATATAGGCTCGTAATTAAAAGTTAATTATAAACTTTTTTTGATTTTTTTTGCAGCATCTGAAGATACCCACTTAGTCCAAATATCTTCATGCTTTATTAAAAACTCAACAGCAGCATCAGAACCTTTTGCTTGGTTGTCAGCCATGTAAACTAACATTCCATTCATTACTGTGCCTGGAAAAGTTCTGCTTTCAACATATTTTAGCACATCTTTTCCACCAGTTTTAGCAAAGTTAGCACTTACAATTGAGTTAACTTCAGATTTTGTCCAAGCTGTTGGCTTTGGATTTGCACAATCTTGTTCTGCAAGAGTGATACAATTGTCCCAATTATCTCTGCCTGCAAAAGGAACACCAAAATCAACTGGCTGTAAATTATATTTTCCAACCATTGATGTAGGGTTCCAATAATATCCAAACCACGGCTCACCAGAATCTGACGCTTTAGCAATTGAACCATCTAAACCTGCAGCTGAACCTGGATCAATAAGCTTCCAACCTTTTTTTTCCATTTCAAATGCTCTGTACAAATTTGCATTAGCTAATTGACATCCCCAACCTGCTGGACATCCCATGAAAGCACCTTTTGATGGGTCCTCTTTATCTGGAAACAAATCTGGACGTTCTAAAATTTGAACAGCTGTCATTCCTTTAAGTTCTGGATGTTTTTCTAAAGCTGCTGGATTTAACCACCAACCTTCTCCAAGACCTGTAATTGGGGCTTTATTTGCAATAATTAATCTTTTTTCACTTACCGCTTTTTTTAAAGGAGTATAAACCGCATTCGCCCATTGCTCAGGGTTCATGTCAGGTGTTCCTTTATCATTCATTGAAGTAAATGTAGGCATAGTAGCACCAGGTACTAATTCTACGTCACATCCATATCCTTCTTCGAGAATGATTTTATCAACGTTTGCCATTAACTCGGCAGATGCCCAGTTTTGTTCGGCTATAACTAATTTTCCACAAGCATTTGCGAAAGAAGTCACGCCGAATGCTAAAAGCGCAGAAAATAGAATTGTTTTTAATTTTTTCATTATATCTCCGTTAGTTAATTTTCGATTTAACACTACAACATATCGATGAAAAGATTGCAAATATTTTTCAACTTTTAGTTGAAGTCAAATTGTCTTTAAATACCATTTATTAAGAGATAAGGTTTAATCATGAAATTTTCTGCAAATTTTTTTTTCAAAGAATTTGTTTACATTTTAAATTGTAAAACTGTATTTCAACAAATCATAATCAGAGAATCGTAAAAATTTAGCTTTAATTAATTCCAACTTAAACAAGGAGGTTTAATAAAAGTTGAAATGAAAAAGTTATCTCAAATACTCGATTTAAAAAAAATAAAAATTGTAAATAAAAATATTGATAAAGCTCATGGTCTACCTAATGAGTGCTATACAAATAATGATTATTTATCGGTTGAAAGAAAAAAAATATTTGAAAATAAATGGGTTGTAATTGGTGTTGGGAGTTCAATTCCTAATGTTGGAGACGCAAAACCATTTGATCTTTTAGGAATTCCATTAATTATTTTAAGAGATAAAAGTAAAAAAATAAAAGTTTTTCATAATGTTTGTAGTCATAGAGGATACAAAATTCTTCAAGAAAAATGTAAAATTAAAAATGTAATTAGATGTCCTTATCACTCTTGGTCCTATGATTTGAGCGGAAAGTTAATAGCCACACCTCATATTGGTGGAATGAATAAACATAATTGTAATAAATTTATCAAATCAAAAAGTGGACTTAAGGAAGTAAGATCTCATGTTTGGTTAGATTTAATTTTTGTTAATGTAAATAATAATGAAATTGATTTTGAAAAATATATTAAACCTTTAAGTGATAGATGGAACAAATTCTGGCCGGTAAAAGATAGGGACTTAATTGTTTATTCAAAAGATTATGGTTATTTTAATTTAAATGCTAAATGTAATTGGAAATTTGCAATAGAAAATTATTGTGAAAGTTATCATCTACCCTGGGTTCATCCTGGATTAAACTCTTACTCAAAAATTGATGATCATTATCATATTCAAGGATTACCAAATCGTTTTGCTGGTCAAGGAACTATGGTTTATAACCCAAGATTTAAAAGTAGTTTAAAATTTCCAACTTTCCCAAACTGGCCAAAAGATCAAGAACATATTGCAGAATACGTTGCTCTTTTCCCAAATGTAATGCTTGGGATTCATAAAGATCATTTTTACGCCTACTGGCTAGAACCAGTAAATAATGAATATACAAAAGAACATATGGAAATTTTTTATGCTGGTAACGAAGCGGCAAATTCGAAAAAATTTAAATCGCTTAGAAAACAAAACTTTGAACTTTGGAAAGGAGTTCAAAGTGAAGATTTAAATATAATTGAGGGAATGCAGGATGGCAGAAAGTCACCATCTTATAATGGGGGAAATTTTTCACCTGTGATGGATAATCCCACCCATCATTTCCATAAATGGGTTGCAAACAACATAGTGAAATGAAAGGATAAATTATGAAAAAAGATCTTATTACTAGATTAAATGAGGGCCCAATAATGTGTGCTGAAGGATATCTTTTTGCAATGGAAAGAAGAGGATATTTATCAGCAGGTCCATTTGTTCCAGAAGTAGTTTTAGAACATCCGGAAGTAGTAACTCAGTTACATAGAGAATTTATTAGAGCGGGATCTGATGTTGTTCAAGCATTTACTTATTACGGTCATAGAGAAAAGCTTAGAATAATTGGTAAAGAACATTTGTTAGAACCAATGCAAAAAGGTGCTCTTAAAATTGCAAAAGATGCTGCTGCTGAGTTTAAAGATTTAGATCTTATGGTTTGCGGAGACGTGGCTAATACAAATGTATTTGATCCAGGGGATCCTAATACTCACAAACAATGTCAACAAATGTATGAAGAACAAGTAGCTTGGGCAAAAGAGGCTGGTGTTGATTTTGTAATAGCAGAAACAATAAATTGGACAGAAGAAATGAAAATAGCATTAAAAGCAATTAAGGATGCAGGACTTATTGCTGTTTGTAATTTTGCAATTCCTAGAGGGGATAAAACTAGAGAAGGTCATACTGCTGATGATGCGTGCAAAATGATGGAAGATTTAGGTGCAGATGTAGTTGGTTTAAATTGTTATCGAGGACCTGAAATGACAATGAAATTATTAAAAAAGGTTAGAGAAAAAGTTTCATGTCATGTTGCTGGACTTCCAGTACCTTACAGAACGACAGAGGAAGAGCCTGGTTTCTTAAATATCACTGATCATGGTTGCGACTGTATTCCAGGTGGAAATGCATTCCCAGTAGCTTTAGATAATTTGTTTTGTAACAGATTTGAAATGGCAGAGTTCGCAAAAGAATGTGTAGAAAATAAAATAAATTTTATTGGTATATGTTGTGGTGCCGAAGCTCATCATGTCAGAGAAATGTCAGTTGCAATCGGAAAGAAACCAATTTCAATGAAATATATGCCAGACATGAGCAAACATTTCCATCACGGCACAGATAAATCTCTAAAAAAAGTGAATAAGGAAATTAAATACTAATGGAAAAGCATGCGAAGGTAGTAATCATAGGAGGTGGTGTAGTAGGGTGCTCTATTCTTTATCATTTATCTAAATTTGGATTAAAGGATTGTATCTTGCTTGAAAGAAATGAGCTTACTTCCGGTTCATCTTGGCATGCAGCAGGAAATGTTCATGTAATTTCATCTGATCCAAATATTTCTAGGATGATGGCTTACACGATTGGTCTCTATAAAGAGATAGAAAAAGAGTCTGGTCATTCTGTTGGCTTTAAACCCAGTGGAGGATTTTATTTAGCATCAAATGAGGTGTGGGCTGATTATTTAAAAAGAGAAAGATCAAAAGCACGATATATGGGACTTGATCAAGAATTTGTTTCTCTAGAGGAAGTAAAAAAGAAAAATCCTTTAATTGATCCATCTCGATACTTGTTAGCTTTATGGGACCCTATTGATGGTGAAGTTGATCCATCAGGAGTTACATACGCTTTTGCAAAAGCGGCAAAAGTTCATGGTGGAAAATATTACACTCACACAGTTGTTAAAGATACGAAACAAAAAAAAGATGGATCATGGGAAGTGTTTACTGACAAAGGAAACATTAATGCAGAAATTGTTATTAATGCAGGAGGACTTTGGGCAAGAGAAGTTGGACAATTAGCTGGATTAAATCTTCCTGTACAACCAATGGAGCACCATTATTTAATCACTGAACCTATTCCAGAAATTGAGGCAATGGGTGACCAAAGATTGCCAATTGGAACAGATTTTGAAGGAAATATTTACTTTAGACAAGAAGGAAAAGGAATGTTGCTTGGAACCTATGAACCAAAGTCAACTCCCTGGAAAGTAGAGGGAACACCAATGAATTTTGGTCACGAGTTGCTTGAGCCAAAGTTAGATAATATTGAAGATAGACTGGCAATTGGTTTTGAGAGAATGCCAGCTTTAGAGCGGGCAGGAATAAAAAATATAGTTAATGGACCTTTTACTTTTGGTCCAGATGGAAGTCCTCTTATTGGTCCAGTACCAGGAATGAAAAATTATTGGGTTGCTGTTGGGGTTATGGCTGGTTTCTGTCAAGGTGGTGGCGTTGGAAAGTGTATAGCAGAGTGGATTATTGACGGAGAACCATCAATAGATGTTTGGGCAATGGATGTTGCAAGATTTGGAGATTATGCATCACCTCAATATGGAACAATAAAATCCTCAGAAAATTATGAGCGAAGATTTATTATGACTTTTCCAAATGAAACTTTACCAAAGGGAAGAAAACAAAAAACTACTGCGCTGTATGATCGTTTTGTAAATCAAGGTGCTGTTATGGGAGATAGCTTTGGATTAGAAAATGTTTTGTGGTTTGCAAATAATAAAGAAGATGCTCATGAAGAGCCTACTATTAAAAGATCAAGATCACATGACTATGTTTCAAAAGAAGTTATTAATGTAAGAGAAAATGTCGGTTTAATCGAAGTTGCCAACTTTTCAAAACATGAATTCAAAGGTCCTGATGCTAGAAAATTTTTAGATCACATAATGGCTGGAAGACTTCCAAAGCCAGGAAGAATATCTTTATCCCCAATGTTGTCATATAGAGGAAAGTTATGTGGTGATTTAACAGTTGCTTGTTTAGATGAAAATGAATTTATGGTTTTTGGTTCTGGTGCTGCTCAAGAAATGCATAGACGTTGGTTTGATAGTCATTTAGATAAATTTAATTTAAGTTATTCTAATAGATCTGATGAGTATCATGGATTGTCCATTGCAGGACCTAACTCAAGGAAAGTTTTAGAAAAAATTGTAAGAGACGATGTTTCAAATGAAAAATTTAAATTTAGAGATTCTAGAAGAATGTTTGTTGGGGGTGTTCCAGCAATAATAAACAGAATTTCATTTACTGGTGAACTCGGATATGAAATTTATGTAGCCCCCCATTATCAATTAAAACTTTATGAAGAATTAATGGAAGCTGGTAAAGAATTTAATATTAAATCTTTTGGCGGAAGAGCATTAATGTCAATGAGATTAGAGAAAAATTGGGGAGCTTGGACTTTAGATTATAGACCAGATTTTACAGCAAAGGAGACAGGTTTAGATGCTTTTATTAATTGGGACAAAGAGTTTATTGGTAAAGAAATTGCACAAAAAGAAAATTCTTCAAATAAACTCATACCATTAATTGTTGAAACAAATGATATTGATGTAACAAATAATGAAGCTGTTATGAATGGAGATCAAAGTATTGGTTATGTGACTTCAGGTGGTTTTGCTCATTTTGTAAATAAAAGTGTAGCATTTACTTTTGTTGATCAAAAAAACATTAATTCTGAAAATAAAATTCAAGTAGAGATAAATGGAGATTTATTTAATTGTTCAATAATTAAAGAACCACTTTATGATCCAAGTGGTCAAAAAATGAGAAGCTAATGGCTCAAAAAGACGTAGGAAACAAAATTCCAATTTATAAACTTAAAACTACCGATGAAGTTATGAAGTACTACGATGAGTGGGGAGACAAAGATAAATACAATAAAGACATGGTTGATTGGAACTATACAGGACCTAAAGAAACTGCAGAAACATTTAACAAGTTTGAGAAAAATAAAGATACTTTAATTTTTGATGCTGGATGTGGAACAGGTTTAGTTGGAATGGAGCTTAAAAAATATAGTTTTAAAAATTTTCATGGAGCCGATTTATCTCAAACTTTATTAGATACTGTACCAAAAGATCTATATCAAAAATTAGTGAAGGTAGATTTAAATAAACCAATTGAAGTTGAGGACAACTTTTATGGTGGAGTTATGTGTGTTGGAACATTTACTTTTGGTCATGTAAAACCAAGTGCATTAGATGAGTTTATAAGAATAACAAAACCAGGTGGGTTAATTTGTTTTACTATTAACGAAGGTATTTATGAAGAATATGGATTTGATAAAAAAATCATAAGTTTAAACCAAAATAATAAATGGGAAGAAATAGAGTTTTTTAAATCAGACTATATTGCTAGCAAAGATGTAAATGCTTGGTTGGGTTTGTACAGGGTTACCAAAGATGTATAGACCGTTGCCAAAAAATCTTACCATAAAAGACTCAAAAATTGATGGTTTGGGCTTATTTTCTAAAACCAAAATTAAGAAAAATTCTTTTATAGGGATATCACATGTAAAACACGATGATTTTGAGGACATGTATATTAGAACTCCTCTTGGTGGTTTCTATAATCACTCAAAAAACCCAAATGTAGCTAAATTATCATCAAACACATTCCCTAAATATAGCTTTGGTCAGAATATTGAAGAGAAAATCAAAAAGAAACTGGAAGATAAAAATAATAATAATTTAAAGTATTTTTATTTAGTTTCATTAAAAAATATTGAACCAGGTGAAGAAATTTTAGCGAAATATACTTTTTATGAATTTTAATATAATATTTATAAAATCATGAAATTTAAAAGAAAAATAGCTCCAGAAATTAAATCAAGGAAAAATTTTATTACTAAAAAAAGATTAAGAGAAGACGAGATTGATTTTGATAAATTAAGATCATATCGTTTAGATAGGGTTAGAAAAGAATTAGTAAAAAACAATTTAGAGGCTTGTATTTTATTTGATCCAGTGAATGTTCGTTATGCTTTAGATACTGTGAACATGAGTGTCTATAATATGCATAATTTAACAAGATATTGTTTTGTTCCAGTTAATGGACCAATTATTCTTTATGAATATTTTAATTGTGAAATATTATCAAAGCATTTAAATCTAATTGACGAAATAAGACCTGCAATCACATGGGATTATTTTAGCAATGGAGATCAAGCAAATTTACAATTATCAAAATGGATAAATGAAATTAAGGATTTATCAAAAAATTATTTTAAAACAAAAAAAATTGCAATCGATGTTTTAAATGGTCCTGCGGTTACAGCTTTAAATAAAGAAGGAATTGAAGTTGTAGATGCAAAATTGATTTTAGAACAAGCAAGAGTAATAAAATCACCTGATGAATTGACTTGTATGAAAGCAGCAATAGAGGTTGCAGAAAAAGGTGTATCAAAAATGAGATCAGATCTTAAGCCAGGAATGACTGAAGATGAATTATGGTCAATTTTACATAAAACAAATATTGAAAATGGAGGTGAGTGGATTGAGTGTAGGATCTTATCATCTGGTGAAAGAACAAATCCATGGATGCAAGAGAGTAGTAATAAAGTTATGCAACAAGGAGAAATTGTTGCTTTTGATACGGATATGGTTGGTCCGTATGGATACTGTGCAGATATATCAAGAGCCTTTGTAGTTGGACACAAATTTAATGATGAGCAAAAAAAACTATATTCAATGGCTAGAAATCAAATTGATCATAATTTTAGATTAATAAAACCAGGAATGAGTTTTAAAGAATTTGTTAAAAAATCTTGGGTTTTGCCTGATGAGTATTATGGAAATAGGTATTCATGTATGGTTCATGGAATTGGGTTGTGTGATGAGTGGCCTCAAATAAGATATCCATCTGATGGTGGAGAAGAAGGTGGAACTTTTGAGAAGAACATGACAATTACACTTGAGAGTTATATTGGAAAAGTTGGTGGCAAAGAAGGTGTAAAACTTGAACAACAGTACCTTGTTGGTGAAAATGGACTTGAATTAATGTCCCATCATCCGTTAGAAGATATTTAATGAAAATTATTTTAGTAATGGGTTTGCCTGGAGCTGGTAAAACAACTCTAGCAAATGAAATGTCACCACTCTTAAATGCAAAAAGATTAAATGCAGACGAAGTAAGAAAAGCTGCAAATGATTGGGATTTTTCAGAGGAAGGAAGGGTAAGACAGGCAAAAAGAATGGCTGAAGCAGCTTTAAAGATAAAAGCAGAAGGTCATTATGTTATTGCTGATTTCATTGCACCAACACCTAAAGCAAGAAGTTTGTTTCCGTCAGATTTTAGAGTGTGGGTCGATACAATCAAAGAAGGAAGATTTGAAGACACTAATCAAATGTTTGTTAATCCTAAAAATTTTGATTTTCATGTGACAACTCAGGATGCAAAATATTGGGCACCAAAAATAATAGAGGAGATAAAAAAATGATATATCAATGGGATAACAAAAAACCGACAGCACAAATGCTAGGAAGGTGGCAACCATTTCACGATGGACATTATACTTTGTTTAAAGAAATTATTAAAAAAACTGGACAAGTTTGTATTCAAATTAGAGATGTACAAGGTGTTGATGATAATCCTTTTGATTTTGAAACAGTAAAAAAAAATATTGAAGACAAATTAAATCCTGAATTTGAAGGACAATTTAAAATTATGTTAGTACCTAATATTACTAATATTTGTTATGGTAGGGGAGTTGGATATAAAATTGAGGAAATAGTTTTAGACGAAGAAACTCAAAAAATATCAGCTACTAAGATAAGAGCAAAAATGAGAGAAGAGGGAAAGTTAAAATAAAATAAAATTAAATGAACGATAGACTCAAAACTATTGTAGATTTAGAAAAATATCCAATACACGATTTAAATTCACCAATAATTAAAAATCTAGTTAAAAAATGTAAGGAAGAACTTGATCAATGTAGTTGCTCAACAATTCCAAATTTTATTTTGCCTAACTCACTTAAGGTAATGAATTCTGAGTTAGAAAAACAATTAGACGAAGTTTACATGTCTAAAGAAAGCATAAATGCTTACTTATATGCAAAGGATGATCCTTCATTATCAAAAGATCATCCAAAAAGAAATTTTATGAATAGATACAATGGATATTTAAATTCAGATTGTTTTCCAAAAGATTCCGAAATGAAATATCTATACGAAACAGAGGAACTTTTAAAATTTGTATCTGCTTGTTTAGGTATTTCTCCTATTTACAGATGGGCAGATCCTTTAGCATGTCATGCATATAATGTTATGAAACCAGATGGAGTACTCCCATGGCATTTTGATAGTTGCGAATTTACTCTTAGTTTAATGATACAAAAACCTGAGAAGGGAGGAGTATTTGAATACTGTCCAAATATTAGAGAACCAGGAAATGAAAATTTCGAAGAAGTGCAAAAAGTTATAGCAGGAGATAGAACTAGAGTGAGACAATTGAAGTTAGAGCCAGGAGATTTACAAATATTTAAAGGTAGATTTACTTTGCATAGGGTAACAAAAGTAGAAGGTCAAAAATCAAGATATATGTGTATTCCAGCTTATGTTTTAGATCCATGGAGAGTAAACACTCCAGAACATTCTAAAGCTATTTATGGCAAAGTTTTACCAATTCATATAGAAAGAAATCAGGCTAGATCCGATGGATTAACTGATTAATGACTAGTAACATTAAAATTAAAAAAAATAACAACGAAGTTTCGTCAATTATTATTGATGAACCAAAAACTTATAACTCTTTATCATTCAAAAACCTTTCAGATTTATTAAAGGCATTAAAAAAATTAGATGCTGATAAAAAAGTTAAAGTAATAATATTAGAGGGTGCTGGTAAAGGATTTAGTGCAGGTCATAATTTAAAAGAAGTTAGAGGTCTAAAAAAGAGAGATAAATATTTAAAATTATTTAATCTTTGTTCAAAAGTAATGCTCCAAATTGTTGAAGGTAGAAAACCAATAGTTGCTAAAGTTCATGGTGCAGCATTTGCAGCAGGTTGTCAATTAGTTGCAAGTTGTGATTTGGCATATAGCACGAAAGATGCATTATTCGCTACCCCAGGTGTAAATATCGGTTTATTTTGTAGTACACCAATGGTTGCTGTAAGCAGAAAAATAAATCGAAAACCAATGATGAAAATGTTGTTAACAGGAGAACCTATCAAAGCTAATTATGCAAAAGAAATAGGATTAATAAATGATTATTTTTCAAAGTCAGAATTAAATAAAGAAGTGCTTAAGGTGGCAAACAAAATTGCCTCAAAATCTAATTTGACAATTAAAATTGGAAAACAAGCTTTTTACAAACAATTAGAAATGCCTTTAAATAAAGCTTACGCTTATACAAGTAAAATGATGACCCTTAACATGATGGCAATGGATGCTAAAGAAGGAATTTCTGCTTTTTTAGAAAAAAGAAAACCAAATTGGAAAAATAAATAGTGATAAAAAATATTTTAATAGTAGTTTTTATTATTATTGGTGGATTAGTAATTTATAATTTTAAAGATCATAATCAAAAAAGAGCGATAGAAGCATGTGTCGCTGGAACTAAAACATTGGAAAAACCAATGACTGCCTCTGAAGCTAGAATATTTTGTGAGAAACAGATTAAAGATAATTAATGAGTGATATTAAGGAAATTCTCTCAAAATATAAGACTATTGCTATGGTAGGAGTAAGCAATGATCCTACTAAAGCATCAACTATTGTAATGAAATATATGCAAGAATATGGATATAAAGTTTATCCAGTCAACCCTAGGGCCGAAGGTCAAAAAATTTTAGGGCAAGAAGTTTTTGCTAAAATATCAGATATTAAAGATCAAGTTGATATTGTAGATGTTTTTAGGCCATCAAAAGAAGTTTATGCTATAGCAGAAGATACAGTTAAAATTGGGGCTAAAGTCTTATGGTTACAGCTTGGTATACGAGACGAAAAGGCAAAAGATTTGATGGAAAAAAATGATATTAAGTATGTTGAAAACAAATGTACAAAAATGGAATATCAAAAATATTTTTTGAAAGTTAGACAGGCGTTTCCAGTTTTGAGTGACTAATGAACAAAGTAATTAAGTTTTTAGATAGTACTTTTTTAGACTTGGGTCGACAATTTAAGTGGACTTACTTACCACCATTAATGGTTTATATGGCTGCAGGTATATCTGGATTAACGGGTATAGTTGGCACATTCTTTGTTAAAGATTATTTAAATTTATCAGCAGCATTTTTAGCAGGCCTAGGTTTTTGGGCTGGAATTCCTTGGGCATTAAAAATGCCATTAGGACATTTAGTAGATCTAATCTGGGAGAGAAAAAATTACATGGTCTATTTCGGAGCTTCATTGATAGCTCTTAGTTTACTAATTATGTATGGATTGATTATACATACTGAAGATATGTCCCAGGTATTTTCGGTAGAAACATGGTTTGTGATAAGTGTGATTTTAGCTCCAGTTGGTTATGTGGTTCAGGACGTTGTAGCCGATGCTATGACAGTTGAGGCAGTTCCTTTGGTTGATGAAACAGGAAATGATTATTCTAAAGATCAAATAAAAATAATGCATACAACAATGCAGACACTTGGAAGGTTTGCCATTATTGGCGGTACAGTACTTGTTGCATTAGTTAATGTAATTTTGTTTAGAGATGTGGAAGGCCTTGAGCAGGCTGATAAAATAAATTTATACGGAACTATTTATATTTATGCTCTTGTAATACCTTTGGTTTCTATACTAGGTGTAATTTTAGCCAATTATTTAAGACATAAAAAAATACAAACTTTAAAATCTAAAGGTCTAGAATTTAAAGAAGAAAGAGGTAACGAGAAAACAAAAATTAATTGGTGGATATTAGGAGGGAGTTTAGTTTTTGTTATTTTCACACTATCTATTGGTTCATTTAAAGTACCGTTTGCACAAGAAATTGTTTTTATAGGTTCTGTAATAATTATTTTGTTTTTAATGTTTAAGCTTATTAAGGAATTACCTCAAGAATTAAGATTAACTATTGTAGGTACAGCAGTTATTATTTTTATATTTAGAGCTATGCCTGGTCCTGGACCAGGATTGACATGGTTTGAAATTGATGAGCTTGGATTTAATGAGCAGTTTTTTTCTATCCTATCATTACTTGCATCAATTTTAACATTAGCTGGTATTGTTTTATTAAGACCGTTTATGGCAAATAATTCAATTGCTAAAATAATTGTTGTTTTAAGTATTGCTGGAGCAATTTTGTTTTTACCAAGTGTTGGAATGTACTATGGTTTTCATAATTGGACAGCTTCTTTAACAGGTGGAGTAGTAGATGCTAAGTTCATTGCATTAATAAACACAGCTCTCGAGTCCCCTTTGGGACAAGTTTCAATGATTCCTCTTTTAGCATGGATAGCAAAAAATGCTCCTGCACATTTAAAAGCAACTTTTTTTGCAGTTTTTGCATCCTTTACAAATCTTGCTTTATCAGCAAGTGCACTAGGAACCAAGTATTTAAATGAAATCTTTACGGTTACAAGAGAGGTAAAAGATAAAGTTTCAGGTGAAATCCAAACTACAGCAGATTATTCTGAACTTGGAATATTGTTAATTTTCGTAACACTTTTAACATTAATTCTTCCAATTTTATTTGTATTTTTAATTAATAATAGTAAATACAAAACCACTGAATAAAAATTTACAATAATGAAAAAAATTTTCTTAGTGTATGGGCACTATAATAATAATTCTTTTAATGCAGCTATACGAGATGAATTTATTAAACAATCAAAAGTAAATGGAAATCAGGTTGATGTTGTTGATTTATATAAAGAGAAGTTTAATCCTGTTTTTGCTGGTGAAGAACCTGATCAAGAAGTTTTAGATCATAGAAAAAGGATAGAAGAAAGTGATACAATTGTATTAATTGCTCCAATTTGGAATTTTAGAATGCCAGCAATAGTTGAAGGTTGGATAGATAAAGTTTTAGCCCCACCTTGGGCGTTTAGGTTTAAACAGTTGGTTGGAAATTACGGATATCCAATTGGAAACCTAGGAGATAAAAAAGCTATAATATTTTGTACATATGGTTCACCAAGATTAGCAATTACAACTTTTTTTTTAAACTTACCAATTAGAAGATTAAAAAGAGGAGTATTTCACATGTGTGGCATATATAACATTGTCTATAGAAGATATTTTGCAGTACCATTTGTAAGTGATGCAAAGAGACAAGAATTTTTAAATGATGTTAGAAAAACTGCTAATAATCTTTAAAAGTATTATATTATTTTTTTTATTAATTACATTTTCATACGCTGAATTATTAAACCCTAATAGCACTATAAGTCCTAAAGAAGTTATAAAAATTCAATTAAGTGGACTTCAACAAAATGATCTTGAATACAAGGATAGTGGTATCGAACAAACCTGGAAATTTGCTCATCCAAACAATAAAAGAGTAACAGGTCCATTAAACAATTTCAAGATGATGTTAAAAAGTGACTCTTATGGGATGATGATTAATCACTTAAGTCATACAATTACTGAACTTGGAAGTAGTGACAAATGGGCACAATTTGAGGTAATCATTCTTGATAAAAACAAGATTTATCACAAGTTTAATTGGCAAGTTGAAAAGTATACTTTGGATGGAAATTTAAAAGACTGTTGGTTAACTACAATGGTCTCTAGCCCGATCCCTTTAGGAAGCTCAATTTGATTTCAAACATACATTTTTGTTTCGTAACAATTAAAAATTTAGTAGGAATCCTTGAATGAAAACAAAAACTAAAGTTGTAGTAGTTGGCGGAGGAGTTGTAGGTGTTAGCGCTCTTTATCACTTGGCAAAAAAAGGCTGGTCTGATGTTGTTCTTGTTGAGAGAAAAGAGTTAACTTCAGGATCAACTTGGCACGCCGCTGGTTTATTGCCTTTGTTTAATATGAGTTATTCTGTAGGGCAACTACATAAATATGCAGTTAATCTTTATAAAACATTAGAGGAAGAAACTGGAAAAAATGTAGGCTTTAGCGTAGTTTCAAATATTCGTTTAGCAAGTACAAAAGATAGAATGGATGAGTATCATCAATATGCAGGTGTTGCTCGAACTATTGGAGTAGATGTAAAGTTTTTAAAACCAGAACAAGTAAAAGAAATTTGGCCGTTATGTCATACAGATGATTTAGTTGGTGCAATACAACATCCAGAAGACGGATATATTCAACCAGCAGATTTAACACAAGCTTTAGCTACAGGCGCAAGAAATAGAGGAGCTGAAATTTATAGAAACACAACTGTTCTATCAATGAGACAAACTAAAGATGGATGGGTTGTAGAAACTGATAAAGGATCAATTGAATGTGAACATGTAATTTCTTGTTCAGGAAATTTTGCAAGACAAACAGGTGAGATGGTTGGATTAGATATTCCAGTAATACCTGTGGAGCATCAATACATTGTTACAGAACCTCACCCTGCAATTCAAAAAAGAAAAAAAGATGGATTACCAGAAATGGGAGTTTTAAGAGATAGTGATAGCAGATGGTATATGAGAGAAGAAGCTGGAGGATTAATATTAGGTCCATATGAAGATGGTGCGCCAGCTTGTTACGTAGAAGGTCCATCAAAAAATTCTGAATATGAATTATTTCAAGAAGATTTAGACAGATTAGCTCCGCATATAGAAGGGGCAATTCATAGAGTCCCTGCATTTGGAGAAGTTGGAGTAAAGAAAGTTTATAATGGCGCAATATGTTATACTCCTGATGGAAATCCAATTGTTGGACCTGCTTGGGGACTTAAGAATTTTTGGATTAATGAAGGACATAGTTTTGGAATAACAGCAGCAGGTGGTGCAGGATGGCAATTAGCAGAATGGATCGTTGATGGCGAACCTACAATTGATATGTTGGGAGTTGAACCAAGACGTTACGGAAATTATGCAACTAAATCTTATTTAAAAGCAAAAAATGAAGAAGCATATAGTCATGTATTCATAGTTCATTATCCAGATGAAGAAAGACCAGCAGCAAGACCATTAAGAACAGCTCCATGTTATGAAAGAATGAAAAATTTAGGTGCTGTATTTGGTCAGAAGTTTGGATGGGAAAGACCAAATTTTTTTGCAACAGATGGAATGGAACAAAAAGATGACTGGTCATTTAGAAGATCAAAATGGTTCGACGCAATTAAGAAAGAATGTCAAAATGTAAAAGAAAATGTAGGCCTTTTAGATATGACTGCATTTGCAAAATGTAGAATAAGGGGTCCGAAAGCTGAAGAATTTTTAGATTATCTAGTTGCAAATAAACTTCCTAAAAAAATTGGAAGAATTAATTTATGCCACGCTTTAAATACTAAAGGTGGGGTACATTCAGAATTTACAATTATGAAAGAAGCAGAGAATAGTTACTATTTAGTTTCTGCTGGAGCAAATTTAAGATTAGATCATGACTGGATTCAAAAATGGATGCCAGATGATGGTTCAGTAATATTTGAAGATTTAACAAACAGCACAGGAGTTTTAGTTGTAGCAGGACCTAAAGCTAGACAATTAATGCAAAAGGTTTCAACAGATGATTTCTCTAATGAGAATTTCAAATGGTTAACTGCTAAAAATGTAAATGTTGGATATGCTCCAGTAAATGCGATGAGAGTAAACTTTGTGGGTGAGCTTGGTTGGGAACTGCATCATCCAATTGAATATCAGAATCATATTTTCGATAAATTAATGGAAGCAGGAAAAGATTTAGGAATTAAACCTTTTGGAATTAGGGCTATGAATAGTTTAAGAGTTGAAAAATCTTACAAACTAGTTGGTACAGAATTATCAATTGAATACTCACCATACGAGTCTGGTCTTGATAGATTTGTTCATCCAAATAAAGGAAATTTTATTGGTTTAGAGGCACTTAATAAATGGAGAGAAAAAGGTTTTGATAATAAATTAGTTACTTTAGAGGTTCATAATACTAAAGATGCTGATGTACTTGGAAACAATCCAATTTTTAAAGATGGAAAAGTTGTTGGAAGAGCAACGGGTGGTGAATTTGGATTTAGATTAGATAAATCAATAGCTCTTGCAATGGTTAAACCAGATTGCTCAAATGTGGGCGACAAATTACAAGTTGATATATTAGGTGAAATGTACGACGCTACAGTCCTAAATGAAAGTCCATACGATTCAGAAAATAATTTATTGAGAGCTTAATGAAAATTTTAGTAGCTGTAAAAAGGGTTATTGATTACAACGTTCAAATCAGAGTAAAAGAAGATGGAACTGGTGTAGTTACTGACAACGTTAAAATGTCGACTAATCCGCCGGATGATAATGCAATAGAAGAAGCTGTAAAAATTAAAGAGGCAGGCAATGCCACAGAGGTAGTAGCAATAACGGTTGGAGAACAAAAAGCTCAAGAGACAGTTAGAAAAGCTTTAGCTGTTGGTGCAGATAGAGGTATACATGTAAAAGCAGATGGAATACTTGAGCCCTTAGCTGTTTCAAAAATTTTACAAAAAATAGTCGATAAAGAAAAACCAGATTTAGTATTTATGGGCAAACAAGCTATTGATGATGATTGTAATCAAACAGGCCAAATGCTGAGTGCTTTATTAAATTGGCCACAAGCAACATTTGCGTCAAAGATTGATGTGAAAGATAATAAATTAGAAGTAACAAGAGAAATAGACGAAGGTCTTGAAACAATTGAAATAAATGTTCCAGCTATTGTGACATGTGATCTTAGGTTGAATGAACCAAGATATGCATCACTACCAAATATAATGAAGGCTAAGAAAAAACCAATCGAGGAGATTGCTGCTTCTGATTTAGGTGTGGATGTGTCACCAAGATTAGAACAAATAAAAGTAGAAGAGCCTCCAAAAAGAAAAGCAGGAATAAAAGTAGCAAATGTTGCCGAATTAGTTCAAAAATTAAAAAATGAAGCGAAGGTAATTTAATGGCAGTTTTACTAATAGCAGAGCATAATAATAAAGAATTAAGACCATTTACTCTTAATGCAGTTACAGCAGCTTCTCAAATTGACTCAGAAGTTCATGCTGTAATTATTGGTCAAAACACTGCTGAAGCTACAAAACAATTATCTGAACTTCCATTAATTAAAAAAGTATTAAGTGTTGAAGCAGCTCACTATGAAAACTTCACAGCAGAAAATTTTACTCCAGTAATTGTTAAACTTGCTGAAAATTATACTCATATTGTTTGTTCAGCAAACACATTCGGAAAAAATTTGATGCCAAGAATTGCAGCCCATCTTGATACTTCACAAGTAAGTGACATTATTAAAGTGATATCACCAAATACTTTTTTAAGACCAATTTATGCTGGAAACGCATTCGCAACAATCAAAAGCAATGATCTTAAAAAATGTGTAACAATCAGACCTACCTCTTTTGATCCTTGTGAGACTAGTGGTGGATCAGCTCCAATTGAAAAAATAGATGCTGATGAAGAATTTTCAAATACAAAATTTGTCAAAAGAGAAGAAATAAAATCTGATAGACCTGAACTTGGTACAGCTAGAATTGTAGTCTCAGGTGGAAGAGGAATGCAAAGTGGAGATAATTTTAAATTAATTACAGAAATTGCTGACAAACTTGGTGCGGCTATTGGAGCATCGAGAGCAGCAGTAGACGCTGGTTATATTAGTAATGATCACCAAGTAGGTCAAACAGGAAAAGTAGTTGTTCCAGATTTGTATATTGCTATTGGAATTTCAGGAGCAATTCAGCATCTAGCTGGAATGAAAGAAAGCAAAGTGATTGTAGCAATTAATAAAGACGGTGAAGCGCCAATTTTTAGTGTAGCAGATTATGGTCTTGAAGCAGATTTATTTGAGGCAATACCTCAGTTTATGGAAGAGCTGAACAAATTAAACACTATACAAAAATAATCCTTACAGTTAAAAACTAGAGTATGTCTAGAGAATCAATGGAATATGATGTTGTAATCATTGGTGGAGGACCATCAGGATTATCAACTGCAATAAAGTTAAAACAATTAGATCCAAATCTAAATGTTTGTTTATTAGAAAAAGCATCAGAAATTGGAGCTCATATTTTGAGCGGTAATGTGTTTGAAACGCGTGCTCTAGATGAATTACTGCCAAATTGGAGAGAATTAAATTCTCCAATCAAAACAAAAGTAACTAAAGAAAAATTTTTATTTTTAGGAAAAACCAAATCTTTAAGTTGGCCAACTTGGCTCCTACCTGCGGTGCAACAAAATCATAAAAATTATATTATTAGTCTTGCGAATTTATGTAGATGGCTTGCTGAACAAGCTGAAAATTTAGGTGTAGAAATCTTTCCAGGATTTCCAGCAAGTGAAATTTTATATAACGAAGATGGATCTGTTAAAGGTGTTGCTACTCAAGATATGGGCATAGACAAAGATGGTAATAAGAAAGATAGTTTTGAACCTGGTATTGAACTTTTAGGTAAAGTGACTGTTTTTGCAGAAGGTTGTAGAGGCCACCTAGGCAAACAACTTATTGAAAAATTTGAATTAAACAAAGGTAAAGATCCTCAACAATATGGAATTGGTTTTAAAGAAATTTGGGAAATAGAGGATAAAAATCATGAAGAAGGCTTAGTTATGCATACAGCTGGATGGCCATTAGATAACAATACATATGGTGGTAGTTTTATGTATCATGCAGAAAATAAACAAGTTTTTCTGGGCTATGTAATTGGTTTAGATTATAAAAATCCACATTTATCTCCCTATGATGAATTTCAGAGGTTTAAAACACATCCAGCAATTAAAAAAATTATAGAAGGTGGAAAAAGAATTTCTTACGGCGCAAGAGCTTTAATTGAAGGTGGATTTCAAAGTTTGCCAAAAATGTTCATGCCCGGAGCTTTGTTGGTTGGTTGTGATGCTGGAACTTTAAATATGCCAAAAATTAAAGGCTCTCATACAGCTATGAAAAGTGGGATTATTGCAGCCGAAACTATTAATGAACACTTAAAAGAAAACAAAGATTTATCTAATTATGAAGATAAATTTAAAAATAGCTGGTTACATAAAGAGCTTTATGAAGCTCGGAATGTGAAACCTAGTTTTAGCTGGGGATTAATTTTAGGAATAATTTTCACAGGTATTGATCAAATTTTATTTAAAGGAAAATTTCCTTTTACACTTAAACATAAACATGCTGATCATGAAACATTAAAACCTGCAAATCAAATGCCAAAAATAGATTATCCAAAATACGATAATGTAATAACTTTTGATAAAACAAGTTCAGTTTATCTAACAGGAACCAATCATGCAGACAATCAACCAGTTCATTTAAAACTTAAAGATCCTGATTTACCAATAAATTATACTTTAGAAAAATTTGATGAACCTGCTCAAAGATATTGTCCCGCAGGTGTGTATGAAGTCCAAAAAGAAAATGATGTAAATAAATTTGTCATTAATTCTCAAAATTGTATTCATTGTAAAACTTGTGATATTAAAGAACCATCTCAAAATATTACTTGGGTTACTCCAGAAGGCAGTGGTGGTCCAAGATATGGAAATATGTAAATTAGGACAAATCTATTGCAAACTTTTTTAAAGTTTCAATAGGTACATATTTAAGAGTATTTTCGTGAGTTCTTTTCAAAAATATTGGACATCCTTTACCAGCTTCAACTGCTCTTGCGTACCAACTAGCACATAAACACCATCCATCTCCGTCTTTTAAACCTGGAAACCCAAATTCAGGATGGGGAGTAATTAAATCGTTACCCGCTTCCTTCATCCACTCTAAGCATTCGGTAGTAACTTTAGCACAAACTGTATGAAGTCCATGATCATTCTCGTCAGTATTACAACAACCATCGCGAAACCATCCTGTTAAAGGATCATTTGAACATTCCTCCAAGTCTTCACCTAAGACATTTTTTTGTTTTTCACTCATTTAAATTTTTGTTGGGTTTGGTTGTCCTTTATAAACTTCTTCTGGATCAAATTTTTTTTCTTTTTCAAGAAATTCCATTTCAACTTTTCTTCCGTTATCAATTGGTCCCATTGGAATTGATCTATAAAAACATGATCTATATCCTACATGACAGCTAGCCCCATCACCTATATCAACTGTTAACCAAATAGAATCCTGATCATCATCAATTCTAATTTCAGTAACCTTTTGAGTAAATCCACTTGTTTTACCTTTATGCCAAATAGCTTTTCTAGATCTGCTATAATAATGTGCCTCCTTAGTTTCGATTGTCTTTTTTAGAGCTTCTATATTCATGTATCCATGCATTAAAATATCTTTTGTTTTTGAGCACATGGTTATCACAGGAATCAATCCATCATTATCAAACTTGGGTGAAAGAAGATTTCCTTCTTCAATTTCATAGATATTTTCTCTTTTTTTGAACATACGGGGTGATTATGTAGCACATATCTAAATATATTAAATATTTTTAAATTGAGGTATTTACTGTATAAAAAGGCACTATGAAATTAGTAAAACAAGATAACAATAAAATTTTAGAGGATAAAAAAGTTTCAGACAAAGAAGCTGAAGAAGCAATTATAAAGCTACTCTATTGGATGGGTGAAAACCCAGCTAGAGAGGGATTGCTGGAAACTCCTAAAAGAGTTATAAAAGCATATAAGGAATTTTTTAGTGGCTACAAAGAAGATGCTGATAAAGTTTTGGAAAAAACATTTGGCGATGTAGAGGGCTATGACGATATGGTTATTCAAAAGAATATTTCAGTTCAAAGTCACTGTGAACATCATATGGTACCAATCATTGGAATGGCGCATGTTGCATATATACCAAATGATCGAGTCGTAGGATTAAGTAAACTTGGAAGAGTTGTAGATGTTTTTTCAAAACGATTACAAACACAAGAAAGACTAACATTGCAAATAGCTAAATCTATAATGACAGCGATCGATGCAAAAGGTGTAGCAGTTACAATAGATGCAGCTCATCAGTGCATGACTACAAGAGGTGTGAAAAAAGAGAAAGCTTCAACGGTCACAAACTATTTTCTTGGTCAATTTAAAGATGACCTATCAATTCAAAATAGATATTTAAGACTTATTAGTCAATAAAGTGTCAGAACAATTTAAAGCAATCGTCCTTAATCAAGAAGGCGATAACTTTTCAAGAGAAATAAAATCAATAGATCAAAGCTTCTTAAAACATGGTGATGTAACTGTCCAAGTAGATTATTCTGATCTTAATTTTAAAGATGGAATGATTTTAAAAAATGGTGGACGATTAGTAAAAGAATTTCCGCATATTCCAGGAATAGATTTTTCAGGAAAAGTAATTGAAAGTGAAAATTCAAAATTTAAAGAAGGAGATGAGGTAATTTTAACTGGATTTAGAGTTGGAGAAATATTCTTTGGTGGATATTCACAAATTGCAAAAGTAAATGCAGATTTTTTAGTAAAAAAACCTGATAGCTTAACAACTAAACAAGCTATGATTTTAGGTACTGCAGGTTTTACCTCCTTAATGAGTGCTTTTGCAATTCAAGCAAGGGAAAGTATTTTATTAGGTGAAAAAGTTAATGATGTTTTAGTTACAGGCGCAACAGGAGGAGTTGGTAGTGTAGCAATTATGGCATTAACCAAAATGGGATATAATGTTTCTGCTGTTACCGGAAAAGACTCAAAATCAGATTATTTAAAGTCATTAGGTGCAAAAAACATTATAAATAGGGCTGAATTTGACAAAGATCCACGTCCAATAGATAAAGGTCTATGGGACGGAGTCGTAGATACTGTTGGTGGAAAAATTTTGGCAAATGCAATTGCTCAAACAAAATCAAATGGGATAATATCTGTGTGTGGAAATGCAAATAGTAATGAACTAAATACAAATTTATTACCATTTATGTTGAGAGGTATTAAAGTTTGGGGCATGGACTCAGCTAATTGTAGCATAAAAAGAAGAGGTTTTATTTGGGGAGAAGTAAAAAATTTAATTGATTTTGATTTATTGGAAAAATCGGTTTTAACAGTAAGCTTGGAGGAATTGATTGAGACTTATCCTAAAATTTTAAAAGGTGAAATTTCTGGAAGAATTTTAGTTGATTTAAACAAATAATGGACTGGGATAAATTAAAAATTTTTCATGCTGTTGCAGAAGCTGGTAGCTTTACAAATGCTACTATTAATTTGAATCTTAGCCAATCTGCTATCAGTAGACAAATACAATCTTTAGAACAAGATCTGAAAGTACAGTTGTTTGAAAGACATGCACGAGGATTAACTCTTACAGAAAACGGAGAATATGTCTTTAAAACAGCCCATGAAGTCATTACAAAACTTAAAGAAGTCGAAACATCGCTAGGTGATCAAAAAAGTAAACCTTCAGGTAAATTAACTATTACAACTGTTAGAAGTTTTGGAACACACTGGTTAACACCAAGAATTCAAGAATTTATGACACTTAATCCAGAAATTGAGATTGAACTAGTTTTTGATGATAAAGAGTTAGATTTAAGTACTAGGCAAGCTGATATTGGAATTTTTATGAGAAGACCAAAACAACTTAATTATATTCAAAAAAAATTGGTGGATATCAAATATTATATTTATGGATCAAATAAATACTTAGAAAAAAATGGGATGCCAAAAACAATTAATGATTTAAACAAACATAAATTTATTTCATTTGGAAAAGGTGCTCCTTCGCCAGTTTATAATCCTGATTGGGCATTAAAAATAGGAATGCACGATGGGAAAAAAAGAAAATCTATTATGAAGGTTAATAGTGTAAGTGGTTTATTATATGGTGTTGAATCTGGAGTAGGGTTGGCAGCATTGCCAGAATATTTAGTATCAAATACTAGTAATGTAATTAAAGTACTTCCAAAAGTAGAAGGACCAATAACAGAAGCACACTTTGTATACCCACAATCCTTGAAAAACACAGCAAGAGTTCAAGCTTTTAGAAACTTCTTGTTCAGTAAAATCGGCGACTGGAAATAACAATTTCCTCTATAAATAGCATTAAAAAGTCCTTGTTTTCTGCGACAAAATATGCGATTGATAATCATTCGCATTAAGAATAATTCTCATTCGCAAATCAATAAGGGTAAAGAAAAGGATAAAATGAAAAAAGTAACAATAATAAGTTTATTTGTTTCTTTAATAGTCTCGTCATTTGCTTTTGCAAATGAAGTAAACATCTTCAATGCTAGACATTACAAGGCAGATAATGAGCTATATAGCAAATTTACCAACAAAACTGGAATTAAAGTAAACCTGATTAATGGAAAGGCCAGTGCATTAGAAAAAAGAATGATTGAAGAAGGAACTGATTCTTCAGCTGATCTTTATATCACTGCTGATGCTGGAAGATGTGGAGCTTTCAAAGCTAAAGGAATGACTCAAAGTGGTTTGGTGTCTCCAACAATTAAATCTTTTGTTCCAAAAAATTTTAGAACTACACACTGGGTAGGAGTAGCAAAAAGAGCAAGAATAATTTACTACTCACCAGAGAGAGTTAGTGGTGCTGAATTATCAGGATTAACATACGAAGGTCTAGCTGATCCAAAATGGAAAGGTAGACTAGTAATTAGAAAATCAAGTAACATTTATAACAAGTCACTTGTAGCTTCATTAATTGAAAATAATGGAAAGAAAGCTGCTGCAGAATGGGCAAAAGGTGTAGTTGCTAACATGGCAAGAACTCCAAAAGGTAATGATAGAGCTCAAATTATGGCGGTTGCAGCTGGAGAAGCTGATATTGCTGTTGCTAACACTTATTACTTAGCACTTATGCTATCTGGTAATAAAGGAGCAGAACAACAAGCAGCTGCTAAAAAAGTTAAGGCATTTTTTCCTAATCAAAATGATAGAGGAACACACATGAATATAAGTTGTGCAGCTTTAGTAAAAGGAGCTCCTAATAAGGCAAATGCTATCGCTCTTGTTGACTTTTTATTATCACCAGAGGCTCAGGAACATTTTACAAATAATACTTTTGAGTTTCCAATGATAGCTGGGGTATCTCCAAATCCATTAGTAGTGAATAATTTAGGATTAGATTTTAAACAAGATTTAACAACTAAAGTTTCAAGCTATGGAAAAAACCAAGCTGCTGCATTAGAGGTAATGACAGCTGCTGGATGGAAGTAAGGAAAAGTGAAAAAAAATTTATTTAATTTTAATTTAGACATTTCTCCAGGCAATAATGGTTCTCCAGAGGGTCAGATAACTTGTGAGCCATGCTTGTCACAATGTGAAAAAATTAAAAAAAAAATAAATAATAGAAAATTATCTGAGATCGAAAATGATGATATTGATCGTGTCATTAATGTTTTTGATTTAAAAAGTTAATTTTCAAAAAGTGAACATAACTCAATAGTTATTTACCCTACTATTGATTATGTTCACTTGAACAAAAGGGTAAAAATGTATTTAAAAAAAATTAATTTTTGGTTTTTAAGCTCTTTATTAGTGTCAATTTTTGTAGCTATACCAATTGTTACTGTATTTACTAGTTTTTTTGAAGACACATCAAATTATTATCAAATTCTAAAAGATACCTTTTTATTTGAATACATTTTTAATTCACTAGTTTTGCTGATTAGTGTTTTAGTTTTAACTTTTTTAATTGGAACCAGTACGGCTTATTTAGTTTCTTTTTATAAATTTCCGTTTAGTAATTTTTTTAAATGGGCACTTATATTATCTTTTGCTGTACCTCCTTATATTTACGCATATTCATTGACAGCTTTCTTTGAAAATTATGGAACTTTATATTCGATATTGAAAAATCTATTTGGAGAGGCAAATTATAATCAAAGCATTCCAAAGTTTGATGGTCTAATAGGAGCTGTACTTTCGCTATCTTTTTCACTATTTGCTTATGTTTATATTCTCTCCAGAGCATCATTCCAGTATCAATCCCAAAATTTAATTGATTTAGGTAGAAATTTAGGATTTTCAAAAGCAAAATCCTTTTATTCTTTAATTTTACCTGCCGCTAGACCAGCAATTGTTGCAGGCCTTTCTCTAGTTGCAATGGAAACTTTAGCTGAATTCGGGGCAGTTGATTTTTTTTCTATAAATACTTTGACAACGGGCATTTATAATTCTTGGATTACATTTGATGACTTAGCTTTCTCAAATAGGATATCTTTTTTTCTTCTTTTATTCATTTTTGCAATATTTATTTTAGAAAATTTATCTAGAAAGAAGGCAAGATATCACGCAAATACTAAAGGAGGATTTAAACAAAAAGAAAAAATCCAACTATCAGGAAGTAAAGCATTTTTTGCGTTCTCAATTTGCTTCTTAGTTTTTTTCTTAAGTTTTTTATTTCCACTAAGTCAAATGCTTTATTGGACTTTAAAATTTCCTGAAAATCTTTTTGATATACCAGTAATAACTTTAACATTAAACACCCTGTACTTGGTGTTATTATCAAGCTTAGTTTTAATAATTTTTTCTTTAATTTCTAATTATGGAAATCGAGTTTCTAAAAATAAAACTTTAAACGCTTTGTCTACTTTATCTATTTCTGGTTATGCAATTCCAGGAGTAATTTTAGCGGTGGCATTTATAACTTTTATTGCTTGGTTTGATGATAATGTTGTAAAAGCACTTGGTTTTTTATCTATTAAAAAAATTTTTATTGGTTCTATTCTAGGACTTGTCCTAGTTTATTTTGTAAGATTCTACTCTTTAGCTTTTAACGGAATAAAATCTGGTTATGAAAAAATAAATATTTCTGTCGATGAAAGTTCATATTTACTTGGTTACTCTAAAAAGAAAACTTTTATGAATATTCATTTACCTTTCTTAAGAAATTCTCTTTTATTTGTTGGAATACTAATTTCTTTAGAAATAATAAGAGAATTGCCAATCACTTTGATTTTAAGACCTTTTAATTTTGAAACATTTGCAACTACAGCTTATATATCTGCTTCTGAAGACTTATTAGAAGCCGCAGCTGTTCCCTCATTATTTTTAATTTTGATTGCAACTCTATTTATAATGCTTACATCTAAATATATACTGAGGGAAAATGAGCGATAGTTATTTAGAGATTAAAAATGTTGATTTCACTATAGGTGGAAAGATTAAAGTCAAGAATGCATCTTTTGTGATTGAAAAAGAAGGGGATACTTTGTGTATTCTTGGTCCTTCAGGAATTGGAAAAACTACAATACTTAGAACTATAGCTGGTTTAGAAAAAATTGATAAAGGTTCAATAAAATTGAACGGAAAATTATTATCTTCTAAAGATAAAAATGTAGAACCTGAAGATAGAAACATATCTTTAGCTTTTCAGGACAACAGTTTATTTCCTCATTATACAGTTGAAAAAAATATTTTATTAGGCGCAGAGAGAAATAAAGGAAAAAGAAAGAAAAAGCTTAGTTTTAAGGAGATTATAGATTTTCTTGATATAGAAAAAATATTACCAAAATTTCCTCATGAAATTAGCGCAGGGGAGGCGCAAAGAGCTTCACTTGCAAGATCGTTATTAACTCAACCTGATCTTTTGCTTTTAGATGAACCGCTATCTAATGTAGACCAAAGTTTTAAAGAAGAAATTCAAGTAAGATTAAAAAAATTATTAAGTAAATTAAAAATTACAACAATAATTGTTACTCATGACTCCTATGAAGCTTTTTATCTTGGTACCAAATGTGCAATTATATTAGATGGTCAAATTAAACAATTTGATGATCCTTATAATGTTTATCATTTTCCAAATTCAGTCGAGGTAGTAAATTTTTTAAATCGTGGAATTTTAATTCCAGCAAAAGTAACAGGAGAAAATTCATTAGAAAATGACGATCTTGGAACAATTAAAGGTAATTTTATTAAGCATTATCCAAAAGGTTCAAATGTGCAATTATTATTACAGCCAGAGGACCTTGAGCATGACGATAAAAGCAATCTAAAGCTAGAAGTAGTTGATCGAAAATTTAGAGGAACAAACTTTATCTATACTTTAAAAACCAATAGCGATTTATTAATTCCGGTTTTTGTCCATTCTCATCATGAACACCAACATGAAGCTGATGAAAAGTTTGGAATTAAAAGACCGATTCATATTGATCACATAGTTTGTTTTTAATAAAACAAGCAAATGTTTACTAAAAAACAACTATTTACTCGAGGGATGTTAGATATTTCTCCACATATGCTTTCAGTAATTCCGTTTGGAATAATTTGTGGAGCAATCGGGGTTGAACTTGGATTTCATCCATATTTGGTCTACACAATGTCTTTCATTATTTTTGGAGGAGCTTCACAAATAGTTTTTTTACAATTGCTATCAGGAGGTGCATCTAGTTTAGTAGCGGTTGCTTCTGTTGGTATTATAAATTCTCGACACTTATTATATGGAGCAGTTTTATCTGAATATTTAGAAAAATTATCTTTTTTAAAAAAATTATTAATTTCTTATGTTGTTGTAGATCAAGGATTTGCTGAGTCTAATAAATTTTTCAAAAAAAATAGAAATGAAGAATTTTTACATTATCATTTAATTGGTACTGGTTGCACAATGTGGGTCTGTTGGCAAATTGCAACCTTATCAGGTATTGTTTTAGGTTCATTTGTTCCAGAAGAACTTGGGTTAAAATTTGCAATTCCGCTAACGTTTATAGCAATTGTTGTTCAAGATTTAAAAAAATTAGATCATGTAATTGTTATGATTACTTGTGGTTTAAGTTCACTGTTATTTTTTGATGCTCCATTTAAATCTTACGTAATTATTTCGCCAATAATTGCTTTGTTCGTTGCTGCATTATTATTGAGGTTAAAAAAATGACTCTTGCTGCAATAATTTTTGCTGGAATATTAACTTACTTTACTAGAATGACTATGATTGCTTTAATAAATAGAGATATGTTGGGAGATAAAATTAAAGCAGTGTTGGAATATGTTCCTTCAGCAGTATTTCCAGCAATAATATTTCCAGGAATATTTATAAATGATTTCGGAACTTTTATTGAAATCAATGATCCAAAAATTTTTGGTGCATTAGTTGCAGTTATTGTGGGTTATTTTTCAAAAAATGTTATTGCGACTATATTCTCTGGTCTCTTGTCTTATTGGTTAATCATATTTGTTTTTTAGCTTAACTTATTTTTTCTTAATAGTGTTAACTTACTGTACAAAAATCTTACTTTAAAAATATCTGTTTTGATGAAATTTAATTATATAGATTTTGAGAAAGGCATAAGAAAAGATTAATTAATTTATATAAATCTCTTTAATTAATTATCTCTATCTTAGTTTATTACTCATGCCTTTTTTAAAGAGGGGCAAAAACATACCTCTCCCATTTTTATGTTATTTGCCTCTCCTTAAAATTTTATTATATTTTTCCAAGCTTAAGGTTTCTAGATATGTTTTGATCTATCATTTGTGGTTTCGATAAATTTAAATTAGACATAATTTCAATGTACTGATCTACATTTTCCACTTGTAATCTTGGGTTATGTTCTTTTTCTTTACCGATAGTACTAGATAGTTTTCCATTATAGTCATGCCCTGGATAAAGCAAAGTATCATCAGGTAGTTTAAGCAATTTATTAAATAAAGAATTATAAGCATCTTTTGAGCTACCATTTTGAAAATCTGTCCTACCTGTTCCATTAATTAAAAGGGTATCTCCCGAAAATAAATATTTATCCATCAAGAAACTATAACTATCTGAGGTATGACCTGGTGTATACATCGCTTTAATTTCAATTTGATCAATTTTAATTATTTCTTCATCTTTTATTTTGATTTCTACAGCATCGGCAGGTGTGTGCTCTCCCATAAGTGTAGAACAATTTGTTGCTTGCTTGAGTTTACTTGCACCAGTTACATGGTCAGCATGAATATGAGTATCTATTACTTTAACTAGTTTTAAATCTAATTCATGAAGTAACTTAATGTAGTTTTCAACATTATCAATTACTGGATCAATTATGACTGCTTCGCGACCTTTCGCCGAAGCAATTAAATAAGTATAAGTAGACGATTTTTGATCAAATACTTGTTTAAAAATCATTTTTTATTATTATCAAATTATTGTGAATACCTCTACTGCTACATTTCATTGGTCTTGTAAGCATACTTGGAAAAGAAGCGCAAAAAATACAGCTTGGTGTGTATTAGGTTGTGCTATTGGAGACTTTGGAACAATATTATTTTTTCAATTAACTCAAACTCCTTTTCCTATTTTAGGAATAATGATTTTAGCAATTATCAATGGATTGATTACAAGTATTATTTTAGAAACAATAATTTTAATAACACAAAATTTTAATTTTGTTAACGCATTCAAAACTGCTTGTGGAATGAGTTTAATTTCAATGATTAGCATGGAAATTATGATGAATTTAACTGACTATGTTTTAACTGGCGGTGCAATTTTAACATGGTGGGTGGTGCCAATAATGCTGATTGTAGGTTTTTTAACTCCTTGGCCTTATAATTATTGGAGATTAAAAAAATTTGGAATTGCTTGTCATTAAGATTAAAGAATTCTTTTTAATAAATTGTCTCCAAAAAATAGTTTGTGAACAATAACAGCAGATATATGAATCACTATTAAACCGATAAGGGTATAATTTGAAAGAATATGAATTTCATAAAACTGATCTGCTAAATCAAAATTTTCATTTATTTGAATTTCTCTAAACAATATTGTTAATGTTTCCCCATTAAATAATTTTTTTAATATTCCTGAAATTGTTATTGATAAAATAGCAACATATAAAAGAACATGGTTCATCTTTGCAAGAAACCTTTGTCCTTTAAAAATACTTGGATCTAATTTTGGAGTTGGATTAAGTATATTATTTATTAATCTAATTATTATAATATAAAACACAGTTAAACCTAACGTAACATGTATATCTTCAATAGTTATTCTTTGATCACCAAAATCTAAATCAACTAAATAAAAACCCAAAGGTATTTGTGTGAATAGAATAGCTGCGCTGAGCCAATGTAACACCTTTGAGATAATGCCATACTCTGTTAGGGTATTTGTTACATGCATAATTTATTTAATCACATAAAAAAATATATTAAAATAATTTTATTCTCAATTTTAAGCGTATTTTTCGTCTCATCTTCCAATGCTGAGTTGACAGTTGAAGATATTATTAAAAGTAGACAAGCATTATTTAGTAAAAACTATAGTACAGCTAAAAGGGTTCAGGCTTTCTCTTCAAAAGGAGATTTTGAAAAAGCAAAAAAACTTATGATAGAAATGAGTGAAAATTATAAAGTTTTAATAGATCTATTTCCTGAAAATACTCAAGAGGGTTTTGATACTGAAGCTTTACTGACAATTTGGGATGAAAAAGATGATTTTAATGCATTAATGCAAAAAGCCTCTGATGATATGATAAAACTTACATCTGTAATTGAAGATGCTGAAGATATAAGAGGCACTCTGAAACAATTTATGTGGAGTAATTGTAAGGCTTGTCACAGCAGGTACAGAGAAGAACATTAGTTATTAAGTAAGAATGATACCTCAAAAAGTTAAAGATCATATTGAAGAATATATTAGCCAGGAAGTATATGTTCAGATAGCTATTATTAAGGGCAAAGAGAAGGTTTCAACAGAAACAGCTATTGATAAATATTTTAACACAAATCATTTTAGAGATTTTTCAGAGGGTAAACCTTATTTTCATTTTATTGATGGATTAAGAGATAAATGCCTTGGGAAACTTAAGAATTCTCCCATGAGAGATAAAGTAACAGAGGACGAAACTATTAAATTATTACAGAAAAAATTAAATGATTTAACTGATGATGAGCTTGATGACACTTATTGGGAAATAGAAACAGGAGAATTTTTTTCAGGAGAGCAAATAAAAGAATTAGAAAAAAATTGCAGTGAATTAATTAAAGACCTTAATTTTTCAAATAAAAATAAAAAAGAAGTTCAAAAAACTATTTTGAGTTTTTGTGAAAACTACGAAAAGTTGTGTCAAAAAAAATACCCAGAAGCTCTACTTCCACTAGAAATATTAAAATCTGTAAATTAGTTTTTAAAGGGTTCGCTCTTTAAGTGTATACCTAAAGAGCTCCCTTGTATCGCCTCTTTGGCATTATAATTCCGAGAGGAATTTATTTTTCGTTATATTTTTGAAATATGAGCTGTTCAGCTAAGTATCAGGTGGTGAAAGTATTAACATAAACCTCCTTCTATAAAAAAGGTAATTATAAATAAAACAATTTCAATTAATTTATTTTAATTTTGAGCAAATATATTTATTGAATACAACCTAGTACTTTAGTAGATTCCCGCTAACTTAAGTTACTTCCAAAATTATTTTTTATTTATTAATTCACTAATAAAATTTTCACCGTAACCGTCATCAACAGCTTTTTGAAAATAATTTTTATTTACTTCAGCAACTTTTTCAGCTTCAGGAAAATCTTTTAACAAGTCTTGAATATAAGTTAAATCTTTTACAGAATTACTTGCTGTAAATTTAAATCCAGTAAAATCACCTTTTAAAAGATTGTCAAAAACTCTATTGAGTGCTGCAGAATTTCCAGAACCAAGTTTTGCAACATCAAATACTTTTTTTAAATCTAAACCCATTTCTGTAGCACTTTTAGCCAAATGATTAACTAATGCAGCATTTCCAAGGGATAAAAAATTATTTAAAAGCTTAGATTTTGCTCCCATACCAACAGGTCCAAAATGAAAATATTCTTTACAGAAAAAATTAAAGTATGGTTCAGCAATTTTAAAATTTTCATCTGACGCTCCAACAATTCCTCCTAATATACCTTCCTCTGCTTGAACAGGTCCTCCCATTACAGGACATTCAACATAATTAATATTTTTTGCTTTGAATATTTCCTCAGTTTCGATTGAGCCAGTTTTGTTGTGAGTGGTGACATCAATAATTAAAGTTTTACTATCTAAAATTTCAGATATTTTTTCAGAAATTAATTTCGCTATAGGAGTGTTGGTAACACACATAAACATTGCATCTAAATTTTTAATAGAAAAGTCTTCAAAAGATTTTACTTCTTCAGCTCCATCGCTGACAATTTTCTCAATTGGTTTTCTATTTTTATTAGCAATGACAAAAAGCTTATTTTTATGTTTTAAAATATTTTTAGCTATTCCATAGCCCATATACCCAACACCAATAAAACCAATATTTTTCATTTAAACCTCACTATTTAACTTTTCTTTTTACCCTCTGTTCTTATGAACATTATACCAAAAACAATAATTCCTATTACACCGACAATTTTATTATAATCAAACGGTACACCAAAAATTAAGAAATTAATAATTGTAGACCAAACTAATTGTGAGTATTGAAAATTAGTTACAAATGACAAATTAGAAAGTTGTATTGCGTATATAATCAAAGAATGACTTACAAAACCTGCCACACCAAGAATTACTAAATAAAGCCAAAAGATATTTTTTTCTAAAGGCACCCAATTAAAAAATATAAAAATACTAAAAATTATTGCACCTAAAATTGAAGTATAAAATATAGCAGCAAATGGATCATTATCGCCTGATACAACTTTGGTAAAAAATTGATAAAGAGCCCAGCAAATTGGAGGAATAATAGGGAATATTAAATCTAAACTAAATATTCTCATACTTGGCCCTAATGAGTAAATAATTGATCCAAAACTAAGCAGCATCAAAAGTATACCTTTGGGTGTTAATATGTCTTTCAAAAAGTATGCTGAAAGCAGTGAAACAATTAAAGGAGCTGTAAAGAAAACAACATAGATATCTACCAAGTCAAATTTCTGTAAAGAATAAAACATAAATGAGGTGGCAGTGACCATTAATATCGATCTAATTATTTGGACTTTAAAATTTTTTTTTAAATTTACTTTTGGCTTAAAAATTAAAAAAAATATAATTAAAGATAACAAGTGAAAAAAAAATCTTCCCCAAATTGCCTGAGTAACTGGCATTACTGTTCCAAGATATTTTGCTGTAGAGTCCATACAAACAAACATAAAAAAACCACCAGCGGCTAATAAAATTACGTTAATTAAAGATGTTTGTTGAGGCACAGGGAAAAATAATTACATTACAACGCCAACTTGCCAAGGATTAAACTCCTCGTCACCGTAGCCGTTGATTTCACTTTTCGATTTATTTCCTGAAGCAGTATTTACAACTAATTCGAATATTTTTTGACCAACTTCTTCAACTTTTTCTTTTCCTTCAGCAATTGTTCCACAATTAATATCCATATCTTCTGACATTCTTTCAAACATCGCTGAGTTTGTTGAAAGTTTTAAACTTGGAACTGGTTTACAACCAAAGCAAGATCCACGTCCTGTTGTAAAACAAATAACATTAGCACCTGATGCAACTTGACCAGTTACAGATACAGGATCATAACCAGGAGAGTCCATAAAATTAAAACCTTTATTTTTTAAAGGCTCAGCATAATGCAATACATCTTGAAGGATCGAGTTTCCTCCTTTTGCAACAGCGCCTAAGGATTTTTCTAATATGGTTGTTAGACCACCTTTTTTGTTTCCTGGCGCAGGATTGTTGTCCATAGAACTATTATTTATTGAAGTATAATGTTTCCACCATTCAATTCTTTTAATAAGTTTATCAGCAGTGTGTTGTGAGCTTGCTCTATTAATTAATAAATGTTCAGCTCCATAAATCTCAGGAGTTTCGGATAAAATTGAACTTCCACCTTTTTTAACCAAGAGATCTGCTGCAACTCCTAGTGCAGGATTTGCAGTTATTCCTGAATATCCATCTGAACCACCACATTGAAGAGCTAACGTTAGATGACTTACTGGTTGTGAAGTTCTTTGAACATTGTTAGCTTCTGAAAGCAAATTTTTAATTTGAGATAACACTTTTTCGACAATTTTTTTAGTTCCACCTTCATCTTGTATTGTTAGAAAATGAATTCGGTTATGTTTTTTTAATGATTCATCAAACAAACTGACTTGAGCACATTCGCATCCTAAACCTATAACAAAAACATGAGAAAAATTGGGATGATTTTTAAATCCATCAATAGTTCTTTGAAAAATTTGCATTCCTTCACTTTCAGTATTCATTCCACATCCTGTTGAGTGAGTAATTGGAACTATGCCATCAATATTTGGGTAATCTCTTAAAATGTCAGAATATTTAATCTTCTCAACTATCATTTTAGTGACAGTAGCTGAGCAATTTACAGTGCTTACAATTCCAATATAATTTCTAGTAGCAACCTGTCCATTATCTCTTAAAATTCCATTAAAGAACGTATCTGCTTTTTCGTCAATAACATGTTTTTTGTCTGTAACTTTAAAATCTCTTTTAAATTCTCTAAATTCTAAATTATGAGAATGAACATGTTCTCCTGGTTTAATATCATCTAAAGCAAATCCAATAATTTGATCATATTTTATGATTGGATCACCTTTTTTAATAGTTTTTAAACAAACTTTGTGTCCAAAAGGGATTGGATCAATAGTGCTGATCTCATGACCTTCAATTTTAGTTTTTTCAGGAATAATAAATTGGCTAACGCCCACATTGTCATTCTTGTTTAAAACTATTAGATTATTCATAAATTTATTATATAACCAATAACTTAAACAAACCATTATTTAAATTATGCCAAAAAAAAGAAAAAAGAGTTTCCGAAGTCAACAGTGGTTCAATAATCCAAAAAACCCTGACATGACGGCCTTATATCTAGAAAGGTATTTAAATTATGGTCTTACAAGAAAAGAATTACAATCTGGTAATCCAATTATAGGAATAGCGCAATCTGGCAGTGATCTTTCTCCATGTAACAGGCATTTCATGTCTTTGAGTAAAAGAATAAAAGATGGAATTAGAAGAGCAGGTGGCATACCAATGGAATTTCCTACTCACCCAATTCAAGAAACTGGAAAAAGACCAACAGCAATGTTGGATAGAAATCTTTCTTACTTGTCACTAGTTGAAGTTTTGTATGGATACCCAATTGATGGAGTTATCTTAACAACAGGATGTGATAAAACTACTCCAGCAGCTTTAATGGCAGCTGCTACAGTAAACATTCCTGCAATAGTTTTATCAGGCGGTCCAATGTTAGATGGAGTTTATAAAGGAAAATTAGCTGGTTCAGGAATGGTAGTTTGGGAAGCAAGAAAAATGTTAGCAAAAGGCGATATAAAGTATGAAGAATTTATGGATATGGTTGCATCTTCAGCACCAAGCGTTGGTCATTGCAATACAATGGGAACAGCCTCTTCAATGAACTCTGTAGCAGAGGCATTAGGAATGTCTTTACCAGGAGGTGCAGTAATTCCAGCTCCTTATAGAGAAAGAGAACAAATTTCTTATGAAACAGGAAAAAGAATCGTTGGAATGGTTCATGAGGATTTAACCCCATCAAAAATTATGACACGTAAAGCATTTGAAAATGCAGTTGTGGTTGCTAGTGCTATAGGTGGATCAAGCAATTGCACAATTCATTTAAGCGCAATAGCTAAACATATGGGAATTAAATTTGATATTTCTGATTGGCAAAAACTTGGGCACAACATTCCTTTATTGGTGAATTGCCAACCTGCAGGAGAATACTTAATGGAAAGTTTTCATAGAGCCGGAGCAATACCTGCGGTAATGAAAGAACTAATTAAAAACAAAAAAATTCATACTAACATCAAGACAGTTACAGGAAAAACTGTAGGAGAAAACTTAAGAAAGAAAGTTGTTGTAGATAACAAAGTAATCAAAACATTTAAGAATGCTTTAACTGAAAAAGCTGGATTTTTAGTTATGAAAAGTAACTTTTTCTCATCTGCTATTATGAAAACATCTGTAATCAGTAAAGAATTTAAGGATAGATATTTATCAAATCCTAAACATCTAAATGCTTTTGAATGTAAAGCTATAGTTTTTGAAGGTCCTGAGGATTATCATAAAAGACTTAATGATAAGAAATTAAAAATAGATGAAAATTCAATACTAATCGTTAGAGGCTGTGGACCTATTGGATATCCTGGGTCAGCTGAAGTAATAAATATGCAACCACCTGATAGACTATTAAAAAGAGGTATTAATACACTGCCAACACTTGGAGATGGAAGACAGAGCGGGACATCAGCTAGTCCTTCAATATTACATGTTTCACCAGAGTCTGCAGCAGGTGGAGATCTAGGAGTTGTTAAAACTTATGACAGAATAAAAATAGACTTAAATAAAAGAAGGGTAGACCTATTAATATCTCAAGCAGAGTTTAAAAAACGAAGAAAAAATAGAAAGAAATTTATAATAAACAACCAAACCCCGTGGCAGGAAATATTTAGAAACACTGTAACCCAAGTTGATGACGGTGCATGTATTAATTCTCGAGGCAAATATTTAGACATTTCCCATACTAAAGGCATTCCAAGAGATTCTCACTAATATGAAGCCAAAAATATTAGTTTCTAGAAAAATATCAGATTTAGCAGAGGAAAAACTTCAAAAAGAATTTGAAGTAACCCTTAATCCAAAAGACGAACCCATTCCAGAAAGCGAATTAATAAAATTGGTTAATGATTATGATGGAATGATTTCAACAGGTTTTGATAAAATTAGTGAAAACTTTTTTAATAATTTAAATGGGAAATTAAAAATTATAGCTCAAGTTGGCGTTGGTTATGATAATATTTCAATTAAATCTGCTGAAGAAAAAAAAATTAAAGTAACAAATACTCCAGATGTGTTGAATGAGGCAGTGGCTGAAACTACAATACTTTTGATTTTAGCTGCATCTAGAAGAATTGGTGAAGCCTATAATTTAGTCAGAGCAGACAATTGGAAAAATCAAAAACCAGATTTAACTAAATTCATGATTGGAAATTCTGTTACAGGTAAAACTTTAGGTATTATTGGTATGGGGCGTATCGGAAGAATGGCTGCAAAAAGTGCTAAAGCTTTTGGGATGAAAATAATTTATTACAACAGAAATAAACTGTCTGATGATTTAGAGGATGGGGCAAAATATTTTTCTGATATTAAAACTATGCTACCTGAGTGTGACTTTTTAAGTATACACACGCCGGCAACAGCTGAGACCAAACATATTCTTAATTCATCAACAATAAGTTTGCTGCCAAATCATGCGGTGGTTATTAATACTTCAAGAGGATCAACTATTGATGACGATGCATTGATAGATGCATTAGAAAATAAAAAAATTTATGCTGCAGGTTTAGATGTTTTTAATAATGAGCCAAATTTAGACAAAAGATATTTAAAATTAGATAATTGTTTTGTTCTACCTCACATCGGTAGCGCAACACATGAGACAAGATTAGCCATGAGCATGATGGCAGTAGATAATATCTTCTGTTTTTTCAATAAAAAACCACTTATTTCAGAAGTAGTTTAGAACAACTATAAGTTGTCTGTTTAGAAAATATATATAATTTCTATATATAAAAGTTAGACGAAATTATTGATCTCAAAAACCATTTATGATTTACTTTCGGAAAAAACATAAACGAGAGAGGAAGATAATGTTTAAACTTATATCTAAAACTATAGCAGCTGTAGCTATTGTTTCAGTTGCTTTATTTGGCTCTGCAAATGCAAAGACTTTAAAAATTGAAACACACTTTACAGCTAGTTCACCAAATGGTGAAGTTGCTGCGCAATTCGCTAAAAACGTTGAAATGTTTTCTGGCGGAAGCTTAAAAGTAGAAATGTTCTACTCATCATCAGTAACAGGTAAATCTGCTGAGGTATTTAACTCTGCACAAACTGGAATTATTGATTGTGATATGACCGGTGCAGGTTACCAAACAGGTAAAAATGCAGCATTCCAATTCGCAGGTGATGTAATGGGTGGATATGATAACCCATATCAACAATACGAATTCTTGAATTTCCCAGGAGCTCAAGATGCTGTTGATGCACTTTACAACAAATATGGAATGACATTAATTGGTTGGTGGATACCAGGACACGAGTCTTTAATATCTAGCAGACCAATTCCAGATGTTGCTTCATTGAAAGACTTTAAATTTAGATCACCTCCAGGAATGGAAAGTATGATCTTTACAGCATTAGGTGCTAAGCCAATCGTAATGGACTTTGGTGAAGTTCCAACTGCTTTACAAACTGGTCTAATTGATGGTGCTGACTATTCATCTTTAGCTACTAACTATGCAGGTGGACACTATGAGCAAAATAAATATGCTACATACCCAGGTTTCCACTCTATGCCAGCTGACCACTTAGCTTGTAACACAAAAGTATGGAACAAGTTAAAGCCTCATGAAAAAGGTGCAATGAAAGCAGGTATTGAAATTGCTGGAAGAACTATCACTAGCTTAGTTGAGAGAAAAAACGCAGAAGCTGTTAAAGCTTTAAATGAAATGGGCGTTACTCTTCATGACTGGTCTAGAGAAGACAGACTTAAATTCAGACAAGCTGCTCTAGCTGCTTGGGAAGAATGGAAGACTAAGTCTCCAGAAGCTGCGGCACTTATCGAGATACACAAAGCTTATATGAAAGCTAACGGTATCATGTAATAAAATATTTTGGAGGGCCTGAAAAGGCCCTTCGAATTACTTAAATTTTTACGCAATGATCGATAAAGAATTACAAGAACAAAATCAAAAAGTTGCGAGTAAAGATGATTTTCCAATAAATTGGATTGATAGAGTTTCCTTATTTTTAAGTCACACAATTAAATATTTAATTCCTGTAATTGTAATTGTGATGATGTATGAAATCTTTATGAGATATGTATTGTTTAAACCAACACTATGGGCAAATGAACTATGCTTATGGTTGGCTGGTATTTGTTATTTAGTTGGTGGAATTTATGCAACAAGATTAAGAAGCCATATTAGAATAGTATTATTGTATGATTGGGTTAGTAGACCAACACAGAGAATTTTTGATCTAATTAGTACTTTAATTATTGTTCTATTTGCAGCAGCTGTAATTTATGGGGGTATGGAAGATGCATACAGATCATTTATAAATTGGGAGAGATTTGCAACTTATTGGGATCCACCAATTCCTGCTACTATGAAGCCACTAACACTTTTATGCGTTTTTCTTATTGCTGTTCAATCTGTAAATAATTTAATTATTGATTGGAGAAATCCTAAAGAAAAACAATACGACCCTTCTAAAGAATTGAAATAAAATGGATATAGGATCACTTTCCATAATACTTATAGTAGGATTATTATTACTTATATCTATAGGTGTTCCAATGGGTTTTGCATCTGGTTTTATGGGTGCAGTACTAGTATTTTTATATATAGGTGAACATGCATTAGGGATATTACTTTCAAGATACTATTCTCTTGTTGTCACTTATTCCTTTTTGTCAGTTCCTTTATTTATTTTTATGGCCTCCTTGCTAGAACGTTCAAATATAGCAAGAGATTTATATGATGCATTAAATGCTTGGTTAAGAAAAACTAGAGGTGGAGTAGGTGTTGTTACTGCTATCATGGCAACAATCATGGCAGCGATGAGCGGAATTATTGGTGGAGAAATAGTTTTATTAGGTTTAATTGCATTACCTCAAATGCTGAGATTAAAATATGATCAAGATATGTCGATTGGTATTATTTGTGCATCCGGATCTTTGGGAACAATGATACCGCCTTCAATTGTTTTAATTATTTATGGATTAACCACTGAAACCTCAATTACTATGTTGTTTCAAGAAGCTATTGTTCCTGGTTTAATGATTTCAGGTTTAATTATTACATACATTTTAATTCGAACAAGATTGCAGCCACATTTAGCACCTTTAAGTGATGAGCCAGCTTTAACTTTAAAAGAAAAAATGTCTTACCTACCAGGTCTTTTACCACCAATTGGAATTGTTATCATTGTTTTAGGTTCAATTTACTCAGGAATGACAGGTATTACTGAAGCGGCTGGAATGGGCGTTGTTGCTACATTAATTATTATTTTTGCAAGAAGAGAACTAACGTGGTTTTTATTTAAAGATGCATTAACTAGAACTTTTAAAGCATCAGGGACAATTTTAACAATAACTTTTGGCGCTACAGTTTTAGCAGGGGCCTATTCTCTTGCAGGAGGTCCAAAATATGTAGCAGAAACTATTTTGGCTTATGATTTAAAACCAATGTATTTAATTTTCATGATGCAGATAATGTTTTTGATAATGGGTGCATTTATGGATTGGGTTGGAATTGTATTGTTAGCGATGCCAGTATTTTTACCAATAGTTATAGCTCTTGGATTTGATCCAATTTGGTTTGGAATATTATTTTGCGTAAATATGCAAGTTTCATTTTTAAGTCCACCATTTGGGCCCGCCGCTTTTTATTTAAAATCTGTTGCTCCTCCACATATTTCGTTAACAGATATATTTAGAGGTTTTGCTCCATTTATAGTAATTCAATTAATTGTATTAGCATGTGTTATGTTTTTCCCAGAAGCAATGACTCAAAACTTCCACGAGTTTAAACCAAAACCATGATGAAAATAGGCTTTATTGGAACAGGTCTTATGGGCCTTCCAATGGCTAAAAATTTATTAAAATCAAATTTTAAACTAAAAGTATTCAATCGTTCAATTAGTAAAGCAGAACCTTTGAAAGAGTTTGGCGCTGAAATATCAAATACATTAGGTGAAGTTGTTAAAGATAATGACTTTATTATAACAATGTTAACAGATGACAGCGCTGTAGATGAAATAATGAATAATTCAGATCTTTTAGAAAATTTAAAATCTGGATCTACTGTTATTGATATGAGCTCTGTTAAACCAACGACAGCAACAAAATACGGAAAGATTCTTAAATCAAAAAATGTACATTATTTAGATGCACCGGTATCAGGAGGAACTATCGGAGCTGAGGAAGCTTCTTTAGCTATAATGGTTGGAGGAGAACAAAATGTTTTTAATAACTCTTTTAATATTTTAAAAGCAATGGGAAATCCAACTTTGGTAGGTCCTATTGGAAGTGGACAAGTTTCAAAGCTAGCAAATCAAATTGTAGTAGGAGTTACAATAGGAGCAGTTGCTGAGGCGATAACCTTATGTGAAAAAGCAGGTGCTGATCCAGTAAAACTAATTAAAGCTCTTTCAGGAGGTTGGGCAGATAGTAAAATTTTACAAACTCATGGAAAAAGAATGATCGACAAAGATTTTAGCCCAAAAGGTAAAACTTTTACTCATTTAAAAGATATGAATAATATTTTAGAGTGTGCAAATTCATATAATACACATTTACCTATTTCAAATTTGGTGAAAGAAATGTATAAAACCCTAGTCGATAATGGTCATGGAAACACTGATCATAGTTCACTTTATAATGAAATCGAAAGGATAAATAAAAAATGAGTGGAAGATTAGAAGGTAAAAAAATTCTTGTAACGGCTGCAGGTCAAGGTATTGGAAAAGCAACAGCAATAGCTTTTCAAAAAGAAGGCGCTCATGTTACTGCAACTGATTTAAATGATAAAACTTTGGCTGATTTAAATAAAGAATATCCTGAGATAAAAGTACAAAAATTAGACTCAACAGATAATAATGCAATTATAGAATTTACTAAAACTTTAGAAAAAGTTGATGTTTTGTTTAATGCTGTTGGATTTGTTCATCACGGTACAATATTAGAATGTGAAGAAAAAGACTGGGATTTTTCATCTAACGTTAATGTCAAGTCTATGTATTTTATGTGCAAAGCTATTTTACCTTTAATGATCAAACAAAATGGAGGAAGTATTATTAATATATCTTCATGCGCATCTAGCTTTAAAGGTTTTCCAAATAGATTTGTTTACGGAACAACAAAAGGTGCAGTGATTGGTTTAACAAAAGCGATTGCGGCAGATTTTGTTAAAAAAAATATTAGATGTAATTCAATTGCTCCAGGAACAGTTTTTTCACCCTCTTGGCAAGATAGGGTTAATCAAAGTCCAGATCCTGTACAAGCAAAAAAAGATTTTATATCAAGACAACCTATGGGAAGATTAGGTACGGCAGAAGAAATAGCAGCTGTGGCTGTTTATTTAGCTAGCGATGATTCAACATTTACAACAGGAAGTACAATTCATGTCGATGGTGGAATTTCAATATAATTTAACAACAAAAGGATAAATATGAAATTATTAAGAGTAGGACAAAAAGGAAGCGAAAAGCCAGCTGTTTTAGATAAAGATGGCAAAATCAGAGATATAAGTTCTCATATTAAAGATTTAAATCCTGATCATTTAAATTTTGAAACTATTTCTAAATTACAAAGTGCTGATTTAACTTCTTTGCCAGAATTATCAACAAGTGATCGTATTGGATCTTGTATTACTAAGCCAGGAAAGTTTGTTGCAATCGGATTAAATTATTCTGATCATGCTGCTGAAACTGGAGCCGATGTTCCTTCTGAACCGATAGTTTTTATGAAAGCTACTAGCTGTATAGTTGGACCTAATGATGACGTTGAAATAGTTTCTGGATCTAAAAAATTAGACTGGGAAGTTGAACTGGGGATTATTATAGGAAAAGAAACAAAACATATTTCTGAAAGCCAAGCTCCAGATCATATATTAGGTTATTGTTTGGTTAATGATGTGAGTGAAAGGGAATGGCAAATTGAAAAAATGGGTCAATGGGTTAAAGGAAAATCCCACGATACTTATGGACCAATTGGACCTTACTTTGTTACTAAAGATGAAATTGCAGACGTTAACAACTTAAAGATGAGTTTAGATGTTAATGGAAAAAGAATGCAAACAGGTAATACAAGTACAATGATATTTAACGTTGATGTTATTGTTTCTTATTTAAGTAAATATATGTCTCTTCAAGCAGGCGATATAATTACAACTGGAACACCTCCAGGAGTTGGTATGGGAATGAAACCTCAACAGTTTTTAAAAGCAGGTGATACAATGAAATTATCAATAGAAAACCTAGGAGAGCAAAACTCTAAGGTAGTTGCTTTATAATTAATTGTGAAAATAACTTCTATTAAAAGTCATGTACTTAGATATGAGTTAGAAAAAGAACTTGGTTACTCACAGCAATATTACAAACATCGTACAGCCCATCTCGTTGAAGTTCAAACAGATGAAGGAATAACAGGTTGGGGTGAATGTTTTGGTCCTGGAAATATAGCTTTAGCGAACAAGTTTATTGTTGAAAAGGTTATACAACCTTTAGTAATTGGTGAAGATCCTTTAAACAAAGAACATATCTGGCAAAAAGTATACAATCTTTTACGAGATAGTGGTCAAAAGGGTATGCCAATTCAAGCATTATCAGGAGTGGATATTGCTTTATGGGATATTCTTGGAAAGAAAACAAATACTCCTCTCTACCAACTTGTCGGTGGCAAATGCAATAGTGAAGTTCCAGTCTATGGATATGGGATGATGTTACAAAAAAAATCAGTTGATGAATTGATCGCCTTGTTCAAAGAAGAGTCTAAGCAAATAAAATCAAAAAACTTTAAAGCTATGAAAATGAAAGTTGGATTAGGTCCAAAAGAAGATTTAAAGTTGGCTCAAGCTGTAAGAGACTCTGTTGGAAAAGGTTTTAAATTAATGGTAGATGCCAACCACGCTTATAATTTGAAAGATGCTCTTTATGTTGGAAAAGGTTTAGATGAATTAGATATTTACTGGTTTGAAGAACCTGTTGCTCCTGAAGATTATGAGGGTTACAGAGAATTAAAACAAAAAATTTCTACTAGCATTGCAGGAGGAGAAGCTGAATTTACCAAATATGGCTGGAATAAATTAATATCAAAAAAATGTATTGATATAGCTCAACCAGAAGTTTGTGGACTTGGTGGAATTACAGAGTATCTAAAAGTTGCAGCATTAGCGCAAGCAAATTTTATACCTGTAATTAATCATGTATGGGGCTCAGCAATAAGTATTGCGGTTAACCTTCATTTGTTGACAGCACAACCAGATATGCCCGGTAGTTTATTTCCATCTAAATCTATGCTCGAGTTTGATACAACGGAAAAAAATATATTTATCACAGATTTACCTAAGGAAGAATTTTCAATTTTAGACCAAGTTAAAAACAACAATGGTTTTGCGTCAGTAACTGATAAAATAGGTATTGGTATTAATCCTGATGAGGATTTTATAAAGGAGTTTGAAGTAAATGAATAAAATAAAAACTTCAGATCCAAAACCTATTTGGAAATTAAGATGCACTTTAGGAGAGGGCACTCTATGGGTTAAAGAGCACAATTCAATTTACTTTGTCGATATAAAAAAAAAGAGAATTTGTTCTTTGAATATAAATAATAATAAAAAAAAAATACTTAAGGTAAATAAAGAAATTGGTTTCATTGCTCATTTAGAAAAGCATGTTTTTATATTAGGGCTCCAAGGTGAATTAAGAATTCAAAATCTTAAATCAAAAAAAATTCTAAAATCAATTTTTATAGAACCAGAAATTAAACTGAACAGAATTAACGATGGTAAAACTGACTCAGAAGGAAATCTATGGTTTGGAACAATGGATAATTTAGAGAGAAAAATCGAAAAAGGATCTTTATATAAATTAGACAAGAATTTGAAATTATCAAAGATAGATAAAAATTATAGGATTACTAATGGACCAGCATTTATTGATAAATTTAATTTTTATCACACCGACAGTGCTAAAAAAATTATTTATAAAATAAAAATTAATAAAAATAATAAAATAATAAATAAAAAAATATTCAAAAAATTTTCTTTAAATGAAGGGGTTCCTGATGGAATGACTTTAGACAAAAACAAAAATTTATGGGTAGCTCATTTTCACGGAGCCTGTGTTTCTGTGTTTAACAACAAAGCAAAATTAATTCATAGAATACGATTTCCTGCAAAAAATATTACTAATTGTGCTTTTGGTGGCAAAAATACTAATGAGCTTTATGTTTCAACAGCAACTAAAGGCATGAACAAAGCAGATTTGCAAAAATTTAGATATTCTGGGTTCCTTTTTAGTGTAAAAACAAATGTAAAAGGAATTTTACAAAAAAAATTTATTTTAAATAATGAAGAAAAGAGATCTTTACTATGAGAGAATACCGACTAAGCTTTTAAGAGAGGATTTTAGATTATTAGGTACTTTCCTAGGTAGAGTTATTAAAGATCAAGAAGGTCTAGCATTTTTTAAGATTGTCGAAAAATTTAGATTGCTATCAAAAAATACTCTGTCTGATAAAAATAAAAGAAAAGTATTATCAAGGATTTCAAAAGAAGTTAAAAAACTAACTCCAGAGAACACATTTAAATTAAGTAGAGCATTTTCACACATTCTAAATTTACTGAATCTAGTAGAGTCCCTTGATGCATCAAGAAAGTTAAATGAGTACGAAAATCCGTATTTTAAAAGTAAAAATCAAAATTTATTTATAGAAGATATAATTGAAGGTTTATTTAAAAACAAAAAAATTTCTGACAAAAATATTTATGAGCAGGCAAAAAAACTTGATATTGGGATTGTTCTTACTGCTCATCCAACAGAAGTAAAAAGAAGAACTTTAATACAAAAATATGCAAATTTGATTTATATTATGGAGCAGAGACATTTATATAAAAAATATCCATCAAAGATTATCGAACTAGATAGACAATTATATTCAGAAATAGCAATTATATGGAAAACAGATGAGTTAAAACGAACCAAACCCTCTCCATTAGATGAGGCTAGATGGGGTTTAGCCGTTATTGAGGATAGTTTGTGGGACACAATTCCTAAAGTTTACAAAAGACTAAACGATATATTTAGAAAAAATTTAAAAAAGGATTTACCAAGAGATTTTAACCCTATTCAGTTTGGATCATGGATGGGCGGCGATAGAGATGGAAATCCTAATGTGACAGCTGAAGTAACTAAGAAAGTAATATTATTTTCTAGGTGGCAAGCTGCAAAATTATATGAAAAAGAACTTACTAAGTTAATTCAAGATTTATCCATGGAAGAATGTTCTGCAAAAATTAAAAAAGCAACTGGAAATAGTTTTGAACCGTATAGAGTGTATTTAAGGCCGATAAGAGATAAAGTAAGACTAACCCATCTATTAATTGAAAATCATTTAAATAATAATTCAAATCTAAATGAAAAAAAGTTAATTCAAAACAAACATGAAATTACTATTCCATTAAGAGAAGTAAGAAACTCCTTAAAACAAAATAAAGGAGATCATATTGCCAATGCAGATCTATTAGATTTAATGAGGAGAGTTAGGTGTTTTGGCATTAATCTTGCAAGATTAGATATTAGACAAGAAGCTGATAGACATGAAAAACTCTTAAATGAAATTTTCAAAAAGAAAAGTAAAATTACATATTCTAATTTAAGTGAGATAGATAAAATTAAATTATTGAATAAATCAATTAAAGAGAGGAAATTTTTTGTAGATAAAATAAAAATACAAAATAAAGAAAATAGAGAAGTTTGGAATACTTTTAAGCTGATTTCATCTACACCAAATGAGTGTTTAGGTGCATATGTAATATCAATGACATCTAATGCTTCTGACATTTTGTCTGTATATTTTTTACAAAAACAAGCAAAAATTAAAAATTTATTAAGAGTTGTTCCACTGTTTGAAACTTTGGATGATTTAATAAACGCTAAAGATGTTATGAAAAATTTATTCAAACTTTCTTGGTATAGAAAATTGATTAATTCTAAACAGGAAGTAATGATTGGATACTCAGACTCAAGTAAAGATGCAGGAAAATTATCAGCAAGTTGGCATCAATACAAACTTCAAGAGGAGTTAAGGGCTATATCAAAAAAATACAAAATTGACTTAGTATTTTTTCATGGAAGAGGAGGATCTCCAGGAAGAGGAGGCGGACCAATTCAAGCAACATTAAAATCTCAACCGGCTGGAACTGTAAATGGTAAAATCAGAATTACTGATCAGGGTGAAGTGATTCAACAGAAATATGGATATAAACCTTTAGCTGAATATAATCTTTGTAGTTATATCGGAGCGGTTATGGACGCTTCTTTAAATCCACCACCAAAATCAAAACCTAATTGGAGAGATTTAATTCAGAATATGTCTGAAATTTCAACATCTGCTTATAGGAAATATTTAAATCAAAGCGAAGACTTTATCAGATACTTTAAAACTGTTACACCTCACAAGTCTCTAGGAAAGCTAGCTATAGGTTCTAGACCAACAAAAAGAAAAAATGTTGATAACATTCAAGGTCTAAGAGCGATACCTTGGGTATTTGCTTGGACACAAATTAGATTAATGTTACCAGCTTGGTTAGGAACAACCGAGGCTTTGAGATATGGATCAATTAAAAAGTTTAAAAAAACTATGATGGATATGGAAAAAAACTGGCCATATTTTATTTCGACTATGGATATTTTGGATATGGTAATTTCAAAGGTTGATCCAGAAATCTCGGTTATATACGAAAATAATTTGGCTGATGCTTCATTAAGGAGAATAGGTAGAAAATTAAGATATCAATTTGATGCATTGGTCAAATTGCATAATAAAATAACTCCAAGGGAAGTGGTACAAGAAAGAAAAAAATTTAGAAAAGCACTGTTTATTAGAAGCAATTATACAGAAATGTTAAATATTTTACAGGCAAATATAATGAATAAATTAACAAATAAAAAATACAAAAAATTAGATAAAAAATTTCTTGATGACGCTTTAATGACATCTATCGCAGGCATATCTGCTGCAATGAAAAATACTGGATAAATGTTTGAATATTTAATTGCTTTTGGAGCAGGACTTATAAGTTTTTTATCTCCATGTGTTCTACCTTTAATACCTGGATACATTTCTTATATCTCTGGTCAATCCTTACAAGAAATATTAAATAAAAAAGAAATAAACTTTTTTCCATTAATTTTATTTTGTCTTGGGTTCTCAACTGTTTTTGTTATTTTAGGAGCATCCGCATCATTTTTAGGTCAAACACTTTTACAAAATTCAGAAATTTTAAGAATTGCAGCTGGAATAATTATTATAATTTTTTCTCTTCAATTAATTGGAATAATTAATATCCCCTACCTAAATTTTGAAAAAAGATTTGATGCTAAAGAATCAAGAAATATTCTTTTTCCATATGTAATCGGTGTTGCTTTTGGTTTTGGATGGACACCCTGCATTGGTCCAATTTTAGGTTCAATTTTAGCTTTAGCATCTATTGAAGAAACCTTATCAAGAGCAGTAATATTATTAATTTTATATTCATTAGGTCTTGCAATTCCTTTTGTTTTATCGGGATATTTAATTCAAAAATTTTTATTATTTTCAAAGAACTTTAGGAATAATATTAATTTAATATCAAAAATTGGTGGAATTATTCTTTTAATAACAGGTATTTTAATATTAACCAATCAATTACAAGCAATTGGATTTTATATAATTGAAATCTTTCCTTTTATGCAAAAATTCGGATAAAAGGTATTAATGAAGATTTATCAAATAGACTCAAGTGCTAGAAAAAAAGGATCAACCTCGCGCGCACTTGCAAAAAAACTTTTAGAGAAAATTAAAAAACCTGGAGATGAGGTGGTTTATCGTGATTTAGATGATGAGATGTTTTTTATCAGTGGGCTTACAGAGTCAGGCATGAAAATTGATGAAAAAGATCAGACAGAGCATCACAAAAAAATGTTTGAACTCTCTGATAAATTAGTAAAGGAGTTAAAAGAAAGTGATGTAATTATAATTTCAGCTCCTATTTACAATTATGGTCCTCCCGCAACACTCAAAGCCTGGTCAGATTTAGCAGCTAGAATAGGGGAAACATTTAGATTTAAACCTAATGGGAGACGGGAAGGGTTATTAAAAAATAAACATGCCTATTTAGTAATAACCTCTGGAGGAACAAAATTAAATAGCTCTGAGGATTTCCTAACTCCTTGGTTAAAATTTATTCTTAATTTTTTTGGGATTGAAAAAGTAGATATTATTAGTGCAGATCAAATGGCATTAGATTATGAAAAATCAATAAGTAATGCAGAAACACAAATTGAAAAATTATTTAAAGATTAAACTTTCTTTTTAAATGTCTTAGTTTTCCTTCTGTACTATCAAAATCAATATAACAACCTTGTAAAAATCTTTCACCTTCTTTAGTTTCATAAGATGTTCTTCCATGGAGCAATCTATGATTATCCATCATTATTAAGTCTTTTGGTTCAAGCTTAAATTCAATTCTATATTTATCTGAATTATACATTTCAGATATTTTTTTCCTTGCTTTATAATAAAGATCTAATTTTTCTTTCTCTAAAATTGGAACATAATCTAATCTTGGACTAAATCTTACTTGCTTAAAACTTTTATTATCATTTAATTCAATTAAAGGGGAGATTGTTTCTAAAATAACTTCTTTATCAATAAATCTAAATCTTACTTTTACCTCAGTTAAAATTTTATAAAATTCTGGGTAGTCATTTTTTAAATCTTCAGTGACTGTATAACCATCTACCAATGTTGATAATCCACCGGAAACTTTACTTTCAATACAATGCAAAATCTGAATACACGGCACAGGATTTCTATAAGGATTATCTGTATGAGGCGCTAAAGCTAACGATGTATAAGCAAGATCGTTAGGATCAGGTTTAGATTTTACATCAAAATATTCACCAAAATTTGTTCTACGAACACTACCTATAGAATTTGCAAATTCCACGATATAATTTTTAGATGTTGGAATATTTTTTACTATAACAAATCCATATTTGTAAAAAGAAACAAGCAGATCATGCATTTCTTTACTTTCATAAAAATTTTCATGGTATTCAAAATTTTTAATATTTTTTAGAGTTGCATCCCATTTAGTTTTTTCTATTGAATTAATTACAATATCTTCTTTAGAAAACTCAGAAGCGATTTTATCTATTTCTAGTTTTGAATTAACACCATCATTAAAATCAACTTCTAAATATTTTTCATTTATATTTGCTCTATTTATTGAAACATCATTACTTAAAAAGGTAGGATCGAAAAGTCTTTGCTGAGTTCCTTTATCTAAATATTCCTCACCATTTGCCCTTTCACGTAACCAGAATGGGTGAATTTCTTTTTTTTCAGACCCATTATTAAAATAAACCTTATTTTTAATTAGTTCAATTTTCATATTAGTTAGTTAAGAATTATTTAAAATTTAACTTTAATCAACATAAATTAAATAGTAAGAGTTCTCTGTGAAAAAAATTGATTCAAAAAAATATCCAATATATGCAAGCTTTTTAAATCAACTTGCTAAAGACTTAACCAGATTTTACTACGCGAAGCTAGATAAACCATTCAAGATAACTAACAAGCTCAAAGGGAAGGGTTATGACCCAGTAACGACGTCTGACAAAGCATTTGAAAAATTTATAAGGTCTAAAATTTCAAAAAAATTTCCAAATCACCAAATTATAGGTGAGGAGTATGGTCATAAAAACACTAAAAGTGAGTTTTCGTGGGTAATCGACCCAATTGATGGAACCAGATCATATGTTGTAGGGAATCCTAGTTGGAGTAATTTAATTTCATTAAATTACAATGGAGAGCCAGTTTTAGGACTGGCTAATTTTCCAAAAATGAAGAAATATTACTTAAACATAAACAAAAATTCTGCCTATGTTTTTGAGAATAATAAAAAAAGAAAATTAAAAATTAATACCAAGCTAAATTTTACAAATGCAAAACTAGCAGCTGCATTTCATCATCACTTATCCTTAAAGCAGCAATTAAAAATTAAAAAGTTTATTAAAAGAATGCAATTTCCTTGTTTTGATGCTTTGACATATTGTCAATTGGCAGAGGGTAGAATTGAAATAGTTGCCCAGTGTGCAAATAAAATTTGGGATATTCACCCATTGATACCAATTTTAAGAGCAGCAGGAGCAATAATAACTACATGGGAAAATAAAAACCCTGTGTTAGGAGGAAATATACTTGTTTCTAATAACAAACAAAATCATCAAAAAGTTTTAAAATTATTAAAGCCAGTAGCTAAATGATTCCAGAAAGAGCACAAGTAATTTTAGATTTTTGGTTTAAAGAAACTCCTTCCAAAATGCGTTTTAAAAAAGATGAAAAGTTTGATCAAAAAATTAAAGATAATTTTTTAAAAGATTACGAACTTGCTTGTAAAAATGAATATGATGATTGGCAAGATAATCCTATGAGCTGTCTGGCGTTAGTAATTTTATTTGATCAGTTTTCAAGAAATATGTTTAGAAATGATAAAAAGGCTTTTGCTCAAGATCAAAAAACTAGATTGATCGTAAATGATGCAGTTTATTCAGGTTATTTAGAAGCAATGAACGTTAATCAAAGATTATTTATGTTGCTACCTTTAATTCATAGTGAGGAAATCAGCGATCATGAAATGGCCTATTACTTATTAAACAAATATTTAAGAGAACATGAAGGATATAATGAAATAAAAAAATTTTGGCAAGATCATACAAAAGCAATCAGGCAATTTCATAGATATCCTCATAGAAATGAAATTTTAGGAAGAGACTCTACTGAAGAAGAATTAGAATTTTTAAAAAGTCTTAACTCTTCTTGGTAAAATGAATTTAGAATTTATTTTCAAAGTTATAGATAAATATGAGTGGCAAAAGGCTAAACAATCCGGAATTTATGGTGGGTCAGAGAAAGATCTTAAAGATGGATATATTCACTTTTCAGAGGAAGAACAAATAAAAGAAACCCTTAATAGGCATTATCCAAATAAAGAAAATTTAATTTTATTAAAAGTTAATGCATTTAAACTAGAACATTTACTCTGGGAGCAAGCATCGAATGGAGATATGTATCCACATTTATATTCAACATTAGATATTAAAAATGTTGAAAATGAATTTGAGTTAAAATTAGATGAAAATGGAAACCACAAATTACCAAAGCAATTTAAGTGAAAAATTTTAAAAAAAACTGTAGGTTTTTTGAAATATTCTAAACATTATAAAATGTAACAAATAAATTAATATTTTGAAATTTAATTTACTACTACCCTTTACTCTATACTCAAAATTAATTTTTAAATCTTTAACTGAAATATTCCTATCTGCATATATTAAATCTGCTAAAATTTTGAATCCCTTCAAAAAAAGTAATTTCCTATTTTGTGTATAAATTTTTTTTTTAAATAAAAAAAAACCGCTCATTGGATCAATTGTTTTTTTTCCAAAAACCAAGTTAAGAAATTTTATCAGAACAAAAGAGGCTGATTGTCTAAAAAAACTGAGACTTTTTACTCTTGAATTAATCAGATCTCTTACACCTACTACCACGTCACAATTCTTATTTTTCATTATTTTGATCATTCTTAAAATATATTTAGGATTATGTTGTAAATCACCATCCATAACTAAAATTTTGTCAAATTTTGATTTTTCAAAACCATCTCTACAGGATTTAGATAAATCTCTAATTTTTTCTTTTCTAAATATAATTTTTAAATTTTTTTTTTTTGATAATTTTTTAAGAATATCTTTTGAGCCATCATCCGAGGAGTCATCCACAATAATTATTTCATGTTTGATTCTGTTAATATTAGATGTAATCTTTGATATCAATAATGAAATATTATTTTTTTCATTATATACAGGTATGACTATTGAAATACTCATATTAGATTTAATATAATTAAATAAAATAAATAATATATAAAATAATATTAATGAAAAAAAAATTATTACTTTATTTGATATTAATTTTTATTCCATACATTGTCTTACTTCCTTACACATTTCAAATATTAGAGGTAGGCAATGATTTTGAGTTATATTATTTTGTATATAAAAAATATATATTTGAACTTTTAAAGTTAGGACATTTTCCTCTATGGTCTCCTGTCGAAGCATCTGGAATGTCTTTGATATTTAATCCATTAAGTCAATATTTTTATCTACCTGCTTGGTTGTTTTATTTAATCTGTTTAATTATAGGTGAAGTTACCAAATATTATTTTTTAATTTTTACAATTTTTGCAATTTCAATATTTAATTTAGGTTTATTTTTTTTCTTAAAAACTTTTAAACTAGATATAAAAATAATTTTAGTTTCAATTGTAATTACTTGTCTTAGTTTAAAAATAACTGAATTACTTAGATTTCCAAATGCTATACATTGTTTTTCATGGTTTCCCTGGATTCTCTATGGAATGAACTGCGCTGTATTAAATAAAAATTTCAAAAAAAGTTTTTTAATAATTTTTTTATCTAGTCTTATGATTTTAACTGCTGGATATCCCTATTACATATTTTATGGATTAATTATATTTGGAATTTATTTTATTTTTCTACTTATTAATCCAATCAAAAAAAAAATTTTTCATGAAGATTTAGACTCTAACCGTTCATTTTTTTTCAAATGTTTTACTCCTGGAATTTTATCTTTATCAATTGTTTCTCCATGGTTACTCAAAATTTCTCAGCTTTTAAGCATTACCTATGGAAGAAGTGATACAGACATAAATTTTTCTTTAACTACCTCAAGCAATATTTATGATCAATTAGGATCATGGATATACCCTCCTTTTTCATATGCAGAGGGGTGGTACTATTTTGGCTCAATATCGGTTTTTATAATTATTGTTGTATTTATTTATAATATTTCTTTTAATAGAAATGAATTTTTAAAAAATTATACTTATAAATATCTATCTTTTTTTTTTATTTTTTTACTGTTTTTTTGCTATCAAATTTCTAGTCCAGAAAATTCAGTTATATTTGAAACTTTATGGAATAGATTAAACTTTATTCAAAATTTTAGACATTTTGTTAGATTTAATGTTGTTTTAATTCCATTTCTATCTCTAACTTTAGCTTTTTCAATTACAGAATTCATTAAAATTATGAATGGTAATAAAGTAAAAGGGATAAGCTATGTAATAGTTATTTCTTTTATTTCTATTTTATTATTACAAATTAATTTTATTTATTTTTCTAATTATGAAAATAGCTTTTGGGAAACTTGGCAGTTAAAAAGAATAATATTTGCAGAGCAAACTTTACCACAGCCTTTTTCATTAATTGTTGGTTTATATAAAAAACTAGTTTATCCATTATTTTTTATACTGAGTTTTATTTTAATTATCTTTTCTATAAGAAAATCATTTGTTCAAAAATATTTAAAAAATAAAGTTATTTTTTTATATATGATACTTTTTATTACATTTGGTGAATTATTTTTTTTAACAAATATTCAATGGGCAATACCTTTTAATTACTATAATTTAGGCTTTGAAAAGTTAAATTTACAACCTAATTATAATTCTAATAATGAAAATGCATTAGAGGATATAACTAAAAGTTTTTCTATCAATCGAGTGGCATTAGAAAAAAGTGGCAATAACACTTATGAAGGTAACACATATTATAGAAATAATAAGAGACATAATATCAATCATATAAATAATTGGGGAAATAAAAATCATGTAAAATTATTTAAAAAATACTTTAATTCAAATGGTCAATTTAAAAAAAATTTAGAAATAAATAAAATTAAACAACTTAAATATTTTTATGGAATGGATAAAACATCAAAAAGAATTTTTTTTTCAAAAAAGTTAAATTATAATGATATCGATGAATTTGTTCAAAATTCTATCGAATATGAAAAAAATGCAATTTTTGATTATAAAAAAATTAGTTATGATGGTGATACGTTAATTCTTGATATTAATACTCAAAAATCAGGATGGGTATCTTTTATAGATACTTGGGATCATAATTGGATCGTAGAAGTGAATGATAAACCAAAAAAGATCAATAAACTATTTGGAGCTTATAAGTCAGTTGAAATTGAGTCTGGTTTTTCAAATGTAAGATTTTCATATAAACCATTTAATTTAAATTTTACAAAAAATTAATTTTTTTTAATTTAGTTTTCCAAGATAATTAACCATTATTACACCAATAATAATTAAAATAATTCCAATTATTCCATATACATTAGGAACTTGATTTAATTTTAATACAGCAAATAGCACAACTCCAGTTACTGTTAACCCACTATATGTTGCATAAGCAAAACCTACAGGAAGAGCGTGCATAGCTTTTGCTATTGAAAACATCGTTATACACATAAACAAGATACATAAAACCGATGGTGTTAGTTTGGTAAAGCCTTCTGAAATTTTAGCCAAACTATTTGATGCGATACCAAAAGAAATACCTATTGCTAAAAATAAATATCCTAATAAGGGTTTCATAATTATTCTTTTGATGCAATTTTGTTAACTAAGGGTCTTATTATTGGAGCCATTGTAAATGCAGCAATTAATGCAATTGGAAATGCAAACATCCAAGAATAAAACCATCTACTTATAAAGCCATCTGTAACTCCAGTGTTTACAGCAACTACAACACCACTCATAATTACACTCATGCCAAAGGACATAAAAATCATGAATAAAGGTTGAGCATATTTTTTTGAAATCATAGTTAATTATTACCTAATAGGTTAACCATTAAAACACCAACAATAATAAAAGCTAAACCAATTAATGAATATAAATTGGGTACTTGATTAAATCTAATTATACCCACAACAACAGTTGCTATAATTGTTAAGCCTGCAAAGGAAGCATAAGTAATTCCCATGGGAATATTTTTCATTACTAATGAAAGTGCGTACATACATAATACAATTGTGATTGCTGTAATTATACTTGGAAAAAGAAGGGTAAAGCCTTCAGCACTTTTTGCAAAACTGTTTGAAGTTACACCTAAAAAAACTGCAATGCCTAAAAATAAATATGAACTAACAAGACTCATGAAAATTATCTTAAATGAATTTTAGGAGAATATATAGGATTATTTAAGAGACCATTTAATAGCATCTTCCATTCTATCATCTCCCCAAAAGAGTTCATTTTTTACAATAAAAGATGGACTGCCAAATATTTTATTTTCACGAGCTGAATTAGTGTTCTCGTTATATTTTGTCTCTATATTTTCAGAATTTGCTTGGGATATGATTTCATCTTTATTTAAATTTAATTCAGCACAAACCTCAGAAATGCTAGGTTCAATGGCAGGTTCTTTGCCTTCTTGGAACCATTTTTTATAAGTTAGCATCACAAATTTTTCTCCCCAACCTTTGTCAAAACCTAAGATTGCTATTTGATTTGCTAAATCGAATTCAGATAAAGGGTAGGGAACTGGTGTTTTAGCGAAAAAACCATATCCCTCTGCACGTCTTTCAATATCTCTCCACATGTAATTGACTTTATTAATTTTATCTTTTGGAAATGGGATGTTATTCATTTCCTTCATAATTGCTCTAACAGAAAAAGGTTTCCAATTAAATTTTACTTGATGTTGTTTTTCAACATCAAGTATTCTAGTTACAGACAGATAGGTGTAAGTACTCCCTATCGAAAAATAAAAATCAATACCACTCACTTACTTTGGCATAGGTGTAGCACCAGTTTCCAAACTAACAATTTTTCCATTATCATATTTATAAACTGCCATTACAGCCTCTACATTTCCATCATCAAAAGTAACAAATGAATGATGAACACCAACTTCGTCATTTTCATAAACAACTCTTACTTTATCTTGATTTATATCACCGCTCATTGCCCATTTGATAACATCATCTTTGCCTAAAACATTTCCTGACTTATGCATTGTGAATTTAAAATCATCATGCAAAAGATCATTCATCACTGCTTCATCTTTATTTTTTATTGCAGCACTATATTTTTCTAATATAGACATATTATTCCTTTCTATTTAACCTTAGTTAAATCATATATTGAGTAACTGTCTAACACTTCATCCATTATTGGTTTTGATACCTCTGTACCTTCTATAAACTTATGAAGTGCAGCTTCATCAGTACAAAATATTTTAAACATTACAGTACTTTTATCTGGAGTTACAGTTCCAATTGTTTTTTCAACCACAGCAACTTTAGCCCTTTCAGCAAGTCCTTCAGGAGATTGCATAAATCCCATGAATTTCTCAAAAGTACCTTCTTTTAACTTTGCTACCACTAGCATTTCTTTTTCCATTTTTTCCTCCTATTTTATTATCCTGAAAAATTTTCCATAAAGTCACCATCCATGGGAGTGATTTTTGCAGAATCTAAATCAACTCCAGCTGCAGCTCTTGCAGCGTGAAGTTCTTTATCATTTTTAAATGCCTCAAACCCGTCCAAAGTTGCATATTTTACAATTACTGTAAATTTTGAAGCATCTTCTTTTGATACACCAGCAAAAATAATGGTTGCACCAAATCCTTTAATTTTTTCAGCATTATCTTTAACCATATCCCTCCATGCTGAAAACGATTTTATATTTTCCTCTATTTTTATAATCATATTTTATCCTCCATAAATTGTTTTAGAAGTTTCCTCTACTTTTTCTTTACCATTTGGTATTAATTTGAAAATAAACGCATAGCAATTATCCATTAAAGTTTTTTGATAAGGTTTACCAAACATTTCATCAACAGTAGAATTTATACTTGAATTTATTTTATCCTCTAAAACACCTTCATTTGTAAGAAATTCTCTAGTAACCTTTGCTGCAGCCAAACTATTTTCTTTGTAAGCCAAATCTCCATTTGGAAGCTCACCTTGTTTAATAAATTGAGTGGAGGTAAAAATTCCTGCACATTTTAATGAATCGGATATTTCTTTATTACTTATTTCTGCATGTGAAGTTGCTGTTAGCAAAATTAATAAAAACGTAAAAATTATTTTTTTCATTAATAAGTATACTCACCACTCATTTGATTCATTGAGTGTGCCATACCAGCTTTACCTCTTATATTTTGTCTGCTTGAGAAACCACTTCCAGAAATATTTTCATATTTTCCAGTTCCACCGATAATAACAAAAGTACCAGTTCCACCTTGGCCACCAGTTCCTTTGCCTTTGTAATTCATGTAAACTTTTTCTCCATCCATCAAATAAAAGGTACACATACCTGTTTCATCATCAAATTTTCCAGATACTAATGTTAATCCACCAATACAATGCATAGTAGATTTATCAAAAATACTTCCAGGTTCTTTATCCATTAGTCCGGCATTACCATCGTAAGTAATACTCATGTTTCCATTTCCAGCATCCATTGCATTCAATGACCACGATCCTGCTCCAGCAGCATTAAATTTTCCTGACTCTGCTAATGAGTAATTTGAGATCGTTAAAAATATTATTAAAAATAAAATTTTTTTCATTTTTACCCCCTTTAAATTGTTTAATTAAACATAACACTGTTACATAATTGACAAGGAGTCACTCGCGTTTATAGCGCGCGACAGTTATGCAATTTCAGAGTATAAAAAATGGTGATTATGCTGTTTTATTTAATTTAAAAATTTGATAATATTTACTTATGATCGAAAAATTTAATGGAATTGTCTATCTAATAATTTTTATTGTTCATTTCCTTGTTTACGCTGTTTATGCTTTTAGAGCTATAGTTGGAACAAAGAGTTTCATGGATCAATATAACATCGATCATTCGGCAGCTGTGATTACAAGATTTTTTGGAGCTCCTTTTGTTGGGTCTTTCTTAATGGCTCTTTATATTATGTTCGTTAGAGATGGTGGAGTAAATGGAACTTGGGCGTTCTTTAATTTAGTATTTGTTCAAAATTTAATGTACTTAATATTTGGTATTTATACCATTTACATAAATAAACTTGGACACACCGAAAAGACTAACAGTGAAGGTGTAATTGCTGCTGGAGTACTTACGATTTTAAGTGCTATTCTTACTTACGGATTAGCTGATAAAATTTATATTTAAAACCAATTAGGTATCGGCAAACCTTTTTCTTCTAAAAATTTTTTATTAAACATTTTAGTTGCGTACTTGTCACTTCTATCACAAAGAATAGTTACAATTGTTTTTCCTGGCCCTAACTCTTTTCCCATTCTAATTGCTCCTGCAATATTTATCCCACAGCTTGTGCCTAAACTTAATCCCTCGTTTTGAATTAAATCATATAGAATAGGCAGAGCTTCATGGTCACCAATTGAATATGCGTCATCAATTTTGGCTTCACCAAAGTTAGCAGTCACTCTACTTGAGCCAATACCTTCAGTAATTGATCCACCTTCAGATTTTAGTTCACCATTTTTAATATAATTATAAAGAGCAGATCCTTTTGGATCTGATAAATAAATTTTTATATCTTTATTTTTTTCTTTAAGAGCATTGCTAACACCTGAAATTGTGCCTCCAGTCCCTGAAGAACAAACAAAACCATCTATTTTACCATCGGTTTGTTCCCAGATTTCTTGACCTGTACCTTCATAATGTCCTTTAGCATTTGCAGTATTATCAAACTGGTTAGCCCAAATTACACCATTGTTATTTGTTGGTCTTAGTTCGTCAGCAAGTCTCGCTGCCACTTTAACAAAATTATTATCATCTTTGTATGGTTTAGGTGGTACCAATCTTAATTCAGCCCCAAGATTTTTGAGTAAATCTTTTTTCTCTTGAGTTTGATTGTCATTCATTACAATGATTGTTTTATACCCTAAAGAATTTCCTAATAAACCTAAACCAATCCCAGTGTTACCAGCTGTTCCTTCAACAACTGTTCCACCTTTAGCAATTAATTTTTTTTCTTGAGCGTCTTTAATTAAAGCAAGTGCAGCTCTATCTTTTACAGATCCTCCTGGGTTTAAAAATTCTGCTTTTCCATAAATGTTACACCCAGTAATTTCAGAAGCTGCTCTAAGTTTGATTAGTGGAGTATTTCCTATTCCAGAAATAAAATCGTTTTGGGTATTATTCATTATCTGATTTTTTATCACTATCAGACGTAATTCCATAAGGTTTAAATTCACTATCTGCTATTCCAACACTTCTTGCAGGAATTCCAACCATTACAGCATTTTCTGAAACATCTTTCGTAATAACTGCATTTGCTCCAATCCTTGCACCTCTGCCAACTACAATAGGACCTAATACTTGTGCACCTGACCCAATAACCACATCTTCTTTTATAGTAGGATGTCTTTTTATATTTCTTTGGTCATTTGAATTAATACTTGGAGCAATTCCTCCTAATGTAACCATGTGATAGATAGTAACATTATCTCCAATGTCTGAAGTTTCACCAATAACAACACCCATTCCATGATCAATAAATAAATTTTTTCCAATTTTTGCATTAGGATGAATTTCTATCCCAGTTAAGAATCTTGAAAATTGAGAAATGATTCTTGCTATCAAATGAAATTTTGCAGTACTAAAAAAATTTGCTATTCGATGAAAAAAAACAGCTTTGACACCTGGATAAGTTAATATTAAACTTAACTTAGACCTTGCAGCAGGATCTCTATCAATTATGGATTGTAAAAAATCACTCATATTTCTTAAGTTTAGTTGCTGTTGATTAAAAAATAATATGCCTTATATAGTACTTAATTGCTTAATTTAAAGAGGTTTAAATGTATAAAAACACCAATTGTTTTCATCTAGCCATCCCTTGTGGAGACTTAGAGATTGCAAAAAAGTTTTACAGTGAAACTTTGGGATGTAGATTAGACAACTCAGCACAAGAGTGGGCAGATGTAGATTTTTGGGGCAATGAACTAACCTTACATAAAAGTGAACATAAATTAGATAATGAGAGACACGATGTAGACATGGGTAATGTTTCAGTTCCTCATTTTGGAGTTCATTTATCAAGAAAAGACTTTGATGCTCTAAAACAAAGATTAAAAGATAGTGGAACTAAGTATTACGACGAACCTTATTTGAGATTTAAAGGAACAAAATACGAGCAAGAAACTTTCTTCGTTAAAGACCCAAACGAAAATATTCTAGAAATTAAAACATTAACAGGAAATCCAGAATAACCTTAAAGCCTAATGGAATACCTGGTATTAGGCTTCTTTACTGGGATTAGCTTAATCTTAGCTATAGGTGCCCAGAATATTTTTGTTATTGAGCAAGGTTTAAAAAAACAACATATATTTATTGTTTGCTTAATATGCTCCTTATCAGATTTGATATT
>QCDC01000003.1 GCA_003278805.1 Pelagibacteraceae bacterium AG-349-L17 | reverse complement strand
TTAAATCACCAATAACATCTCCCATATAGTCTTCAGGAGTAACAACTTCTACTCTCATTATCGGTTCTAGAAGTTTTAATCCACCTTGAGTACAAGCTTCTTTAAAACATGCTCTACTTGCAAGTTCAAAAGCTAAAACGCTTGAGTCAACATCGTGATGTAGACCATCAACAATAGTTACTTTGTAATCAATCATTGGGAAACCTGCCAAAATTCCACTATCAGAGACAGTTTCAATACCTTTTTCAACACCAGGAATGAATTCTTTTGGAATAGCTCCACCCTTAATAGCACTTTCAACTTCTCTTCCTTTTCCTGGTTCTTGAGGTTCAACAAATAATTTAACCTTAGCAAACTGACCAGCGCCACCACTTTGTTTTTTATGTATGTATTCATACTCAGCAGATTTTTCTATAGTTTCTCTGTAAGCAACTTGTGGAGCTCCTACGTTTGCTTCAACTTTAAATTCCCTTTTCATTCGATCAACAATTATATCTAAGTGAAGTTCACCCATACCTTTTATGATTGTTTGACCCGACTCTTCATCTGAAGAAACTCTAAATGATGGATCCTCTTTAGCTAATCTTGCTAATGCTTCACCCATTTTTTCTTGGTCACCTTTTGTTTTTGGCTCTACAGCAATTTCAATTACTGGGTCTGGGAATTCCATTGGCTCTAATAAAACTGGATTTTCTTTGTCACATAAAGTGTGACCAGTCATAGTATTTTTTAATCCCGCTAATGAAACAATATCACCTGCGTTAGCTTCTTTAATATCTTCTCTTGAATTAGCATGCATTAAGAGCATACGGCCAACTCTTTCCTCTTTGTCAGATGAAGAGTTGTATACTGCAGTACCAGACTTAATTGTTCCAGAATAAATTCTAACAAATGTTAAAGAACCTACAAATGGATCGTTTGCAACTTTGAAGGCCAAACCTGAGAAAGAAGAACCATCATCAAATTTCATTTCTATTTCATCTTCTGATCCAACCTTTGTTCCTTTAATTGAACCAATATCAACTGGACTTGGTAAGTAGTTGACAACTGCATCTAATAAAGGTTGAACACCTTTATTTTTAAACGCAGATCCAGTTAAAACTGGGACAAAACTAAAGTCCAGTGTTCCTTTTCTTATACACTTAACTAAATCTTCCTCTTTAATTTCTTCTCCATTTAAATAAGATTCCATTAATTTTTCGTCTTGCTCTACAGCAGTTTCTATTAATTCTGTTCTATATTTTTCAGTAATTTCCTTAAGATCATCAGGAATATCTTTGTATTCCCATTCAGCACCTAATGCCTCATTTTTCCAAACTTGAGCTTTCATTTTAACTAAATCAACAACTCCAGTTAAAGAAGCCTCAATTCCAATAGGAACTTGTAACACTAATGGCTTAGCACCTAATCTATCTTTGATCATATCAACACATCTAAAGAAATCAGCACCAGTTCTATCTAGTTTATTTACAAAACAAATTCTTGGAACTTTATATTTGTCTGCTTGTCTCCATACTGTTTCAGATTGTGGTTCTACACCTGCTACACCATCAAAAACAGCTACGGCACCATCTAAAACTTTCAAAGATCTCTCTACTTCAATAGTAAAGTCTACGTGACCTGGGGTATCAATGATGTTAACTCTGTGATCGTTCCAAAAACAAGTAGTTGCTGCAGAAGTAATTGTAATTCCTCTTTCTTGTTCTTGCTCCATCCAATCCATGGTTGCTGCACCATCATGCACTTCACCAATTTTATGGCTCTTACCTGTGTAATATAGAATTCTTTCTGTAGTAGTTGTTTTACCAGCATCTATATGGGCCATGATCCCAATGTTTCTGTATTTATCTAATGAATGAGTTCTAGCCATATCTTATTACCACCTAAAATGAGCAAAAGCCTTATTGGATTCTGCCATTTTGTGTACATCCTCTCTTTTTTTAACTGCAGCACCTTTTTTTTCATAAGCATCATAAAGCTCATTAAAAATTTTATCTGCCATGTGTTTATCTTTTCTTTTCCTTGCTGATTCTACTAACCATCTAATTGCTAAGGCTTGTGCTCTTTTACTTTTTACCTCAACAGGAACTTGGTAAGTTGCACCACCAACTCTTCTAGATCTAACTTCTACAGTTGGTTTGATATTATTTATTGCTTCATTAAAAATATTTATTGGTTCGTCTTTTGTTTTTGTTTTTATTTTATCAATTGCTTCATAAACAATTTTAGCGGCGATACCTCTTTTGCCATCATACATTATATTGTTTATTAATTTTGGAATTATAGTTGAATTAAATTTTGGATCTGGAACTACATTTTTTTTTGGCTGCGTTTTTTTTCTAGACATTATTTACCTTTTTTTGTTCCGTATAAAGATCTTCTTTGTTTTCGATTTTCAACACCTTGGGTGTCTAGATTACCTCTTAAAATATGATAACGTACACCTGGCAAATCTTTTACCCTTCCACCTCTAATCAGTACTACCGAGTGTTCTTGAAGATTATGACCTTCACCAGGAATGTAAGCTGTAACTTCAAACCCGTTTGACAATCTTACTCTAGCAACTTTTCTTAATGCAGAGTTTGGTTTTTTAGGAGTTGTTGTATAAACTTTTACACAAACACCTCTCTTCAAAGGTTGTTTTTGTAAAGCAGGAACCTTGTTCCTTGTAACTTGTTTAACTCTTTTTTTTCTTAACAACTGATTAATAGTTGGCATAAATATTTTTAAATTAATTAATTTATTTTTAGATGAAAATAACTGACAGGTTATTTTGTGGCAGCGTTTAGTGCTGTTAGAAGCACTACATTCCAACCAAAAATATCGCCAAATTACTTATTAATAGCCCTTTGTCAAACTAAAACTGCAATTTTTAGGCGATTTTTTTACTGATTTGTCTGTGTTTCTTCAGGTTCTGAAGCTTCTATTTTATCCTGCTCAGCTAAGAAATTATTATCATCTTCTAGAGCTTTATTGTTCCATCTATTTTTAATATTACCAGTACCTGCAGGAACTAACCTTCCAACAATTACGTTCTCTTTTAACCCATTTAATGGGTCAACTTTTCCTTTAATTGCAGCATCAGTTAATACTCTTGTAGTTTCTTGGAACGAAGCAGCTGAAATAAACGATTCAGTTTGAAGTGAGGCTTTAGTGATACCCATCAACACTCTCTCACCGACAGCAGGGGTTTTGCTTTCAGCAACTAATTTTTCGTTTGTATTATCAAACTTAATTCTATCAACCACTTCACCAGGTAAATAACTTGAGTCACCTGATACTTTTACTTCAACTTTTTTAAGCATTTGTCTTAAAATAGTTTCAATATGCTTATCATTAATGATTACACCTTGTAATCTATAGACTTCTTGAACTTGGTTAACAAAGTATTCCGTTAATTCTTTAATACCTAAAATTCTTAAAATATCATGTGGCAATGGTTGACCATCTAGAAGATATTCTCCTTTTTGAATTTTTTCACCAGGGTTGAAATTGATATGTTTGCCTTTTGGAATTAAATAATTTGAAGGTTCTGATCCATCTTCAGGAACAATAGATACCCTTTGTTTACCTCTTACCTCTTTGCCAAAAACAACACTACCATCATTTTCAGCAATGATTGCACTGTCTTTAGCTTTTCTAGCTTCAAATAACTCAGCAACTCTTGGAAGACCTCCGGTAATATCTTTTGTTTTTGTAGTTTCCTTCGGTAATCTTGCAATTACGTCACCTGCATAAACTTTTTGACCATCTTTAATTGATAAAATCGAATCCGGCACTAAATAATATCTAGCTTCATTATCATCAGCTTTTTTAATTACATTTCCTTTTTCATCTCTAAGAGTGATTCTGGGTTTTAAATCAGTGCTTTTTGATTGACCTCTCCAATCAATTACTGATTTAGAAGAAATTCCTGTTGCATCGTCAGTAGTTTCTTGAATTGAAACACCGTCAATTAGATCTACATAACTAGCTATACCACTTTTCTCTGCTATAACTGGCGTTGTGTAAGGATCCCATTCACATATTTTAGTATTTGCTTTTACTTTATCACCGTTATTAAAAAATAATCTTGATCCATATGCAACTTTATAAACTGCAATTTGAACTCCATTATCATCCTCAATTGAAAGCTGAGTATTTCTACCCATTACAATTAAATTCTTTTTAGAGTCCTCTAAAATATTTGAGTTTATAATTTTTAATGTTCCTTCATTTTTAGTTACAATTTGTGAGTCCTGTTTAACAGAAGCAGTTCCACCTACGTGGAAAGTTCTCATTGTTAACTGTGTTCCTGGTTCACCGATTGACTGTGCGGAAATCATTCCAATAGCTTCACCAACGTGAACCATTTTACCTCTAGATAAATCTCTTCCGTATGAAGTAGCACAAACACCTTCTTTTGAACCACAAGTCATTACTGAGTAAACTTTTATTGATTTTACCCCTGCAGCATCAATTTTATCGCATCCAGCCTCATCGATCATGGTTTGTTTTTTGATGATTATCTCTCCAGTTAAAGGATGTTTAACCTCATCAAATGTAACTCTACCTAGTGCTCTTTCAGAAAGGCTAACTACTACATTACCACCTTCTAAAATTTCAGAAAGTTCGATAAATCCTGGATTTTTACAGTCACAAGCTTTTTTGGTGACAGTTAAATCTTGAGCTACATCGCAAAGTCTTCTCGTTAAATATCCAGAACTAGCTGTTTTAAGCGCTGTATCTGCTAAACCTTTTCTAGCTCCATGTGTTGAGTTGAAATACTCTAAAGCGGTTAATCCCTCTTTAAAGTTTGAGATAATTGGACTTTCAATAATTTCACCTGAAGGTTTAGCAATCAAACCTCTCATACCAGCTAATTGTTTCATCTGAGCAGCAGATCCTCTAGCTCCACTGTCTGCCATCATAAATACAGAATTTATTTTCAATCCTTCGTCAGTTTTTTCTGTAGCTGAAATTCCTTTCATCATTTCTCCAGCAACTTTATCAGTACACTTAGACCAAGCATCAACAACTTTGTTGTACTTTTCACCTCTTGTAATTAAACCTTCAGCATATTGTGTTTCATAATCTGCAATTAATTTCTTAGTATCATCAATTAATTGAGTTTTATTTTCAGGGATTACAAGATCGTCTTTTCCAAACGAAATTCCTGCTTTAAATGCGTGTTTAAATCCTAAATCTTTAAGCTTATCACAGAAAATTACAGTTGTTTTTTGACCACAAAATCTAAATACAACATCAATTATTTCTGAAACTACTTTTTTAGGTAATAATCTATCTACTAAAGAGAACTTAATGTTGCTATTTTTAGGTAATAAATTTGCTAATAAAAATCTTCCAGCTGTAGAAGTGTATTTTTCCATTTTTTTATTACCTTGATCATCTACAGTCTCAAATCTTGAAATGATAGTGCTATGTACATTTATTTGACCAGATGATAATGCAAATTCAATTTGATCTGAATTTGTAAAGTATCCTGCTGGTTTATCAGATATAGGTTCTTGTGACAGATAGTAGATTCCTAAAATCATGTCCTGACTCGGAACAATAATTGGTTTTCCGTTTGATGGAGAAAGAATATTATTTGTAGATAACATTAAAATTCTTGCCTCTAATTGTGCTTCTAAACTTAACGGCACGTGCACTGCCATTTGGTCACCATCGAAGTCAGCGTTAAATGCTGCACAAGTTAAAGGGTGTAATTCAATTGCATCTCCTTCAATTAATTTTGGCTCAAACGCTTGAACTCCAAGTCTATGAAGTGTTGGTGCTCTATTTAAAAGTACCGGATGCTCTCTAACTATCAATTCTAAAGCGTCCCAAACTGCATTTGTTTCTTTTTCAACTAATTTTTTAGCTTGTTTAATTGTTGAAGCTAAACCTAATTTATTTAATCTTGCATATAAAAATGGTTTAAATAACTCAAGAGCCATTTTTTTCGGTAAACCACACTCATGTAATTTTAAATCAGGACCGACAACGATTACTGATCGTCCTGAATAATCTACTCTTTTACCTAATAAATTTTGTCGAAATCTTCCTTGTTTCCCTTTTAACATTTCAGCAAGAGATTTGAGTGGTCTCTTACCTGTTCCTGTTATTACTCTGCCTCTTCTACCGTTATCAAATAAAGCATCTACAGACTCTTGAAGCATCCTTTTTTCATTTCTTACAATGATATCTGGAGCTTTAAGATCCATTAATCTTTTTAATCTGTTATTCCTGTTAATTACCCTTCTGTATAAATCGTTAAGATCTGAAGTAGCAAATCTTCCACCATCTAGAGGAACTAATGGTCTTAATTCTGGTGGTATAACTGGTACAACAGTCATAATCATCCACTCAGGTTTTTGACCTGTTTCAATAAATGACTCTATTAATTTTAATCTCTTAATTGCTCTTTCTTCATTAACTTTAGATTTGGTTTCTTTTATAAAGCTAACAAGATTTTTTCTTTCTAATTCTAAATCTAAATTTTTAAGCATCTCAAGAACTGCTTCTGCTCCTATGCCTGCTGTAAAACTTTCTTCACCAAATTCATCCTGGTATTTTGCTAATTCTTCTTCATTTAAGAGTTGATTTTTTTGTAAACCGGTTAAACCAGGTTCTATTACTATAAAGTTTTCAAAATAAAGAACTCTCTCTATTTCTTTTAATTTCATGTCTACTGCCAAAGCAATTCTGCTTGGAAGAGACTTTAAGAACCAAATATGTGCTACTGGTGTAGCAAGATTAATGTGGCCCATTCTTTCTCTTCTTACATTTGATTTTGTAACCTCAACACCACATTTCTCACATATAATTCCTCTAAATTTCATTCGTTTATACTTACCACATAAACACTCATAATCTTTTATCGGTCCAAAAATCCTTGCACAGAACAAACCATCTTTTTCAGGTCTAAAAGTTCTATAATTAATTGTTTCAGGCTTTTTAATTTCACCAAATGTCCATGATTTAATCTTCTCTGGACTAGCAAGTGATATTTTAATGCTATTAAAATTTTGAGCTTCTAAAATTTCGCTACCCTTAAATAGATCAGTTAGTTCTTTTTTCATTAATTAAGCTCCACATTTAATGCTAACGATTTAATCTCTTTAACTAAAACGTTAAATGACTCTGGTATTCCAGACTCAAAATTTTCTTCACCTTTAACTATAGTCTCATAAACTTTTACTCTTCCAGCAACATCATCAGATTTAACAGTTAAAATTTCCTGTAATGTATATGATGCACCATATGCTTCTAGTGCCCAAACTTCCATTTCACCAAATCTTTGACCACCTAATTGGGCTTTACCACCAAGAGGTTGTTGTGTAACCAAACTGTAAGGTCCTGTAGATCTTGCATGAATTTTATCTTCAACTAAGTGATGAAGTTTTAGCATGTAGATTATTCCAACTGTAACCGGTCTATCAAATTTCTCTCCTGTTCTTCCATCCCATAAATAAGTTTGTCCAGATCCTGGTAAATTTGCTAGTTCAAGCATCTCAGTAACATTTTTTTCTTTAGCACCATCAAAAACAGGCGTTGAGATTGCGATTCCATTTTGTAAGTTTTCACAAAGATCTTTGAATTCATTCTTACTTAATTTATCTACCTTTTCGTTGAAAATTTCTTCTCCATAAACAGATTTTAAGAATTTTTCGATTTTTTCTGTTCTTTCAATTTTTTTGTTATTTTCGTTTACTAAATTTTTAACTTGTTCACCAAATTCTTTACATGCCCAGCCTAAATGTGTCTCTAAAATTTGTCCAACGTTCATCCTACTTGGAACACCAAGAGGATTTAAAACAATATCAACTGGTCTACCATCTTCTCTATATGGCATATCTTCAACAGGTACAATTTTACTTACAACTCCTTTGTTTCCATGTCTTCCAGACATTTTATCACCAGGTCTTAATCTTCTTTTTATAGCAACGAATACTTTTACCATTTTCATAACACTTGGTAACAAATCATCACCACTTCTAATTTTTAAAACTTTATCCTCAAACCTCTCTGTTATATCTTGTTTTGCTTTATTGTATTGATCTTTTAATTGAGCTAATGTTGCTACATCATTTACATTTCCCACTGTGATTTTGAAAACATCATTAATTGATAGTTTGTTAATTGTTTCAAAATCTAACTTAGTTCCTTCGGATAAATCTTTTACTTTTTTTGTTAAAGATGATCCTGAAAGGAATTGTGAAGCTCTTTGTTTAATACTTCTTTCTAATATTTCTTCCTCAACAATTTTATCTTGTTGAACTTGTTCAATTTCGGCTCTTTCAATAGTTATTGATCTTTCATCTTTCTCAATTCCATGTCTATTGAACACTCTTACATCAACTACCGTTCCACTTGATCCTCTTGACATTCTTAAAGATGTATCTGTTACATCAATAGCTTTTTCTCCAAATATCGATCTTAATAATTTTTCTTCAGGACCGGATGCCGAATCTCCTTTCGGAGTAACTTTACCAACCAAAATATCACCAGCATTAACCTCTGCACCAATATAAACTATTCCTGATTCATCAAGGTTTTTTAAAGCTTCTTCATTTACATTTGGTATATCTCTTGTTATTTCTTCTTCACCGAGCTTTGTGTCTCTTGCCATTATTTCGTATTCAACAATGTGAACAGATGTAAATACGTCATCTGTAACACATCTTTCCGAAATAAGTATTGAGTCTTCAAAGTTGTAACCTTGCCACGGCATGAAAGCTACAGTAACATTCTTACCTAAGGCAAGTTCACCTAATTTTGTTGAAGGACCATCGGCAATAATGTCTCCAGTTTTAACTTTATCACCAACTCTAACTAGTGGTCTTTGATTTATACAAGTATTTTGGTTTGATCTTTTAAATTTTTGAAGGTTATATATATCTACACCAGACTTACTAAAGTCTGTTTCCTCAGTTACTTTGATAACAATCCTTTTACCATCTATTTTATCAACAATTCCATCTCGCTTAGCAACAATAGTTACCCCTGAATCTAAAGCAACATCACTTTCAATCCCTGTACCAACAAGTGGCGACTCTGGTTTTAATAACGGAACTGCTTGCCTCATCATATTTGATCCCATCAATGCTCTGTTTGCATCATCATTTTCTAAGAATGGAATTAATGATGCTGCAACTGAAACTAATTGTTTAGGTGATACATCAATATAATCAATAGAGTCGGGTTTAGCCAAAAGAAAGTTTAGATTTTGTCTACACGAAACTAACTCTTCAGTAATTTTTCCATTTTTATCAAGTTTTGTATTTGCTTGAGCAATAGTAAATTTTGTTTCTTCCATTGCTGATAAATATTCTACTTTATCTTGAACAACGCCGTCTTTTACTTTTTTGTAGGGACTTTCAATAAAGCCATACTTATTAATTTTTGCGTATGTAGATAAACTATTAATCAAACCAATATTTGGACCCTCTGGTGTTTCAATTGGACAAATTCTTCCATAGTGGGTTGGATGAACGTCTCTAACTTCAAAACCTGCTCTTTCTCTTGTTAAGCCACCTGGACCTAAAGCTGAAACTCTTCTTTTGTGAGTAATTTCGGATAATGGATTTGTTTGGTCCATAAACTGTGAAAGTTGTGAACTTGCAAAAAAATCTTTTAATGAAACTGTTAATGGTTTTGCATTTATAAGATCTTGTGGCATTGCTGATTCAACATCTAGTGTTGTCATTTTTTCTTTAATAGCTCTTTCCATTCTGTAAACACCAATTCTGGCTTGATTTTCAACTAGCTCTCCTACAGAACGTACTCTTCTATTTCCTAAATGATCAATATCATCAACATCATCTTTACCATCACGTAAATCTAACATTTTATGAATTATTGCAATTATATCGTCATTTCTTAATATTGTAATTTTATCTGAACACTCTTGGTTTAATCTTGAGTTCATTTTAACTCTTCCAACATCAGACAGATCATACCTATCTGAACTAAAGAAAAGGTTATTAAATATTTGAGTTGCTATCTCTATTGTTGGTGGCTCACCAGGTCTTAACATTTTATAGATTTCTGTGATAGCTTCGTCTTTGGTGTTGTTTTTATCAGCTAAAATAGTTGTAAGTAGATACGGTCCTTTATTTATTGAATTTGTAACAGAAATTTGAAGTGAATGTATGTTTGCATCTAAAATTTGTTGAATAATTGTATCATTTAATTCGGTACCAATTTTGAATACACCATCTTCTTCTTCATTAACTTTAATATCTCTATGTAAAAATTTTCCAAACAATGACTCTCTTGAAACTAATATATCTTTCAAACCATCATTAGCTAATTTTTTTGCACTTAAAAAATTTATCTTGTCACCTAATTTAATTACTACTTCTCCAGTCTTTGCATCAATTACTTCTTCAGAGAAATTTTTTGCCTTATAGTTCTCTGGATTAAATTTAGTTTTCCACTTTTCTGTTTTTGGATCAAAAATATATTGCTCACTCTCATAAAACTCATCCACTATTTCTGATTTGGTATAACCTAAAGCTAACAATAAAGTAGATGAAAAAATTTTCTTTTTTCTATCAATTTTAAAATATAGAAAATCTTTAACATCATACTCAAAATCTAACCAAGAACCTCTGTTGGGTATTACTCTGCAATTAAATAAGAGTTTGCCACTTGCATGTGTTTTACCTTTATCATGATCAAAAAATACACCAGGACTTCTATGCATTTGGTTTACAACAACTCTTTGAACTCCATTGGTAATAAAAGTTCCACTATTAGTCATCATTGGAACTTCACCCATATACACTTCTTGCTCTTTTGCAGATAAAATATCTTTAGTATTATTTTCTATATCTATTTCGTAAACAACTAACCTTAATGTGCATTTTAGTGCTGAAGAATATGTAAGACCTCTTGTAATGCACTCCTCAACATCAAATTTCGGTTTCTCTAATCTGTATGAAACATACTCTAATGTTGCTTTATCATTTAAATCTTCAATTGGAAAAATGCTCTTGAATACTCTATCAAAACCTTTGGTAAGTTCAGCTGCTTCAGCATTAAATTCTGTTAATTCTTTGTAGGAATTTTTTTGTACTTCAATTAAATTAGGAATAGATAAACTTTCTTTGAGTTTACCAAAACTTTTTCTAATGTTTTTCTTTTCAGTAAAAGATAATTGCATCTATGTTTATAAATACTGATTAAAAATAATCAGTATTCGAATTCTTTCTATTTAATTTATTTAAGTTCTACTTTAGCGCCAGCAGCTTCTAATTTAGCTTTGATCTCTTCAGCATCTTTTTTGTTTACACCAGATTTAACTTCTTTTGGTGCTCCCTCTACAAGATCTTTAGCTTCTTTTAAACCTAATGAAGTAGCTGCTCTTACTTCTTTGATAACGTTAATTTTTTTATCACCTGCAGAAACTAACATGATTGTAAAATCATCTTTGTCCTCTGCTGGAGCCGCACCGCCTGCTGCTGCTGGAGCTGCTGCTGCCATTGGAGTTACACCCCATTTTTCTTCTAATTGTTTTGAAAGTTCAGCTGCCTCTGCAACTGTCAAACTTGATAAGTCTTCGATAATTTTGTTAAGGTCAGGCATATGTTTTACTCTTTGGGTTGTGTTTCAGAATTTTCTGCCGTCAAACTACTCATTTTTTCTGAATGTGCAAGCAAAATACTGATTAATTTAGATGCAGAAGCGTTCAAAATACCCACAATATTGGCTCTTGCTTCATCTAATGTAGGTAAACTAGCTACATTTTGGACACCGGCCTGATCTAGGACCTCATTATCCATAATTCCACCAATTAATTTTAAGTTTTCGTTATCTTTTGCAAATTTTGAAAGAATCCTTGCAGACATTATTGCATCCTCTCCAAATGCAACTGCTGTAGGACCACTGAATAAATTCGATAAATCTTTACACTTTGTTTTTTCTAAAGCTAATTTTGTAATTCTATTTTTTGTTATCTTGAAAATGATTCCATGTTCTCTCATTTTCGCTCTCAATTCATCTAACTGAGTCATTGTTAAACCTTGATAATGAGTAACCATGACAGCTTTGCTGTTTTCAAACTTATTAGTCATTTCTTCAATATAATTTTTCTTTTGTTCTTTGTTCATCATAACTATATCGATTTCCCTAATTTAACTTTATATGAAACACCCATTGTTGATGTAGCAAATACACTTCTAATTAAATCACCTTTTAAAGTGTTATTTGATTTTTCTTTCTCTAAAGCATCTAAAATTGCATTGTAGTTTTTAATTAGTTGATCATTACTAAAAGATTTTTTACCAATACTAACTCCAATATTTCCATCTTTATCATTTCTAATTTCTACTTGACCAGATTTAGCATTAGTTACTGCTTCTTTAATATTTTCAGAAACTGAACCAAGCTTTGGATTAGGCATTAAACCTTTTGGTCCTAAAACTTTTCCTAATTTAGAAAGTTTAATCATCATTCCTGGTGTGCAAATTAACTTTTCAAAATTTAATTCTCCACCTTTAATTCTTTCAACAAATTCATCACCACCTACGATATCTGCACCAGCACCTTTTGCTTCTTGTTCTTTATTAGACTCACAAACTACAGCAACTTTAACTTTCTTACCTGTGCCACCAGGTAAATTAACTACTGTTCTAATATTAATTTCGCTTTTCTTTTGCTTGTGGTTTATTTGAAAACTTAAATCTAAAGACTCATCAAATTTAGTTGTGCAGTTTTTTTTTATTTCTGGTAACAATTTTTCTATAGAATCCGCGTTCAAGTCTTTTGTTTTTTCAGGTAATTTTTTGTATCTTTTTGATGTCATTATTCTTTTACCTCAATACCCATTGATCTAGCTGATCCTGCAATAATTTTTATTGCTTCTTCAATATCGTGAGCATTTAAATCATTCATTTTTTCTTTTGCTATACTCTCTAATTGTTTTTTAGAAATTGAAGCAACTATATTTCGACCAGGTTCTTTTGAACCACCTTTGAGCTTTACAGCTTCTTTAATATAAAAAGAAGCTGGTGGAGACTTAATTTTAAAATCAAATTTTTTATCTTTATAGACTGTAATTTCAACTGGAACAGGTTTACCTGCCATTGATTTAGTTTTGTCATTAAAAGCTTTACAAAACTCCATAATATTTACACCACGTTGACCTAATGCAGGCCCAACTGGCGGTGCTGGATTAGCTTGACCGCCTTTAATTTGTAATTTTATAAATCCACTTATTTCTTTTGCCATTAACTTACCTTTTCAACCTGATTATATTCTAAATCAACCGGTGTAGGACGACCAAATATAGAAACTGACACCTTAAGTCTAGCTTTTTCTTCATCAATTTCTTCAATCATCCCAGTAAATGAAGCAAATGGGCCATCTACAACCTGAACCTTTTCACCAACACTATAATCTACGCTAGATTTTGGCTGAGCAACACCATCTTTAATTTGACCTAGAATTTTTTCTACTTCTTTATCTGAAACTGGGACAGGGATTCCTTTGGCGCCTAAGAAGCCACTAACCCTTTTTATACTCTTGATCATATGGTAAATATTATTATCCATTTCACTCTTTATTAAAACATATCCAGGAAAGTATTTTTTTTTTCTTTGAATCCTTTTACCTCTTTTAACCTCGGTAACATCGTGAGTCGGTACAATAATCTCCTCAAATTTATCTGCAATTTTGGCTTTATCTGCTTCCTCTTTTATTAAAGAAGCAACTTTATTTTCAAAACTAGAATGAGACTGAACTATATACCAATTTTTCATTAAATGCTCACTTTAAGTAGAAGTTCTAAGAAAAATTTTAAAACTTGATCTAAAAGAAGAAAAAATAAAGACATAACAACTGCCATTGCAAAAACCATCAAAGCACCTTGCAATGTTTCTTTCCAAGTTGGCCATGAAACTTTAAATGCTTCTTGCTTAACTTCCTGTATAAATTTAATCGGGTTTCTCATAATTTATTAACTCAAATTGGCAGGAGCGGAGGGACTCGAACCCTCAGCCTCCGGTTTTGGAGACCGGCGCTCTACCAATTGAGCTACACTCCTATTTATAGAGTTACTCTATAATTTTTGTTACTACTCCTGCTCCAACAGTTCTACCGCCTTCTCTAATTGCAAAGTTTAATTTCTCTGCCATAGCTATAGGTGTGATTAGTTTAACAGTAAATTTAGCATCATCACCAGGCATAACCATTTCTGTACCAGCTGGCAATTCTACTTCACCTGTAACGTCTGTTGTTCTAAAATAAAACTGAGGTCTATATTTAGTAAAGAAAGGAGTATGTCTTCCTCCCTCATCTTTTTTTAGAACATAAGCTTGAGCTTCAAATTTAGTGTGTGGAGTAATTGAACCAGGTTTACAAAGAACTTGACCTCTTTCAATGTCGTTTCTTTCAATACCTCTCAATAAAATTCCAACGTTATCACCAGCTTCACCTGAATCTAAAAGTTTTCTAAACATTTCAACTCCAGTACAAACTGATTTTTTAGTTTCTCTAATACCAACTATTTCAACTTCTTCACCAGTTTTAATTACACCAGACTCAACCCTTCCAGTTGCAACTGTTCCTCTTCCAGAAATTGAAAATACGTCCTCAACTGGCATCAAAAATGGTTTGTCAACTTCTCTAGCTGGTTGTGGAATATGCTCGTCAACAGCTTTCATTAATTCTAAAATTGAATTTTTTCCAATTTCATCATCTCTACCCTCTACTGCTGCTAAAGCAGAACCTTTAACGATTGGCGTTTTATCACCTGGGTATTTGTATGAAGTTAAAAGTTCTCTAATTTCCTCTTCAACAAGTTCAATCATTTCTTTATCATCAACTTGATCAACTTTATTTAAGTAAACAACAATTGCAGGAATACCAACTTGTCTTCCTAAAAGAATGTGTTCTCTCGTTTGTGGCATTGGACCATCAGCGGCATTAACAACTAAAATTGCTCCATCCATTTGCGCAGCACCAGTGATCATATTTTTAACATAGTCGGCGTGACCAGGACAATCTACGTGAGCATAGTGTCTTTTTTCAGTTTCATACTCTACGTGTGCTGTTGAAATTGTTATGCCTCTCTCCTTTTCTTCAGGTGCTTTATCAATTTGATCATAAGCAACTGCAGTTCCACCACCCGCTTGTGCTAATACATTTGTGATAGCGGCAGTAAGAGTTGTTTTACCGTGATCGACATGACCAATCGTCCCAATGTTACAGTGGGGTTTATTTCTTACAAATTTTTCTTTTGACATTACGTTTTTACCTCAGTTTTTTTTTGTTTCTTCTAATTTTAATTCTTGGAGCGGGTAAAGGGAATCGAACCCTTACATCCAGCTTGGAAGGCTAGCGTTCTACCATTGAACTACACCCGCACAACCCCAAGAGTAACACTCCATGTTATCCAAAATTTATTAAATGGTGGAGGGGGAAAGATTCGAACTTTCGAAGACCGAAGTCAACGGGTTTACAGCCCGCCCCATTTGACCGCTCTGGAACCCCTCCTTTGGGGAAGTGTCCCCTTGTTCAATAAAGCTTCAAATAACAAGCGTTTTATATATTTTATTTATTCAAATGCAATACGTGATTTAATAGTAAAATATTAAAAAAACCTTATAAAACAGTTAATAATTTATGAATAAATCATCTTTTTTCATTGTTGGGCAACATGCAGTAATCGAAGCTCTTAGAAACCCTAAAAGAAAGGTTTTAAGGGTTTTTTTAACTGAGGAATCTAAAAAAAATATTCATAGAAAAAACCCTAACAAAAATATTTTAGAGGATGTTAAAGTTTATTTTAAGTCAAAAAAAGAATTGGACAAATATAGTTCTAAAGAACAATTAATGCATAATGGTTATGTTGCTGAGGTTGAACATTTGGATCAACCAGATCTGAAACACTTTATTAAAAGTAAAAATAATTTAACATTTGTTTGTCTCGATGAAGTTACAGATCCAAGAAACATTGGTTCATTAATTAGAAGCGCTGCATCATTTGATATTGATGGATTGATAATTAAAGAAAGGCATTTTCCTCGTGATAGCAAATTGATGTATAAATCAGCAAGTGGATGTATTGAACACCTGAATATATTTCAGGTATCTAATATTAATTCTACTCTCAAAAATTTAAGAGAAAAAAATTTCTGGGTTTATGGTTTTGATGCAAAAGGTCAGAAAGATTTCACTAGTATCAAATGGGAAGGAAACAATGTTCTTTTATTTGGCTCAGAAGGATTTGGCATGAGACAGCATACAAGTAAATATGCAGATTTTTTTGTTAAAATAAATATTAATAAAAATATTGAAAGTTTAAATATTTCAAATAGCGCTGCTATTGTTTTTCATCATGTTAGCAATATAAAAAAAAAATTAATCTAGTTCAAATTTGTTTGCATAATCTTTTTTAAAAATTATATCTTGCTTATTTTTATCTAAAATACAATTTCCAATTACAAGATAATCTAATTCAGTGCCCATAAAACAATTGAAGGCATCCTTAGGAGTATTTACTATCGGTTCACCCCTAACGTTAAAAGAAGTGTTAATAATTAATGGACATCCGGTAATTTGTTTAAATTTTGAAATTAAATCATAAAAATATTTATTTGTATTTTTACTTACTGTTTGTATTCGTGATGAATAATCAACATGAGTTACTGCTGGTATTTCAGATCTTTTAATATTTAATTTATCAATTCCAAAAAGTTTTTTTTGTTCGTCTGTCATTTGAATTTTTTTTTCTTTTTTAATATTGGTCACTAACAACATGTAAGGACTATCAATATTAATATCGAACCAATCTGATAAATTATCTCTAAGAATTGAAGGTGCAAAAGGTCTAAAACTTTCCCTGAACTTAACTTTTAAATTTAAATTTTTCTGCATTTTATCAGATCTTGGGTCCCCTAATATTGATCTGGCCCCTAGGGCCCTAGGTCCAAACTCCATTCTTCCTTGAAACCATCCTATAGCTTTTCCTTGATCTAAATATTTTGATGTCTGAGTTAATAGATTTTCATAATCAAATTTTTCGAATTTAGCACCAATAGATGTTAATTCATTTTCAATTTGCTCTTGAGTAAATTCAGTTCCCAAGTAAGATCCGTTCATATCATCATTTGGATTTACTTTTCTTTCATTCTTTTGATCAACATACCATAAGGCTAGTGCGGCACCCAGGGACCCACCCGCATCTCCAGCAGCAGGCTGAATCCAAATGTTATCAAAAATTTTTTCTTGAAGAATTTTACCATTAGCAACACAATTGAGTGCAACCCCGCCTGCAAGGCATAAATTTTTAATATTATACTGTTTTCGAATTGATCTTGATAACTTAATCATTATATCCTCAGTTACTTTTTGAATTGACGCAGCAATATCCATATGGAATTGAGTTAATTTTTCTTTCATGGAATCTCTAGGTTTCTGACCAAATAAATTATAAAATTTATCATTGGTCATAGTGAGACCTGTGGCATAATTAAAATATTTTTGATTTAGCCTAAAGGTTCCGTCATCTTTAACATCAATTAGTTTATTAATTTTATTCTCATAAATAGGATTTCCATATGGTGCTAAACCCATGAGCTTATACTCTCCACTATTAACTTTGAATCCAATATAATAAGTAAAAGCAGAATAAAGTAAGCCGAGAGAATGTGGAAAGTGAATTTCTTTTTTAATTTCTAACTGATTACCCTTTCCTATGGCTATTGTAGTTGTTGCCCATTCACCTACACCGTCAGCTGTTAAAATAATGGCTTCCTCAAAAGGAGATGGAAAAAAAGCACTTGCTGCATGGCTTAGATGATGCTCGGAAAAAAAAATATTTTCATCTGATTTATAAAATTTGTCATGTTCTTTAAGCTTATTAAATAAAAAATTTTTTTGAAAAAGTTTTTCTTTAATCCAAATTGGCATTGCTTTTCTAAAAGATGAAAACCCATTTGGAGCAAAAGCTACATAAGTTTCAAGAAGTCTTTCAAACTTTAAAAAGGGTTTTTCAAAAAAAACTATTTGATCAACTTCACTTAATTTCAAATTTGCATATTTTAATACAAATTCTATCGCGTTATATGGATAACTTGCGTCATGTTTTTTTCTTGTAAATCTTTCCTCCTGAGCTGCAGCAACTATTTTTCCATCAATTAATATGCTCGCTGCACTATCATGATAAAAAGCAGATATACCTAAAATTGATTTCACTTAAAAAATTGTATAAATAAACGGTGCCACAGCTGAGCCTTGGGTTAGTACTATCAAACCTCCAAATAAAAGGAGCACTATTATTATTGGCAAAAGCCAAAATTTTTTTCTTACTTTAATATATTCCCAAAATTCTTTTAAAAAATTCATTTTTAGAATTGATTTTTCATTTTACTTTTTGGCTCATTTTTTTCAATCCAATAGGATTTGTTATTATTAAATTTAAGGTTTAATAAATCCTTTTTAAATATTTTCATAATAATACCTATAGGTGTAACTAAGAGAAAAAATATTAATCCCAGTACAATTGGCGATACAATTTTTCCTAAAAATATTCCAACTTTAAACCAGGTTTTGTTTAATGGATTTAATATAATAGAGTTTAAAAGACCTAAAATAAGAAAAATAAATGACGTAATTAAAGACCAAATCTTTATTTCACCATGCTTTAACATTGGATAAAAAGCTATTAATAAAAAAACTACAAAAAAAACTAATCCAAAGTTCTTATTAGATGGTAATTTTATATTACTGTTATCCATATTTATTTATATATTTTATTTTTTTATCAATCTATAAATTTCTTCTGATACTTTATTATAACCAACTACGTTATAATGACCATTTTTTTCAAATGGAAATAAGCTTAATGGATTTTTCATTTCTTCAAAAACATTTTTATTTATATCAATGAAATTAATACCAAATTCATTGATCTTTCTTTTTATAAATTGATAATTAGTATTATCGTAACTATTTTTAAATCTTTTATACTCTGGCAGGTAAACAAAATATAACTCGGATTCATTTTTAATACTAAAAAGTTTTACTTTTTTTACAATTTCTAAAAATTTATTTAAAGGTAATTCATCTTCTATAAAAAAAGTTCTTAAATTATTTAATTTAACAATATTTATAATAGTTTTAAATAAATGGTTTTTTTTTTTAAAATTTTTTTGATTATTTATTTCATCAAATTCTTCTTGCATCTTTTTATTATATAAATCATTAAAAAATGTTTGTTTATTTCTTAAATCTTGAGTAAAATTTATATCATTTAAATAACTCATAAGTATTTTGTTTTTTAATTCACGTTTTAAATCTAATAAATCGTTACCTTCATAAAAAAACCAAATAATTTTTTTTGTTTTTTTTGTAAAATACTCTCTTAAACTAACATATTGAGTTAAAGGTCCTAATCCTGGATAACTTAAATTTATTAATGATTTTTTTAAATTTTTTCTTAGTAAAAAAGCAATACTATCTTTATTATGGACACAAGCACCAAACGAAAAAGAGTCTCCAATAATTAAAATATCTGGATTGTTATCCCACTCATAATCTGGATTATTAAATCCATATCGGTCACTTTCATATATTGAATAATAACCATTTTCGTTACAATTTATAGTTTTTGATTTTGAAACTCCTGATAATAAAAAATATTTTTTTTCAAGAATATTAAATTGCTGTGGACCAACAGTAACGGATAAATTATTATTATTTATTTTGAGATCTTCATAAACTTCAAGTTTTGACCTTATATCGTACATTTCTCCAGTTTTTTCTTTAAAAATTTTTGCTTTTGTTGTGATTTCAGATTGATTTAAAAAATTTTTTTTAACAAAAAAAAAACATTCAAACAAATATATTGAAAATATACTGCTTATTAAAATTATATTAACATATTGTCTGATTTTGTTGTTTAGAAAAAAAATCATGATAGAAAAAAAAATTAGAAAAAATGAAATAATTATATAATTAAAATAATATAATCTTCTTTCACCATCCCAAATAAATTCGGATCTATAAATTAAATAAGAAAATATAAATAAAGTAGCAAATAACCAAAAAAAATTTAAAAAATTTTTTCTCATCAAAATTATTTATAATTTAATAGCTACTATAAAAATACTTTATTTTATTAAGCAAATTATTATGTAATTAGTTATTGTTTTATTCAAATATTTGCCCTATTTATAAGTTTTAATTAAGCCCTTGTAGCTCAGCTGGTAGAGCAATTGATTTGTAATCAATAGGTCCGCGGTTCGAATCCGTGCGGGGGCACCATCACCCATTAAAATCAATTTAATTTTTTTAAAATCTAGAATAATTTAAAATATTTTTTAATTTGGCTTAAAGTAAACTCAAAAATTTTATTTGGGTTTTCATAAAACTCTTTATACCACAAATTAGTTAAATTTAGAGCTTTAAAAACATTTATTCTTGGTCTCCAGTTAAGAGTTCTTTTAATTTTAAAATTAGATAACTTTAGAATCTTTGTTTCTTTAAATTTAATTTTTTTTTTATAGTCTAAATTTAAAATTTTAAGATTTTTCTTTAGTATTTTTACTAAAGTAATTACTTTAATATTAGAGCTTTTATTAGGGCCTACATTAAATACTATTGAATTTGATTTTATTTTTTTCTGACTTTTGCAAATTATTACAAGCATAGCGTTTATTAAATCAAAAATATGCTGCCAAGGTCTTATAGCATTTGGATTGCGTAAAATAAATTTTTTATTTTTATTAATTGATAAAAATAAGTCAGGAATTAATCTAGTAAAATCAAAATCACCTCCACCAATTATATTTCCAGCTCTAATGATCGTAACGTTTTTTGTATATTTGAAAAAAGATTCTTTGTAGCTATTTGCTAAAATATCTTGTGAAGACTTACTTGAACTGTATGGATCAAGTCCACCTAATTTAGATTCCTCGTTCAAAATATTTCCTTTAATATTTCTATAAACTTTATCTGAGGTAAAAATTAATACTTGACGAACAGATGGGGTTTTTTTTATCAACTCAAACAATTCAATAGTTCCTAAGACATTTGTTAGGTAAGTACCTTTTATATCTTTATAAGCCTCACTGACTATAGGTTGTGATGCTAAATGAATAATGATTTCTGGTTTAAATTTAATAATTTTTTTTTTGAAATTATTAATTTTTAAAATATCACCAGAAATAGTTTTAATTAATTTTTTAAAATTTGGGTGGTTAGATAGATATCCCTTATAATTTTTTTTTAATGAATAACCTAAAATATTCGCTCCAAGTAAAGATAAAACAATTGATAAATTAGATCCAACAAACCCAGTATGGCCTGTAATTAATATTTTTTTTTTATTAAAAAATTTTTTAAATGTTTTTATTTGCATTTTTTTTTTCTAATTTATCCCAAAATAGAATAAATTTTTTTTCATATTTGTAATTATATTTAGAACTTTTAATTTGATCATTTATATATTTATAGAGCACACTTATTCTAGCATCTATTTTTTTATTAATTTTTTTTAAAAATGGATTTACAGAATTATAACAATTTTTTTTATTATGCTGAATATGAAATCTATTTATCCTTGAAAACTTAACTTCGAGGATCATATTGTTATTATCTTTGTCAGATAAATCAAAATAACAGAAATTTTTTTTAGCAGTAATTTTATTTAATTTAAAAAATTTTAAGTCATAAAAAATTCTTATAAAATGAATAGAATAAAATCTTATTAATCCACCGCCTAATGAATGGACATATTTCCATAAGTTGTTTTCATTATTATATTTAATATTCCAAATTATTTTAAATTTTTGATTTCCTGTTAGTCTCGTTTTAATATAATTGTACCACACTATATATCTAAACAAAAAACCCACGCTAAATTTTATTTTTTTTTTTTGTAAATATTCTATTAATTTAATTGATTTCGAAGGATTGATACTTATAGGCTTTTCCAAAAAAACGTGTTTTGGTCTAAAAATTTTAACATATCTTCTTAAATTCAAATCTTGGCTTTGTGGATTTTGGGCAATGATTAAGTAATCAATTTTTTTTAAAGTTATTTTTTTTTCATTATACCAAATTATTTTTTTTAAGTACCTTTTTAGTTCGTTTCTTTTTTTAATTTTTTTTTGATACTTTATATTTAAAAATATATTTTTAGATTTTTTGTATATTGATGGAAGATAACCGTATAATCCAAAACCTGATCCAAGAATCAAAGTATTCATTTAAAATCACTTTTTGATATTATATCAATTACTTTACCTTTATATTTTAATTGACTTGATAAATATTTTTTTATTTCAGAACTGATATGCCAAGCTAAATTAATTATAACACCTTTTTTTTTATCCTCTTCTGAAAAAAATTTTTCTTTTATAATTTTAATATTTGTTCCAGGAGCATACTTATTATTTTTCAAAGATGTATTTTTTTCATAAATAAACGAAATATAATTGGAATCTAATTTTAGTAGATTTAATATTATTGAAGCTCTACCAGGAAATGCTTTAGCTGCTATTGGTCCCTTTTCTTTTATAATTTGATGAAGTTGTTTTTTTTTCTTTAAGCGCCAATAATCAACTCTTTTCTGCAAATATCTAACCTGATTAATTATTAATTTTTCAGATTTCAATTTTTTTTTAATCTCACTTTTATTTTTAAAAACTTTGCCTTTATTGCTTAAATATATCCTTATATTGCCGTTGTATCTTTTAACAAACTTGTAATCTATTATTTTCATTTTTATTTTTTCTGAAAGTTTAATAAATGACTTCAAACTATATGTTCTTGGATGTTCGTGATAGAAGGTATCAAATTGATTTTTTTTAATTACTTCACCAAAATAGTGATTTTCTATTATTATTAAAGTGTCGTCATCACAAATATTTTTTAGAGACAATAATAAATTTTTTAGATCATCGATATGTGCAAAAACATTTGTGAAAGTAATTATATCGATTTTTCCAATTTTTTTTTTAATTTTACTTGAAGAAGATAAATTAAAGTAATTATTAAAAATTTTATGTCCTTTTTTTTTTGCATCTTTATAAGCACCTGTAGGCTCAATTCCAAATGTTTTACATCCTTGCTTTTTAAATAATGATAGTAAGCTTCCATCGTTACATCCAATATCTAGAATTGTTTTATTTTTAATATTAGTAAAATATTTTTTTGAACTCAAAACTAAATCTTTCATGCCATCTAAAACATCTTTTGTATTAGAAGATCTATAATGATAAGTTTTTGGAAATAAGATTTTTTTCTCTATATTGTATTTCTGAAAGGCTGTGAGACAATCTTTGCAATAAGAAACCTGTAGTTTATAAAATTTATTATTATTTGGTTTTTTTGAAAGATCATCGCATAGCGGTTGATTTCCAAGATTTAAAAAATTAAATAACTTTTTTTCACAGATTTGGCACTTTTTAATTATTTTATATTTCATTGAAATTTTCTTCCAGTAAAATATATGGCCAGGTTTGAATTTTTAGATTTTTTTCAAAATAATATGAAAAGTACCTCTCTGCTAAAAAATCATAAAGCCGTTCTTTTCCATACCCAGTAAGTTCTATTTTTGAAAAAGTTTTTTCGCACTTGAATATCCAATTAAAAGTTTGTTCATATAATTTCACTATATACTTTTTTTTTGAAATAAACATTTGCAAAGGATAAAATGAGTAATTGTTATTTATATAATTTTTAAAGTTAAGACAATCCTCTTTTTCCAATAGATCTGCTGATTGGTTCAGTAAATCGTATCCATGGAATAAATCAAAATGTAAATTTATACTTATTTTTTTTCTATTAAATAATATTTTTGGGTTTTTAATATAATTTCTAAATCCTTTCTTTATTAATTTAGATAATTTTAAATTTTCTAAATTAATTTTATCTGGCAACAAGACTTCAAAATCACCATTTGGAATAGAGCGCTGTATATGCTCTTTTAAATTCAAACTAGTCAAATTATCATTTGGTCTATTTATCCAAAATCTTCTGTAATGATTAATTCCAATCCAATCGTCATCTTTCAAATTTTTAAATTCATTATTCCAAAGCCAATAATGAGAAGATAATGTCCCAAAATTTTTATTTTTGTTTGAAATATTGTTGCCTGTTGAATCTTTAAGCCATTTATCCGGAAATTTTGATATATCTTTAGAAATTGAACCTGATACAATTATTTTCAAATCTAAATTATGTAGGTAAGAATAATTTTTTCCAGTTATACAATAATGATTAATTAATGGCATGGTAAATAAAACAAAAATATTTTTCTTTATTTAAAGTATTTATACTTTAAAAATCAACATTAATGAAATTAGTTATCTTAGCTGGTGGTTATGGAACGAGGCTCGCAGAAGAAACTAAGATCAAACCAAAACCTTTAGTTAAAATTGGTAACAAACCAATAGTTTGGCATTTATTAAAGATTTACTCTCATTATGGAATAAACGATTTTATAATTTGCTTAGGGTATAAAGGTGAAATGCTTGTTAAAGAATTAAATCAAATCTCCAAAAATGAGGATTGGAATATTAAATATGTTAAAACTGGTTTAAAAACTATGACTGGTGGCAGAATAAAAAAAATTCAAAAATATGTTAAAAATGATGAAAATTTTTGTCTTTCATATGGTGATGGATTGTCTGATGTAAATATTAAAAAACAAATTCAGTTTCATTTAAAAAATAAAAAAATTGCCACACTTACTGCAGTTAAATACAAAAACCCTAAAGGAATATTAATTTTTGGTAATCAAAATAATATTAAAAGTATCAAAGAAAAACCAGTAGAATATATAAATGGTGGTTTTTTTGTATTATCAAAAAAAATATTTAAATTTTTAAAAAATTCTAAAACAATATTTGAAAAAGATTGTTTGCCTAAACTAGCTCATAATAATGAGTTGATGGCTTTTAAACATAAAGGTTTTTGGGGATGTATGGATACTTTAAGAGAAAAAAAAGAATTAAATAAAATTTATAGAAGTAAAAATAAAGCCTGGAAAGTTTGGATTTAAGTTTTACTTAGTTTCATTTCTAATTTGTTCAATTTTAATCTTTTTTTGTAGACTTCTGTTTTTATCATAAAGAAGATTAAACTTTATTTTATTATTAGTTTTAACTATAATTGACTTAGCATTTCTTACTTCTAAATTATCTGCAACAGCACTAATGGGTCTCTTAGCTGGGTTTAAGTTAGTAATAACTATTTTAGTTTTGTCATTAACTATTTTGCCCTTCCATCTTCTTGGTCTAAATGCACTTATAGGTGATATTGATAATTTTTTTGAATGAAGACTTAAGATAGGTCCATGAACTGAAAGATTATAAGCTGTACTACCAGCTGGAGTTGACACTAACACACCATCTGAAACTAATTTTTTAATTATTTGTCGTGAACCTTGTTTAATCGATAACAAAGCAGCTTGTCTACTTTGTCTAAGTACAGATACTTCATTAATAGCAATTGATCTCCTTGTTTGATTATTTTTATTTTTAACAAACATTTCTAATGGAGAAATTGAAACCAGGTTTGCTTTTGATAAATTTTTTATAGTATCCTTAGAGGAAAATTTATTCATTAGAAAACCATAATTTCCAGAATTAATCCCATAAAATTGTTTCTTTAAATTCTTGTTTTTTTTAAGCGTTTGAAGCATAAAACCATCACCACCAATAACTATAATTAGATTTTCTTTTTTAAAATGACTAGACTTAATTTTTTTTATTAATAAATTTTTAATCTTTAAGGATTTTTGATTTTTATCTGAGATTATCTGAAGTTTACTCATTTAATGGTGCCCTCGGCCAGACTCGAACTGGCACTCCGCAAGCGGCAAGGATTTTAAGTCCTTTGTGTCTACCAATTTCACCACGAGGGCATTAATGAATTTCATGAGTGTTTATGCTAATATTTATAATTGAACAAGCCTAATAAGTAAAATTTTTTTTAGTTTATCTCTTAATGTGCTGGTCTTGTGCTGGTTATCCTGTAAAATCCTATAATCATTTTCTTTTTAATCTTTGACTAACTCCTTGTTTTTGTTGATTGTTAAAATCTTCATCATTAAGTTTGTATAAATATTCTATTCTAAGATTTTTAGTCTTAATTGTTGGAACATTATTTTTTTTCATTCCAAGATGTCTTGCAAAAACTGCTTGTTTTTTACTTGTTTGATGAGGCTGGAAATCTTTAATGTCTTCAATGGTGATCTTGTCACCTTTAATAAGATATCCACTTTCTACTGCTTCATTAAAAACTTGAATACCTTTTTTAGTTCTCATCACTGCAGCATTAAACCCTTCATCTTCTCCTTTGGGTGAACCCCCTCTCCAAGTATCTAGAGCTGCAATATCAGAACTTTCTCCAATTGCATCGGGGCATATTTTGCATCTAAATGGAACTTTCCAATTACTTTCGTCACCCCAAAAAGAATTATAATCTTTATCAAACTCTCTTTGGTCTTTTGTCTTAATATACATTCTTCCAGGGTTACCAAATCCTCTATATCTAAATTCTTCTAACTCTTGCTCTTTAACATCAAAGCTATCAATAAATTCTTGTGACTTTGTAAGTTCTTGAAAGCCCCCACACACAAGCGTGAATATATATTTACAATACAGATCAACTCTTTCATCAGATTTAGCAAGCAATCTTATAGCTCCTGCATCACAAGGTTTTCCAACAAAAGCAAAGGTTTGTTTTTTATCTAAAGCTTTATGAAATTCACTTAAAGGTGAAGATGGACCGTATCTTGATCTACTTTCGCAGTTAATTAAGTCCTCTTTATTATAACTATATTTTACAATGTTTCGCATAGGGTTATCTTTGTCCCCTGCTGTATGCATTATAAAATCAACTTTCTTTTGTTCTAATAAATATAAAGACAATCCATTTAACAAACCACCTGTAGAACTTTGAAATCTTATCTTTGGATCAGTAGACCATGAATAATATAAATCAAAGTAATTTCCCCAAACCAAATCTTTATTAGCTCCTTCATTTTCTTTATGATCTTCAGGACCTTCTGCAATAACTCCAGGACAAACTTTTTTAATTTCCTCTAAAGTTTCATTAGTGATTGGTGTTAATTCTTTAGGTTCTAAATTACCTTTGTCACTCATTTCCATCTCAATTGAGTTACCTGCAATACTTTTACAAAGTCCGCAGCCAATACAAAGGCCGTTCTTTACAATATCATCTAAAGAATTAATTTTTGTCATTACTCTTTATAAGATGGGTCTTTTGCATCACATCTTCTAAGTAATGCTGGCCACTCGTTTAATCCTGGTGAAAATAAATCATATTGTTTTTGAGATAATTTCCACATCTCCTCCGTTGCTCTTTCAAGAGGTAAACCTGAACTTGTTGCTTGTACTGCAACCTCACACATTCTAATTGCATAATACATATTCATAAAAGATTCTCCTGCTGTTGCACCAACAGTAAGAAGACCGTGGTTCTTCATGATCAAAACTTTGTTGTCTCCCATGTTTTCAGCAATTCGAACTCTCTCATCTTTATTAATCGATAAGCCTTCCCACTCATGGTAACCTACTTTTCCATAAAGCATTGAACTATCTTGAACTAAATGAGGGATACCATCTTTCAATGCAGTTGCAGCTAAAGCTGATGGAGGATGTGCATGAAAGACAAATTTAGCATTTGGATGATTTAGATGAATAGCACTATGAATAATAAAACCTGCAGTATTAGCTTTCTCAGGTCCTTCTAAAACTTTACCATGCTCATCAACTTTAATTAAGTTTGATGCTTTTACTTCTTCATATAACAAACCCATCTCATGCATAAAAAATGTATGATCCGTTCCAGGTGCTCTTGCAGTGATATGGTTCCAAACCGTATCATCCCAACCCATCATATTGGTTAATCTAAACATGGCAGCAAGATCTACTCTTACTTTCCAATCTGCTTCACTAATATTGTTTTTCATCTTCCCTCCTTTGAAAAAGTTAATTTGTTATTTTGTTCTAAAAGTTTAATCACTTTCAAGTGATTAGAATTTGGCCCATATTTTTTAATCGCTTTATTATAAATTTTTGAAGTTAAGTTCATTATTGGTAACTTTAATTTTTGTAATTTAATAATTTCATTAGCAAGATTTAGATCTTTGAGGGATAAACCTAAAAAGAAAGATGGATCATAATCACCATTAATCATGTTAGGTCCGTATCTTGTAGAAGTATAACCACCACTTGCACTTTTATCGATGATCTCTAGCATTGTTTTTGGTTTAATCCCTGACTTTACTCCAAGCATCAACGATTCCGATAATGATAAATAATTTAAATAACAAAGGCTAACTTGTGCAATTTTAGCAGCATAACCAGCACCTGGTTTATTTAAATAATAAACGTTTTTACCCAACATATTAAAGACAAACTTAAGCTTGCTTACTGTCTTTTTATTACCACCAATAAAGATTGATAAATCTCCTGATTGAGCCTTTAAATTTCCACCTGATATAGTTGCATCAACAAATTGATTTATTTTTTTACTTAACTTTTGTTTTAAAAGATTAAAGCAAGTTAAAGAATTAGTAGAACAATCAATCCAAATTTTATTGTTACCTAATTGATCTATGATTTTACCTTTACCAGTTGATAATGCTTTAATTTGTTTTGGACCTGGAACGCAGGTGATAATTACATCAGAAAACTTGATTAATTCTTCTAATGAGTTTGTTACTTTTGCTTTTTTGGATTTAAATTGTTTTAAAGATTTAGTACTTACATCGTAACCCAATAAATCTATTTTCTTAGATTTATGTAGGTTTAATGCCATTGGCATCCCCATATTTCCTAAACCAATAAAACCTATTTTCATATCAATCCATTAACCCATCTACTTCAACATTATTTCGCTCATAATGAATTGGAAGTGCTTTACCGTATACTTGTTTAGAGTGTTCAGGTTTATTTACTCTGTAGTTATCTTTTACGTATGTTGGTAATGCAATGTAACGAGAAGTATTTCCCTCTATTTTTGTTACTCTATGCATAGAAAATCTTCCTTTAAATATTTGAAGATCTCCTGGTTGAAGGTCTAATGATTTAACTTTATCTCTGCAGCCACGAAGAACTTTAGTAACCTCATCAAAATTTTCACTTTCAACACTTCTTAAATCTGGTGAGTATTCAAACAATCCACCCTTTTCAGCTTTTTGAACTAAGATACTTAAAGTAAATTCATTTCCATCAAAGTGCCAAGGAAAGTAATGATCTTTATGCATGATACTGTAAGGATTTTTACCTAAAGGATCTGACCATCTATAAAGAGGAAAAACTCCTAAACTCTCTGAAATAAATTTTAACATTTCTTCAGACTCGTAAATTTTATTTAAATCAGACTGTTCTTCTAAATCATCTGAATTGATGTAGCCGCTTTCTCTAAATGAAAATACTCTCTTTGGATGATCTTTAGATAAATTTTCATCATCTTTTGTAAAATAAGGGTTGTGATGATCTTTGGTCCAATGAGTTTTAGGAAGATTTCTCTCAACTTCTTCCTTCATTCTTTTCAAAGACTCTCTAAGTACAAAATTTGGAAGCACACAACACCCATCCTTATCTAGTAGTTTTCTATTATTAGTAATTAAATCTTGATACTCTTTTGATCCTGTCTGATCAATTGGGTAATCTTTTAAGTTAACAATGTTTTTTATTTCCATAATTCTCCTTTAATTAAAATTAATTTTTAAAAAAGAAGTGATTACAATTTCGTGGGTGTTGAAGAATTTATATGATTTTTACAGTCTACTTTTTGAAGTAATAAATTAAATAGATTAGATGATAACTTTGTACTTAAACCAACTCTAGCCAATCTATGGCAGTGAGTAAAAAGATTAAGATTCATAACAAAACCGTATTCTATTTTTCTCTTCAGGTAAAGATATTTTCCTTACACCTTAAATTAACTATATTTTTTTAACTCTCTGTGTGCTGGTCTTGTGCTGGTTTTGACAAATTAATTTAGCTTTATTTTATATTCTTAATTAAAAGCTAAATTAAAGTTATGAGATTTTATAGGATGTTTTAGACTACCTTGGACTACTGTGGACTGACTTTAACTTCTATCCCTCGGCTTTTAAGTCCTTTGTGTCTACCAATTTCACCACGAGGGCATTAATGAATTTCATGAGTATTTATGCTAATATTTATAATTGAACAAGTCTAATTAGTAAAATTGTTATTTATTAGAATATTTTATAAATATCAATCAATGGAAAAAGCAATCAAAGTTTTGATATTTACTGATCTAGACGGCTCTCTGCTTCATAGAGATACGTTTAAATTTGATGAAATAAAAGACTATCTAAAAGAACTAATATCAAAAGGAATTTATATAATACCCAATACTAGTAAAACTGAGAAAGAAATTTTACAATTTAATTACGAATTAGGATCAAATTTACCTTTTATTTCTGAAAATGGATCAGCTATTAATGGCTTAGAATTATTGAATTCAGACCTACCTAGAGAATTAATTCTTAGCAGAGAAAAAGATGATCTTTTAAATATTTTTAAAGATATAGTTCCAATTAACCTGCAAAATAAATGCAAATGGGTATCTGAAATGAATAAAAAAAAACAAAGTTTAGTTTTTGGTTTAGAGGATAAAAAACTACAGATGGCTTTAAATCGTAAATACACTATTCCATTTGTATTTGAGGGAACCAAAAATCAAAGAAATGAATTATCTAAGATAATTAAAAATGAAGATCTTTATTTACAAGAAGGAGGAAGGGTAATTAATTTAACTGATAGGGTTAGTAAAGCTAAAGCTCTTCAAATATTTGTAAGATTTTTAAAAAAAAATGATAAAAATATAAAAACAATAGCTGTAGGTGATAATTACAATGATTTAGACATGCTAAAAAAGAGTGATTTTCCATGCTTAGTATTCAATGACAAATTCACTTTAGATGAAATTCCTATAAATAATTTAATAACAACAAATAAGCCATCTCCTGAAGGCTGGGCAGATGTGATTAAAATGGCTCTAGTTAAAATAAACGAAAATTAATAAAATGAATTATGAGTGATTTTTCGCAAAATGGTATTATTTCAACACTTCATGATTTTGGAACAAAGTCAACAAAGCAAATAGAAAAAGAGCTTTTAAGTTTTTCAAAAGAGAGAAAAATGGAACTTATACTGCCTTGTCTTTATAGCGAATTAAATGGAGATGCATTACCAAAAATTGTTTCTGAAATTGCTCAAACTAATTATCTACATCATATAATAATAGGACTAGATCAAGCTAACGAAAAACAAGCCAGAAAAGCATGGACATTTTTTGAAAAATTAGAAACTCCATTCACAATACTTTGGAACGATGGTCCAAATTTAAAAAAATTAGATAAAGAGTTACAAAAAAAAGCATTAGCACCGAATGAAAAAGGCAAAGGCAGAAATGTTTGGTACTGCATAGGAATGTCTATTGCAAGAAATAGTGCAAGATCTGTAGCATTACATGATTGTGATATAAAAACATATGATCGAAGAATGTTAGCAAAATTATTTTATCCAGTAGTTAATCCATTGTTCAATTTTGAATTTTGCAAGGGTTACTATCCTAGGGTAGCAGATAACAAAATGAATGGAAGAGTAGCTAGGCTTTTAGTTTTCCCACTATTAAATGCTTTAGAAAAAACCATAGGTAAAAGTGAATATTTAGATTTTATGAAATCATTTAAATATCCACTCGCAGGAGAATTTTCTTTTAGAAGAAATATTCTCCCAGAATTAAGAATTTCATCAGACTGGGGAATAGAAATTGGAATTTTGTCTGAAATGCAAAGAAACTTTTCTCCTCAAAATATTTGTCAGGTTGATTTAGCTGATACTTATGACCATAAACATCAGGATTTATCTACTGATGATGAAAATAAAGGTCTTTCAAGAATGTCTATTGATATAATAAAAACCTTTATAAAAAAACTTGCTACACAAGGTCACTCGTTTAGTAGAGAGCAATTAAGATCACTTAAAGCAACTTACTATAGGTCAGCACTTGATTTAATTGACGCTTATAGAGGTGATGCTGAAATGAATGGTTTGAAATTTGACTCTCATTCTGAAGAAAAGGCTGTGGAATTATTTTCTAAAAATATAATTAAAGCAGGAGAAGATTTTTATTTAAATCCAATGGATGCTCCATTTATACCAACCTGGAGTAGAGTTAAAAGTGCTATACCAGATTTTTTAATAAGATTAGAGAAAGCTGTTAACGAAGATAATAAGTTTTATCTTTAAAGAATTTTAAGTCCTTTGTGACTATCAATTTCACTACGAGGGCATTAACGAATTTCATGAGTATTTATGCAAATATTTATAATTTAACAAATCTAATAATTTAAATTTTTTTATTTTATCTCTAAGAAATATTAATATTTTATTTTTTAATCCTCAAGTTTTGTTCAAATCTACGAAAAATAAAATTAGTTTAATTTATACCATTTTTTTGAATCTACTGGCCTAGGGCTTCTTTAGCGCTTTCAACTGTGTAGTTAGTTCCGTATTGAGCGTTATAGGCAGCAACAGCATCTGCAAAACTTCCATAACCAAGTCCTTTTGCAGCTGCTTCAAGATCAGTTGAAACACCAACAGCTGCAGCTTGTGAAATTGTATCTGCCACTTCTTGAAGATCAGCGCCTAATTCACTTGCAATATATGCTGCATCAAAAGATCCAACTTGATCGATTAGATCAACACCTCTTGTAATATCACCCCAGCTTAATCCACTATCTCCCCAATGATCTGAATTTTCCCAATGCTGCGCATACTCTTCAGCTGTCATATTAGTTCCCTCCATATCGTTAACAGCACGTGTTAAATCACTAAAATTATTTATTTCTATTCCCCAGTCGTTTCCAACTAACTTGCTGTAATTATCTAAAGAGATTGAAAAATCTTGGTTTAAAAAATTGTTAATATCAAAACCACCAGAGGATTGAATTTCCTGTGCAATATCTTTTATACTATCATTTACACTGATTTGTAACTCAGCTTGATCAAGACTAATCATCTCATTAAAAGTATTCATTGCTAGTTGAGCTTTTAAATCCTCAATATTTTCATCACTAAACTCTATAATATTTCCATCTGAGTCTTTAATTTCATCTGGCAATTTACCTTTCCAGGATTTTGCCCAATCTTTTGATGCCCAAGTTTTCATATTATCTATGTCATCAAATGTCATTGTAACTAATTTCAAATCAAAACCATTTTCTAAAATCTCATCAATATATTGATTTACATCAACACCATTGTTACTAAGATTTAACATTGAGTTATGAAATAAGTCTTTTTTTTCTTCTTTTTGCATTTTCATGGAAACACTTACTGCAGCTAAAATTTTCTGATCTGACTCAGGTAATTCTTCAGCTGAAACGCTTTCCATATTTTGGATGTGTTTTTTTGGAATTATATTTTTTTCAATATCTTTAATTAAACCAGTAAGAAAAATTGTACTCTCATACAATTCCTCTAAATCAGAGTAATTTTCAACACTATCAATAAAGGCTTTATTAATTGTTTTATAAAATTTTAAATTTTCACCTTTTTTTGAAAGCATCTTCAATGATTGCTTGGCTTTCTTAACTTCTTTTTCAATATTTTTTTTAAATTCTTTTTCTTTAATTCTTTTTTCTTTTCTTAATTTTGTATTTTTTTGAATATTGGAAAGACTGGTGTTTAATTTTTTACTATTCTTTCTTAAATATTTATCTTCCGAAGTTAATTTTACAGTTTCTTTTTTTGCTTGTGACAAAAAATTATGCATTAACATAAATCTTTCCAACGCAACATCGACATCATCACTAAGTGTAAGACCCATAGACTCTCTCATTGTTTTTCTAGCTTGATTTAATGAATATAAGCTTTTTATATCTTTACGAACTTGGTTGGAAACATTGGGCCAGGTCTCTCTAAATTTTGCTATTTTTTTTTGTTTAGTTCTTAATTGCTCCATATAAAAAAATTCAAAATATCCCATAGCTTTGAATAAATTTTCTGGGTATTTCTCCATCAATCCTTTCTTTTGGACAAATGTCATGTACATTTTTTGTTGGGCCTCTTTTACTTTTGGTGCAAAATGTTCTGACTGAGTATCAAACATTCCTTCTGGAGCTTCAGTAATTGCAACAAAGCTACCTAAATCTTGTAACTCATCGATATGCATATAAGTTTTTGTTAAGTCCTCATTAGTTTCTTTATTTTTTGTAATTATTTTTTCTTCTTTAGGTTTGATTTTTTGATCTAATTTTTTGGTTTTTTCTTTTTTGTTTACTTTTTTAGTTTTTTTTTGTTCGTTTGAACTATTTGTCTTTAGCAATATTGATTTGGCTTTAGAAAATTCCTCTTCTGTAATTGCACCCTCTTTATAAAGATTATTCAATTGGGTTAACTCCTCTGTTATACTTGCAGCATATAAAAACTTACAACAAAAAAATAATAAAGTCGTAATTACTAAAATTTTCTTTATCATTATCCTTGTAAACCTTTCTTGAGATATTTTTCATTTAGTTTACAGTCTCTATATCCTCTTTTAACTACATTTAAGTATCTCTCAGTCGGAAATTTAAATGGTGATTTTTTTACCATTGTATACGTCATAACTTTTTTTCCATAATAATAAAAATAATGTTTTTTATAAAGAATTGGAAAATCCTCATATACGTCTAATTTTTTTTCATCACTTTTTGAAATTTCAAATAAAGCACCTGGTACAATAGAATTTTTTTTAGGCTCAATATCTGCAGCTCTATACTTACTTCTAAAAGTTAATCTAAAATCTTTTAAATTTATTTTTTTTAAAAAAATACTATCTTTACATCTACGTTTCATCTGAAAATGATGAAGATTACTACCATAAGCAAAGTACAACATTATCGATCTACTACTTCAATTTTTTTTTCATTAATAAATTTTAAAATTTGAGAATTACAATCGTCTATTTTATTTTGATCTTCAGATCTTATTACAATTGATACACCTAGTTTACCTGCGTGAAAGAAAGGATAGCTTCCAATTTCTACATCAGTATTGTTATTTTGAACCTTTGTTAATGAATTTGCTATTTCACTTTCAACAGTTCTTAAACTGATTGTAAGACTTTTAATAGGTTTGCCCCCTGCTATTCTATTAGTCAAACCACCAAGCATTGATTTCAAAATGGATGGAACACCTGGCAATGAAAATACATTTTCAACATTAAATCCTGGTGCGCCACTTGTTGGATTATAAATTAAATTTGCATTCTCTGGCATCCAAGCCATTTTTTGTCTACCTTCATTAAATTCACCTGGTTGGTAATAAGCTTCTAAAATTTTAAAAGCTTCTTTATGAGCTTCATATTTTATTCCAAAAGCTTTTGATACTGACTGAGCTGTAATATCATCATGTGTTGGACCAATACCGCCAGTTGTAAAAACATAGTCATATTGTGATCTAAGTAAATTTAAAGTATCAACAATAATATCTTCAACATCAGGTATTACCCTTACTTCAGCAACATTTACTCCTATAGAATTAAGCCAAATTGCTAAAGTAGAAGTATTAGTGTCTTGAGTTCGACCAGATAATATTTCATTACCAATAATTAAAATTGATGCATTAACTTTTGCTTTTTTATTCATATGAAATATATAATTTACTAATGGAATTTACCAAGTCTTTGTCAAAAGGCAAACTAATCAAACGTTATAAAAGGTTTTTTACTGATGTAAAACTTGGTAAAGAAATTGTCACAGCTCATTGTCCTAATACAGGATCGATGAAAGGGTTGTTAGATGAAGGTAATGAAGTTTATTTACTTCCTAATAATGATCCAAAACGAAAGCTTAAGTATAGTCTTGAGATTATAAAATCTAGAAAAAATTTAGTTGGTGTAAACACTCATATGGCAAACAAAATAGTTGAGCATGGACTTAAAAATAATTTAATAAACGAACTTAGTAATAACGACATCATAAAACCGGAAGTTTTTTTTAATAAAGAAACAAGATTTGATTTTTTATTAGAAAAAAAGGGTCAAAAAACTTTTGTTGAGGTCAAAAATGTTACATTATTTAGAAATAAAGATACCGCTGAATTTCCAGATGCGCCAACAACTAGAGGGATTAAGCATTTATTAACCCTTATTGATGCCATAAAAAAAGGTTATAAAACATACTTATTATTTTTAGTTCAAATTCAAAATATGAAATATTTTAAAATAGCTAATGATATAGACGAAGAATATTATAATGCCTTCTTAAAAGCTAAAAAAGCTGGGGTCAATTTTTTGGCTTATAGATGTGATATAAGTTCTAAGAAAATTTTTATAGATAAAAAATTAAAAATTATTGATGACTGATTTTAAAGAAAAATTTGAAAAAATGAGAGTTGCAGGAAAACTGGCTGCACGAACACTAGATATGTTAACTGAAAATATCAAAGAAGGTGTTTCTACAGATTACATCGACAATTTAGGATATGAGTTTATTAGAGATAATGGAGGATATTCAGCACCACTATATTATAGGGGATTTACAAAATCTTTATGTACGTCTTTAAATCATGTTGTGTGTCACGGAATACCATCTGATAGAATTTTACAAGAAGGTGATGCTATAAATGTTGATGTAACTGCAATTGTAGATGAGCACTACGGGGATACTAGTAGAATGTTTTGTATTGGAAATACCTCGGTCAAGTTAAACAATCTTATTGATGCTACTCACGAGTCTATGATGAGAGCTATTAAAATTTTAAAACCTGGAATTAAATTAGGTGATATTGGTTATGAAATTCAGTCGTTTGTAGAAGAAAAAGGTTTTTCAGTTGTTAGAGATTTTTGTGGCCACGGAATAAGCACTACATTTCATGAGCCACCAAATATTCTTCACTACGGTAGAAAAAATACAGGCATGGAATTAAGACCTGGTATGACATTTACTATAGAACCAATGATTAACGCTGGTAAATATGATGTTAAAATGTTGAATGATGGTTGGACAGCTGTAACTAAAGATAAATCTTTATCTGCACAATTTGAACATACGTTAGGAATTACAGAAAATGGTTATGAAATCTTTACAGAATCTGTTAAAGGTTATTCAAAGCCTCCATACTTATAATTAATGATTAAAAGATACTCGCGAAAAGAATTAACTAATATTTGGTCTGAAGAAAATAAATATAAAATCTGGTTAGATGTTGAGGTCGCAGCTGCAGAGGCAATGGAAAAACTTGGTCAAATTCCAAAGGGTGTAGCTTCAGTTGTAAGAAAAAAAGCTAGAATTAATGTAGGTAGAATTCATAAAATAGAGTCTGAGGTAAAACATGACGTAATAGCATTTCTTACCTCTGTTACTGAAAAAGCTGGAATAAAAGCACGGTACCTACATCAAGGAATGACATCTTCAGATGTTTTGGATACAAGTTTTAACATTCAACTAGTTCAATCAGGTAAAATTATTTTAAAAGATATTGATCAGATTTTAAAAGTTTTAAAAAAGCAGGCAAAAAAATATAAATTTACTCCGTGTATGGGAAGAAGCCACGGTATACATGCTGAACCAATTACTTTTGGTTTAAAATTGGCTTCGTTTTATGAAGAATTTAAAAGAAATAGAAAAAGACTAAAAGATGCTATTGATGAAGTTTCTACATGTGCAATTTCGGGTGCTGTTGGTACGTTTGCTAACATTAATCCAAATGTTGAAAAACATGTAGCAAAGAAATTAGGTTTAAAAGTTGAACCAATTTCCACGCAAGTAATTCCAAGGGATAGGCACGCATTCTATTTTTCAGTATTAGGAATTATTGCAGGATCCATTGAAAGAGTAGCTGTTGAAATAAGACATCTACAAAGGACGGAAGTTTATGAATTACAAGAATATTTTTCAAAAAATCAAAAAGGTTCTTCCGCGATGCCTCATAAAAAAAATCCTATTTTAAGTGAAAATCTTACCGGTTTAGCTAGGATGGTTAGAAGTGCAGTTATACCAGCACTTGAAAATATAGCTCTTTGGCATGAAAGAGATATCTCACACTCAAGTGTAGAAAGAAATATTGGGCCTGATGCTAACATAACAACCGACTTTGCATTGGTTAGGCTTACAAATATTTTAGATAACATGATTGTTTATCCAAAAAAAATGTTTGAAAATTTAAATTTAACAAAAGGTTTGATTTTTTCTCAAGAAGTTATGTTGGAGTTAACCAAAACAGGTCTAAGTAGAGAAAAATCATACAAGAAGGTACAGTCTTTTGCAAAGAAATGTTTTGCAGAGAATTTGAACTTATTTGATGTCATTTCATCTGATAAATTTATAATGAGCAAAATTTCATTAAAAAAACTAAAATCTATATTTAATTATTCTAAACACTTTAAAAATGTAAATTTTATCTTTAGAAGAGTTTTTAAATAATGAAAAAAGGTAAAAAATTATACGAAGGCAAAGCTAAAATCATTTATGCTACGAATGATAAAAATTTAGTTATTCAATACTTTAAAGATGATGCAACTGCATTTAATAATCAAAAAAAAACTACCATTGAAGGTAAAGGTGTTCTAAATAATAGAATATCTGAACATATACTCTCAAATTTATCTGAAGTTGGAATTAAAAATCATTTAGTAAAAAGAATTAATATGAGAGAACAATTAGTTAAGCTAGTTGATATAATACCTATAGAATTTATAGTAAGAAATATTGCAACTGGATCTTTAACTAAAAGATTAGGTATCGAGGAAGGAACTGTCCTTGAACGACCACTAATAGAATACTGTCTAAAAGATGATAAGCTTGGAGATCCAATAATTAGTCGTGAGCATATTTTTACTTTTAATTGGCTTACTGTAATGCAGCTTGATTGGATAGATGAAAATCTATCTAGATTAAATGATTTTTTACTAGGAATGTTTAGAGGCGTGGGAATAAAATTAGTAGATTTTAAAGTTGAATTTGGCTTCACTCATGAAAGTGAAAAAAATCAAATTATATTGGCTGATGAAATAAGCCCTGATACATGCAGATTGTGGGATACTTTAACAGATAAAAAACTTGATAAAGATAGATTTAGAAAAGATTTGGGAGATCTTATCCCTGCGTATACAGAAGTTGCAAAAAGACTTGGAATACTTCATGAGCAATCAAATGTATCTGCTGTTAATATCACCCAACTTTCATCAATAAAAAGAAAAAAAAAATGAAAATTTCTGTAATTATAACTTTAAAAAAAGATGTTCTCGATCCACAAGGAAAAGTAATTCATCAAACTCTAGATGGAATGGGTTTTGATGATCTTAATGAAGTTAGACAAGGTAAATATTTTGAAATAGACACTAAAGAAACTGATAACGAAAAAGCAAAAGCAAAAGTTGAAGAAATGTGTAAAAAACTTTTGGCAAATCTTGTAATCGAAAATTATAAAATTATTGATCCAAAGTAATTAATGAAATCATCAGTTATTACTTTTCCTGGTTCAAATTGTGACAGAGACATGGATGTTGCTCTAAAAAAATTTGGCTTCAAAAACAAAATGGTGTGGCATGCAGATGCTGAATTACCAAAAAGTGATATAGTTGTTTTGCCAGGTGGGTTCTCATATGGTGACTATTTAAGATGCGGGAGTATGGCTTCTAAATCCAAAATAATGCAGTCTGTAATTAATTTTGCAAATTCAGGAGGTATGGTTATGGGTATCTGTAATGGATTTCAAATATTGGTAGAAACTGGTTTGGTTCCAGGTGTTTTGCTTAGAAACAAATATTTAGAATTTATTTGTAAAAACGTTTTTGTAAAAATTAATGATAAAAAAAATAAATATTTTAAAAATGTTAATAATGAAGTTTTAGAACTTCATATAGCTCATAATGAAGGAAATTATTTTTGTACCAATGATCAATTAAAAGAAATTGAAGATAATAATCAAATAGCTATTAATTATTGTGATGAAAATGGAAAAATAGAAGATAAATTTAATCCTAATGGATCCATAAAAAATATTGCCGGTATATTTAATAAAGAGAAAAATGTTCTAGGAATGATGCCCCATCCTGAGAGAATGATTGATAGATCTTTATCTGGTGAGGATGGATCATTATTTTTTAAAAACTTAATAAATAACTTAAAATGATTGTAAACGAACAAGTAGCAGTTGATCACGGTTTAAAAAAAGATGAATACGCTAAAATTTGTGAGCTATTAAAGAGAACTCCTAATATCACAGAGCTAGGTATTTTTTCTGCAATGTGGAATGAGCATTGTTCATATAAATCTTCAAGATTACATTTAAAAAAACTACCCACTAAAGGAAAGAAAGTTATTCAAGGTCCTGGAGAAAATGCTGGTGTTATCGATATTGAGGATAATGATGCAATAGTTTTTAAAATAGAAAGCCACAATCACCCTTCATTTATTGAACCATATCAAGGCGCTGCTACTGGAGTTGGGGGAATAATGAGAGATGTGTTTACAATGGGGGCAAGACCAATAGCTAACTTGAACTCCATCCATTTTGGATCACCACAACATAAAAAAACAAAAAATTTATTAAGAGGTGTTGTTCATGGCATAGGTGGTTATGGAAACTGCATGGGTGTTCCTACGATTGCTGGCCAAACAAGTTTTGATAGCTCCTATAATGGAAATATTTTGGTAAACGCTATGACATTAGGATTGGTCAAAAAAGATAAGATTTTTTACTCTAAAGCTGCAGGGTTAAATAAACCGGTTATTTATGTTGGGTCTAAAACTGGAAGAGACGGTATACATGGTGCAAGTATGGCTTCAGCTAGTTTTGATGAAAAAATCGAGGAAAAGAAACCAACAGTTCAAGTTGGAGATCCGTTTACTGAAAAACTTTTACTCGAAGCTTGTCTGGAGTTAATGGCTGGAGACTCAATTATAGCCATTCAAGACATGGGAGCTGCCGGATTAACTTCTTCAAGCATAGAAATGGCTTCAAAAGGAAATCTTGGAATAGAAATTAATTTAAACAAAGTACCATGTAGAGAAACTAAGATGACACCTTATGAAATAATGTTATCAGAAAGCCAAGAAAGAATGTTGATTGTTTTAGAAAATGGTAAAGAAGATCAAGCAAAAAAAATATTTGATAAATGGAACTTAGATTTTTCAGTAATAGGTAAAACCACTAAATCGAAAAAAATAGAGCTTTATTTTGATGATGAAAAAGTAGCAGATATTCCAGTAGATACCTTAGTTGAAAACTCCCCTATGTATGATCGTAAATGGAAAAAAGCAAAACTTCCTAAAAAAAATAAAATTAAAAAAGAAGATATTAAACATTTAAAAATTATTGATGTTGTAAAAAAAATTTTAGCAAATCCAAATGTATGCAGCAAAGAATGGATTTGGCAACAATATGATCACACTGTAATGGGAGATACTGTACAGAAACCTGGTGGAGACGCAGGTGTTGTAAGAGTTCATGGTACAGATAAAGCTGTTGCTGCTTCTGTAGACTCTTCTGCGGTTTATTGTTGGGCACACCCTTTAACTGGTGGAAAACAAGTAGTTTGTGAAAGTTTTAGAAACCTTATATCTGTTGGTGCAAAACCAATTGCTATCACAAATTGTTTAAATTTTGGTAGTCCAGAAAATGATGAAAACATGGGTGAGTTTGTTGAATGCGTTCAGGGGATTGGTGAAGCTAGCGAATATTTAAAGTTCCCGGTAGTTTCTGGAAATGTATCTTTCTACAACCAAACAAAAGATCAGGGCATAAAACCTACACCTACAATTGGTGGTATCGGTTTAATCAAAGATTATAAAAACATGATTACAATGGATTTTAAAGAAGTGGATAATTTAGTTTTAGTAATTGGAAAAACTGAAGGACATATTGATCAAAGTTTATTTGCAAGAATTATTTTAGATGAAAAAAATGGACCTCCACCTGAAGTAAATTTATTTAATGAAAAAAATAATGGAGAAACTTTGCTTAAATTGATTGATAATAAATTAATAAAAAGTGTACACGATGTTTCTTTAGGTGGCATAATTACTGCTGTTGCAAAGATGTGTATTAAAGGAAAAAAAGGAATAAATATTAAAAAACCTAAATATTTAATTAATGAAATAGAATATTTATTCGCTGAAGATCAAGGAAGATATATTCTGGAAATAAACAAAAAAGATTTTAAAAAAGTAGCAGATATATTGGATAAAAATGCAGTACATTTTGATGAACTTGGCACAATTAGTGAAAATGAACTATATATCAACGATAAGACAAAAGTTACAATTGACGAATTATCAACATCTAATAAAAGTTGGCTTACTAAATATATGAGTAAATAATGGCTATGGATTTAAAAGAAATTGAGAATTTTATAAAAGAGGCAATGCCAGATGCGGTTGTTGAAATACAAGATTTGGCAGGTGATGGAAATCATTATTCAGCAACAGTTACATCTTCTCAATTTTCTGGAAAAAGTAAAATTGAGCAACATAAAATGGTTTATAACTCATTAAAAGGTAGAATGGGTAATGAACTTCATGCATTAGCAATTAAAACAAAGGAGAGTTAAATGGATCAACAAACAAATGATTTAATTAAAAATGAAATTGAAAACAACGAAGTATGTTTATTTATGAAAGGAACTCCTGACGCTCCACAATGTGGGTTTTCAATGGCCACTTCAAATATATTAAAAATTCTTGAAGTCAATTTCAAAGGTATAAATGTTCTGGAAAATCAAAATTTAAGAGAGGGTATTAAGGTTTTTAGTGATTGGCCAACAATTCCACAACTTTATGTTAAAAATGAATTTGTAGGTGGATGTGACATTGTTAAAGAGATGTACGAAAGTGGTGAATTAGTAAAACTTTTTGAAAGTAAAAATATAAATTTTAAATCAAAGAGCTAATTATCTAGAATAATATTCGATTACTAAATTAGGCTCCATAACAATAGGATATGGGACTTCTTCAAATTTTGGAACTCTAACAAATTTAAATTTTTTATTTTTTTCATCCATCTGAATATATTCTGGAGTTTCTCTCTCTTTATTTGCAAGAGCAATATCAATAATTGCAAGTTGTTTTGATTTATCTCTTATCTCGATTGCATCTTCTTCTTTAACAAGATAACTAGCAATATTCACTTTTTTTCCATTAACTCTAACATGTCCATGATTTATCAATTGCCTAGCAGAAAATATTGTTGTTGAAAATTTTGCTCTATAAATTACAGAATCTAATCTTCTTTCAAGAAGTCCAATTAAGTTTTCCCCAGTATCTCCTTTAAGCATGACCGCTTTTTTGTAAATATTTCGAAATTGTCTCTCATTTATGTTTCCATAGTAGGCTTTTAATTTTTGCTTAGCCTGAAGCTGAATTCCATAATCAGATGGCTTAGATGTTTTTGTTTGACCATGTTGGCCCGGTCCATAAGCTCTAGTATTAAAAGGACTTTTAGGTCTTCCCCATAAGTTAACTTTTAGTCTTCTATCTACTTTATGTTTAGAGTTTAATCTTTTTGTCATTTAATAGTGGGTTTTATAAACTTACTCATAATTTTGTCAATCAACGTTTTTTACCTAAACTTGCAAATACCCCTGATAAAATACGTATTTCTTTGGTAGATAATTCCATTCTATAAAAAATATTCCTTAAGTTCTCAAGCATTATCGGCTTCTTTTCTTTTGATTTAAAAAAATTAATCTCTTCAAGATTCTGTATACAAAGATTTGCCATAGCAACTATCTCTTTTTTAGATGCTGATTTAACTTTATTTGACTTCTTAAAAGAAGATACTTTTGAGTTAATAATACTTGATAGATATTGAGCAATTACTATTAAGCTATGAGATAGATTTAATGATTTGAAATCAGGATTAGTTGGAATTTGAAGAGTATAATTTGCATAACTTATTTCATTATTTGATAGGCCAGATGCTTCTGAACCAAATAAGAAAGCTATTTTCTTTTTATAATTAATTTTTTTTAAATCTTCTAATTGGATATGTTTAATATTTTTATTTCTAAATCGTGCTGATGTTGCAATTAAAATATCAATATTTTTTAAAGGTTTTTCTAAATTTTCATAGTTTTTTGCTTTTTTGATTACATTTTTGGCTCCAACTGATGTTGCTAAAATTTTATCATTTGGAAATATTGGTTTAGGATCAATAACAATAAGTTTATTAAAATTAAAATTTTTCATTCCTCTAGCACATGCTCCTATATTTTCTGAAAGTTGAGGTTGGTGTAAAATGAAATAAATATTATTAACAGACATTAATCTATGCCATGATTTCTGTTATAATTGGAAATAGCTGATGGTTTAATATCATTTAAATATTTTGGATCCACCGTCCAAATAGAAACTTTTAACGGATAACATTTTGCAACATCAGATGAGTGTTCAGATCCACAATCACCTCCTGGACAAGCAGAAAGAGCACCCAATAAATTTGTTTCAGCAAAAAATTCTAAATAATCACCAGGTCTGACTGGACTTGCTTTCATAAAGTATTGTTTAGTATCATTAGTAAATCCAGTTAACATAAACACATTTAAAACATCGTGGACTATTTTTTCTGCGTAATCTAATTCAATATTTTTTTCTTTAACTAAAGCTCTTGTTAAATTTGAGTGACAGCAATAATGATAATCTTTATCACTCAAAAGTTTTGATGTGTATGGATCGCATCTTGTTCCAATTACATCATGAACCGATCCTCCATCTTTATCGTAATCATACCAATCTAATGTATCCCAAGTTATTGTTGCTAAGGATCTAAGATAGGGAAAACTACTAAACATTTTGTCTCCAACAGAAAGATGAGTTCCATACAGTGCTCTTGTTTTTCCAGAATAAAATTTCTCCTCTAAATTATTAAAATTAAATAAATTTAGATCTCCTACTTGAGGACCATCTAAACTCTCAATTCTAAAAAATTCACCAAATTTAACCTCAAACGTTTTTGCATCTCTTGGAGGTATTATAACTTCCTTCTTTTTAACTAGGTGTTCTCGAGCAGAATGTAAAATACTTAAATTTTTTTCTTCAATATTGGTATTTGGATAACAAACTATTGGTTTCGCCCCTATTCTATCATTTAGGTCAGAAGGTTTTTCTGAAAATTTTTTAATTTTCATTTTTACAAACTTCCAGGGGCTTTGTCCTTGAACAACTTATAATCTAAACTATCAACTAGAGCTTTGAAAGAAGCATCAATAATATTTGGTGACACACCAATAGTAAACCAATTAATCCCCTTCGAATCTGTGCTCTCTATGCTTACTCTAGTTACAGCTTCAGTACCAGTATTTAAAATTCTAACTTTATAATCAACCAGTCTTAAATCTTTTAAATATTCTGAATATTTAGCAAGTTTATTAACATTCTTTCTAATTGCATTGTCCAGAGCATTAACAGGTCCGTTTCCTTTTCCTTCACACATAATCTTATTTCCATCTACTTCTAATTGAGCTTTTGCATATGAAACTATTTCTCCAGCATTGTCTTTCTTTACTGAAACATCATATTCGTTAATTGAAATATATCTTGGTATCTCTCCCATTAATCTTCGAGCTAACAACTCAAATGATGCGTCAGCACCATCATAACTATAACCAATAAATTCTCGATCTTTAACTTCATCTAAAAGTTTTTTAATTTTTGGATCGCTTTTCTCAACTTTAATTCCTATTAAATTCAATCTCGACATTATATTGGATTGTCCAGACTGATCTGAAACAACTATATTTCTAGAGTTTCCAACTTCTTCTGGATTTATGTGTTCATAGGTTTTAGGATCTTTTTGAACAGCCGAAACATGCATTCCACCCTTGTGAGAAAAAGCAGAAGCTCCAACATAAGGTAAATGTTTATTGGGTTTTCTATTTAATATCTCATCTAATAATCTTGAGCATTGAGTTAAGTTTTTTAAATTTTCTCTTTTGATATTTAGTTCAAACTTATCTGAAAAATCTTTCTTTAAAAAAAATGAGGGAATTAATGACATTAAATTAGCATTTCCACATCTTTCACCCAAACCATTGATTGTACCCTGGACTTGTCTAACACCTGCTTGAACTGCTGCAAGACTGTTAGCTACAGCATTTTCGGTATCATTATGAGCATGTATTCCTAAATTTTTTCCAGGGATTTGCTTGCTTACTTTAGATACTATTTCTGTTATCTCGTGTGGAAGTGTACCGCCGTTAGTATCACATAATACAACCCATCTAGCACCATTATCAAAAGCAGCTTTTAAACATGACATTGCATATTCTGGATTAGCTTTATATCCATCAAAAAAATGTTCAGCATCAAACATGAACTCTTTTCCAGATTTAACAACGTGTTTAGTACTTTCACTTATATTCATTATATTCTGCTCATTAGTTATTCCTAATGCGACATCCACTTGAAAATCCCATGATTTTCCAAACAAGCAAACAGAAGTACTTTTTGAATTAATTAATGATGAGAGCATAGGGTCATTTTCTGCACTGTGTTCAGATTTTTTAGTCATTCCAAATGCAGTTAATTTCGTTGATTTAAAATTATGATTCTTATTGAAAAACTCAGTATCAGTTGGATTTGCTCCTGGCCAACCTCCTTCAACATAATCCACACCCAATTTATCTAAAGCTGATGAAATTTTTTCCTTATCATCAATTGAAAAATCTACACCTTGGGTTTGCGCTCCGTCACGCAGCGTTGTGTCAAATATATAAAGTTGTTCCTTGCTCATTTAAATTTCCAAGTCGTTTTACCATCTTTATCTTCTATTAAAACACCTTTGTCTAATAGGTCATCTCTTATTTTGTCAGCTTCTTTATAATTTTTATTAACTCTAGCTTCATTTCTCTGATTAATTTTAATTAAAATTTCATTTTCAGAAATTGATACCTTGCTTTTCTTAAATTTAACCCAATCCTCTTTGGTTTCATTTAATAATCCTATAAAATTGCAGGCAGAAATAAATAATATTTTATCTTCATCAGAACCCTTCGCTGCTTTCTCATATAGTTTATGTAAATTAGCAATATAGCCTGGTGTATTTAAATCATCGAGAAGAGGTTTAAGAATTTCATCTGAAATTTTTAACTTTGTATTTATGTTTAAATAAACATTATACCATTTACTAATTGTATTTTCACATTCCTCTAAAAGCTTATCATTCCAGTCAAGTGGCTGTCGATAATGTGCACTCATCAAAGCCATTCTTAAAACTTGACCACTTTTATTATTTCTAAAATCTTTAATTTTTAGAATATTACCCTGTGATTTTGCCATTTTTTCATTGGACATAGTGATAAATGCATTATGTAACCAATAATTAGCAAACGCCTTACTATCATTTGCACATCTTGATTGAGCTATTTCATTTTCATGATGTGGAAATAACAAATCAATGCCTCCTCCATGAACATCAAATTCGTTTCCTAAATATTTTTTAGACATTGCTGAACATTCTAAATGCCAACCAGGTCTACCTTTTCCCCAAGGTGAGTCCCATGAAGGCTCATCTGTTTCTGATGGTTTCCATAAAACAAAATCTTCAGGATTTTTTTTATTATCACTTACTTCAATTCTTGATCCTGCAACTAATTCATCCAAATTTTTGTTTGATAACTGCCCATAATCTTCAAATTTTTTTACTTCAAAATAAACATGCTTATTATTTTCGTAAGCAAATCCTTTTTTAATTAATTCAGAGATCATTTCTATCATTTCAGAAATATGCTCAGTTGCTTTTGGCTCATGATTTGGTTGTTCACAATTTAGATAGATACAATCTTCGTTAAAACTTTGAGTAATTTTTTTAGTAAGCTCAGAAATTGAAATATTATTTTCCTTCGAGGATTTTATTATTTTATCATCTACATCTGTAATATTTCTTACATAAGTTACATTAGGATATTTATTTTTTAAAATTTTAAAAAGAATGTCAAATACAACTACTGGTCTAGCATTACCAATATGAGGATCATCATAAACAGTTGGACCGCAAACATACATTCTCACATTATTTTTATCTTTGGGAATAAATTTTTCTTTTTTGTTAGTAAGATTATTTGTTAAAAAAATATCTAAACTCATAGTTGAAGAAATATACTTAAATTATAGATTTGTGAATCTATTTGATTAATTTGGAATTATGCATACGGGAATTGGCTCCATTTTATGCATATTTTGTTTTCTGATAATTTCGTATTTTGCACGATTCGGAGAATTTGGATTCTCCATTGCTTCTTCTAATTCATTATATTTTAAACCAAGTTGACCTTCATCAGTTCTACCATCATCCCATAAACCATCGGTTGGAGGTGCATCGATAATCTCTTTCAGAATTCCTAGCTCTTTTCCTAATTCCCAGACCTGTGTTTTATTACAATCAGCTATTGGTGAAATATCTACTCCACCATCTCCATACTTAGTATAAAATCCAACACCAAAATCCTCAACTTTGTTTCCTGTTCCTACAACAATTCCTTTATTCGCTGCTGCTACCTGATAAAGAGTGGTCATTCTTAGTCTAGCTCTTGAATTAGCCATACCATGTTCATTATCAAATTTTGATAAACTTGCATTAAATGCTAAAAATAACTCGTCTAAATTAATTGTATGCGCTTCAACATTTTTGAAATTTTTTACTAACCATTCTTGATGCTTTATACTTAAATCATGTTGATGTGATTTCTGTTTGATTGGCATAGATAAAACAATAGTTTTTATTCCAGTCATTGCACTAAGTGTGCTCGATACTGATGAGTCAATTCCTCCAGAAATACCTATTACTAACGATCCCGCCTTTGTTGGCATATTATCTACATAGTTTTTGATCCAATTAGAAATAAATTTAACTTTTTCTGAAGGTGTCATAATTAGAAATTATTTATTATTAATAATTTTACAATGTATTAAGATGCCGCTCTATCTGCATTTTTTGAATACGAGCTATTCTTTTTAATCTCATCTGATATTAAAAATGCTAATTCTAAAGCTTGATTTCCATTAAGTCTTGGATCACAGTGAGTGTGGTATCTAGAAGATAAATCTTTTTCAGATATTTTTTGAGCACCTCCTATACATTCAGTTACATCTTGACCAGTTAATTCAATATGTAGACCGCCTGCATAACTTCCCTCACTTTGATGGCATGCAAAAACCTCTTTTACTTCTTTTAAAACACTGTTGAATGGTCTTGTTTTGAACCCTGTTGCTGCTTTGATAGTATTACCATGACAAGGATCACACGACCAAATCACATTTAATCCCTCTTTTTTTATTGCTCTAATTAATTTTGGTAAAAATTTTGATACATTATCTGCTCCAAATCTTGATATTAAAGTAATCTTACCCTTTTCATTTTTTGGATTAATTCTATTACAAAGATTAATTAAATCATCAGCCTTTAAGGTTGGTCCACATTTAATTCCAATTGGATTTTCTATACCTCTACAAAATTCGACATGTCCTCCGTCTAATTGTCTAGTTCTATCTCCTATCCAAACAAAATGAGCAGATGTATCATGATTTTCACCAGTGGTAGAATCTGTTCTGGTCATTGACTCCTCGAAAGGTAGTAGTAAAGCTTCATGTGATGTCCAAAAATTTACTGTGTACAATCTATTATTAAAATCTGAAGTAATTCCACATGCTCTCATAAAAGCAATAGCATCAGCAATTTTATCTTCAAGATCCTTGAATTTTTTAGCTTGTGGGCTTTGTTTAATGTAATCTAAATTCCATAAGTGGACTTTATTTAAATCAGCAAAACCTCCTTTAGAAAAAGCTCTAATAAGATTAAGGGTCGCTGCTGATTGAGAATAAGCTTTAAATAATCTTTTAGGATCTGGAACTCTAGCCTTTTCAGTAAATTCCATAGCATTTATGTTGTCACCTAGATAGCTCGGAAGCTCTACCCCATCTTTTATTTCTGTCGGTGCACTTCTAGGTTTTGAAAATTGCCCAGCTATTCTTCCAACTTTTACTACTGGCAATGAGGCTGAGTAAGTTAAAACTAATGACATTTGCAACATTAGTTTAAATGTGTCTCTAATATTATCTGGGTTAAATTCTGCAAAACTTTCTGCACAGTCTCCACCTTGAAGTAAAAATGCTTTCCCATCTACAACATCAGCTAACTGATCTTTAAGATGTCTAGTTTCGCCTGCAAATACTAATGGAGGAAAAGTTCCTATCTTATCTAAAACCTTATCCAGTTCCTTTTTATCTGGATAATCTGGTATATGTTTAACAGGATATTTTCTCCAACTATTTTTTTTCCAACTTTTCATATTCAACCTTAGAGTGTTTTAACAGAGTTTAAGGTTTATTCAACAGTGACAGATTTAGCCAAATTTCTAGGCTTATCAATGTCATAACCTTTTTTAAGAGCAGAGTAATACGCAAGTTTTTGAAGTGGAATAGTCAAAAGGAATGGAAGCAAGTCATCATTTGTATTCTCAACTTCAATAGTTTCCCAAATATTTTCTGACACAACTTCATCTTTACTCTTATTGGTTATCAATAACACTTTTGCTCCTCTAGCTATAACTTCCTGCATATTTGAAATTGTTTTTTTATAATAATTATCTCTAGGAGCCAAAACAACTACTGGCATGCCCTCTTCTATTAAAGCCAAAGGTCCATGCTTCATTTCCCCCGCTGGATATCCTTCGGCGTGAATATATGAAAGTTCTTTAAGTTTTAATGCACCTTCTAAAGCTATTGGATATGAGTACCCTCTTCCTAAAAACATTGAACCCTTTGCATCATTAAATGTTGATGATATTGCCTGGATATCATTATCATGAAGCAATGTTTTCTCTATTAAGGCAGGCAAAGCTTTTAAGTCTTTAATCTTTTCTTGATAATCCTTTTTTTCAATTTCATTTTTCATTGATCCAAGTTTTAAAGCTAAAATATATAAAACAAGTATTTGACCTAAAAATGCTTTTGTTGATGCAACTCCAATTTCAGGACCACAATGAATTGGTAAAACAAAATTAGCGTCTCTTGCTATTGAACTTTCGATTACATTAACAACAGCGCATGTTTTCATCTTATTTTTGTTACAAAGATCTAGTGCAGCATATGTATCTGCTGTTTCTCCCGACTGCGAAACAAAAATATATAAAGTGTCTTTTTTAAACCTATTTTTTCTGTATCTAAATTCTGACGCTATATCTATGTTAACATCTAAGGTTGTAAGCTCTTCAAACCAATATTTAGCCATTAAACAAGAATGGTATGCAGTTCCACATCCTATTAATGTGATTGAATTAATCTCCTCTATTTTCCATGGAAAATTAAAAATATTTATCTCTTTATTTACATTATCTACGTATTCTTTTATTCCAGTTTTGATTGTTGTTGGTTGTTCTTCAATTTCTTTTGCCATAAAATGTTTGAAATCACCTTTGTCATAACTTGCTTCATCTGATGATAATTCTAATATTTTTTTATTAACTTTTTTTCCTTCTTCATTAAAAAAAAGAACTTGATCCTTTTTTACAAAACAGAATTCACCATCATCAAGATACGTAATCTTATTCGTCATAGATTTCAAAGCATAGGAGTCTGATCCTAGATAGTTTTCATTTGGACCATAGCCAACAGCTAACGGTGATCCTCTTCTAGCGCCAACTATTAAGTCTGGCATATCTTTAAAAACAATTCCAAGAGCAAAGCTACCATGGAGTTGTTTTAATGTTTTTGTTATAGCTTCCTCGAGTTCTGATGTTTTTAAATTTTCTGTAATTAAATGAACGATTACCTCGGTATCTGTCTGTGATTTAAATTTATGACCTTTATTAACTAAATGTTTTTTTAATATTGTAGAGTTTTCAATAATTCCATTATGAACTACTGATACATTATGAGAGGAATGAGGATGTGCATTTAAACTGTTAGGAATTCCATGAGTAGCCCATCTTACATGCCCTATACCAATGTTTCCTCTTAAGTTTTTTAAATCAAAATTATTTTCTAATTTATCTACTCTTCCCTCAGATTTTATTTCATTAATTTCACCATCTGAAAGTGTAGCTATACCTGCTGAATCATATCCTCTGTATTCTAATTTTTTTAACGAATTAATTATATTTGCAGATACAGGTTTGTTGCTAGATATTCCAATAATTCCACACATAAATTATTTTTTCTTTCTTTTGTAATTCTTAACCTCTAATTGTGGTGACCTTGTCAGTGCCAAAGATTTTTTTCTAACATTCTTTGTTATTACTGATCCAGCTCCAACAATACTATCTTTATTTATAGTGACTGGGGCAACTAAGGAAGAGTTTGAACCTATAAATACTTTATCTTTAATATTTGTTTTATTCTTGTTTACTCCGTCATAATTGCAAGTAATTGTACCTGCTCCAATATTTACTGATTTTCCTATTTGAGCATCTCCCAAATAAGATAAATGATTAACTTTAGATTTATTTCCTAAAGTACTTTTTTTAATCTCTACAAAATTACCTACTTTGGATCCTTCTTTTAAAATTGTATTGGGTCTTATTCTGGCATATGGACCTATCTCAACTTTATTCTCAATTTTACATGATTCTAAATGTGAAAAAGATTTTATAATTACATTGTTTCCGATTTTAACCTTAGAACCAATTACGACATAAGGTTCTATAGTTACTTTCTTTCCGATCTTTGTATCTTTCGAGAAAAAAATAGTTTCAGGACCAATCATCTTAACTCCTGATTTTATAAATTTGTTTCTAAGTTTTTTTTGACTTGAGTCTTTCATTTTGACCTTATTTATATTAAGTGTATTGTTTGATTAATTCACAATTTATTTCTTTAAAATACTTTAATAATGAAACAAAAATTTACAATTTTATTTGATTTAGACGGCACATTAGTGGATACCGCTCCAGATTTAATACGCGCACATAACCATGTAATGAAAAAATTTGGTTATCCTACAAAAACTTTAGGAGAATTAAAAAATGCTGTTGGCAAAGGAGCAAAAGCTATGATGGCAAAAGCTAATGGTCAATGGAAGTGGTTTGATGAAAAAATTCAAAACGAAATGACTGATGAATTTTTATCGTATTATGGAAAAAATATTTTACATGAAAGTAAATTAATTAATGGTGTTAAGGAATTTTTAAATTGGTGTAAAAATGAAAATATTTCTATGGCAGTATGTACAAATAAAACTGAACACTTAGCAGTTGATCTTTTAAAAAAAATTGGGATTTATGATTATTTTGAATATGTTGCAGGTTATAATACTTTTGAATATTGCAAACCAGACCCTCGACATTTAACAACTACAATTGAGATTTTAGATGGAGATAAAAATAAATCGATTATGATCGGTGATAGCGAGACAGATGCTAATGCTGCTAAGGCTGCTGAAATTCCAATAATATTACTAAAATATGGATATACAGAAAAAAGATCTGAGGAAATTTATCATAATCACATTATAAAAGACTTTGTAGGCATTGAGAAAATAGTATCAGAATATCTTTAATATTGATTAATTTATTTTAACTATTAAAACAAAATCACAAGTAAGGAGTAATTTTGTTATTACACACAGTTAAAGTATATCCATCAAAAATTAGTCTTCCAAAGAAGAAACAGCTTGCGTGGAAAATTGCAGAGATAGCAAGCGATAATGCTAAATTAAATAAAGATTCTATTGAAATGGTTATCAATAGAATTATTGATAATGCTTCTGTTGCAATTGCTTCATTAAATAGAAAGCCAGTAGTCTCATCTAGAGAAATGGCTTTAAGACACCCTAGAAAAAATGGTGCAACTTTATTTGGTGTAAACTCAAAATTAAAATTTGATTGTGAATGGGCAGCATGGTCAAATGGTACAGCTGTTAGAGAATTAGATTTTCATGATACTTTCTTAGCTGCAGATTATAGTCATCCAGGTGACAACATTCCTCCTCTTATTAGTGTAGCACAACAAAACAAAAAAAGTGGATTGGATTTATTAAGAGGAATAATTACTGCATATGAAGTTCAGGTAAATTTAGTCAAAGGTATTTGTTTGCATAAGCATAAGGTGGACCACATTGCTCATTTAGGCCCTAGTGTTGCTGCTGGATTAGGAACAATGCTTAAATTAAATACTGAAACTATATATCAAGCTGTTCAACAGGCATTACATACATCAATTTCTACAAGACAATCTAGAAAAGGAGAAATTTCAAGTTGGAAAGCTTATGCTCCTGCTCATGCTGGTAAGCTTGCTATCGAAGCTTTAGACAGAACTATGAGAGGTGAAGGTGCTCCAAGTCCAATATATGAAGGTGAAGATAGTGTAATAGCAAGAATATTGGATGGAAAAAAAGCAAACTACAAAGTCCCTTTACCAAAAAAAGGTGAGAGTAAAAAAGCTATATTAGAGACATATACAAAAGAATATTCTGCAGAATATCAATCACAAGCATTAATAGATCTAGCTAAAAAATTAAAAACAAAAATCTCTAATCTAAATCTAATTAAAAAAATTGATATTTTCACAAGCCATCACACTCATTATGTTATCGGGACAGGAGCTAATGATCCTCAAAAAATGGATCCTAACGCCAGTAGAGAGACACTGGATCATTCTATAATGTATATATTTGCCGTAGCTTTAGAAGACGGAGATTGGCATCATGTAAAATCTTATACTAAAGCAAGAGCAAATAGAAAAAGTACAATTAAAATTTGGAGATCAATTAAAACATATGAAGATAAAAAATGGACAAAGAAATATCATGATCCAAATCCAAAAAATAAAGCTTTTGGAGCTAAAGTAGTTGTAACACTTAACAATGGAAAAAAAATAACAGAGAAACTTGATAGAGCAGACGCACATCCATATGGAGCAAGACCGTTTAAAAGAGAAAATTATATAAATAAATTTTTAACTTTAACTGAGGGTATTTTGGATAAAAAAGAAAGCAATCGTTTTTTAAAAACAGTGCAAAATTTAAGAAATTTAAAATCAGGTCAACTTCATAAATTGAATATTGAAGTAAGAAGAAATAAATTAAAACGAAATAATAAAAAAGGAATTTTTTAATGCACTTTGTAGAAAAAGAACCAAGTCAAAAAAGATTAGATTTTGATCAAAAATTAAAATCAAATAAAATATTAAGAGTTCCAGGTGCATACAATCCTTTGACAGCAAAGCTTATAGAAGAAATTGGATATGATGCAGTTTATGTATCTGGTGGAGTAATGGCTAATGATCTTGGTTTTCCCGATATTGGCTTAACAACTCTTCAAGATGTTAGCACAAGATCTTATCTAATTTCGAGAGTAACTAATCTTCCAACAATAGTTGATATCGATACAGGATTTAAATCTTGTAAAGAAACCATAGAAACATTTGAAGAATTTGGAATAACAGGTGTCCACTTAGAGGATCAGATTGAACGAAAAAGATGTGGGCATCTTGATAATAAAGAACTTGTTTCAACTGGTGCTATGGTTAAAAAAATTAAAGAATGTATTGCTACTAAAAAAGATCAAAATTTTAAAATTATTGCACGTTCAGATGCTAAAAGTGTTGAAGGTTTAGACAAAATGATTGAAAGATGCAAAGCCTACATTGATGCTGGTGCTGAAATTATTTTCCCAGAAGCTCTTGAAGATGAAAAAGATTTTGAAAAAGTTCGTAAAGAATTGTCTGGTTACTTGTTAGCTAATATGACTGAGTTTGGTAAGTCTAAATTGTTCAACTACAAAGAATTAGAAAATTTTGGATATAATATTGTGATTTATCCAGTAACTTCACAAAGATTGGCTATGAAAAATGTAGAAGATGGATTAAGAGACATTTATGCAAATGGACACCAAAACAATATAATTGATAAGATGCAAACTAGGAAAAGACTTTACGAATTAGTCGATTATGAAAAATATAATTCATTAGATGAAAAAATTTATAATTTTAGTACTGAAGGACATGAATAATGAGTGATGATATCAAGAAGGGATTACTAGGTATTGTTGTTGATGAAACAGAGGTTTCAAAAGTAATGCCTGAGATTAACTCGCTTACTTATAGGGGGTATGCTGCTCAAGATTTATGTGAGTATTGTAGATTTGAGGAGGTTGCATATTTAATTTTAAATAAAGATTTGCCAAATACTCTTGAACTTAGAAAATTTGAGAAAGAAGAAAGAAATCATAGGGAGTTAACTAAAAATTTATATGAGATTATTAGGCATATGCCAAAAAAATCTCATCCGATGGATGTAGCTAGGACTGCTGTAAGTGTAATGGGATTGGAAGATAAAGAGACTACAGACTCTTCACCTGAAGCAAATATGAGAAAAGCCCTAAGAATTTTTGCAAAAACTCCTACTGCACTTGCTGCTTTTTACCGAATAAGGAAAGGAAAAAAAATTATTAAACCAAAAAAAACTTTAACTTTTGCTGAAAACTTTTTCTATATGTGTTTTGGAAAAGTACCTCAAAAAGAAATTGTTAAGGCTTTTGATGTATCTCTAATTCTTTATGCTGAGCATAGTTTTAACGTTTCTACATTTACGGCAAGAACAATCACTAGCAGTTTGTCTGATATACATGGAGCAATAACAGGTGCAATCGCCAGTTTAAAAGGCCCTCTTCACGGTGGAGCTAATGAGGAAGTTATGCATATGATGAACAAAATTAAAAAGCCTGAAAATGCCTTAAAATGGATTAACAACGCCTTGAAAAATAAAGAGGTGGTGATGGGATTTGGGCATAGGGTTTATAAATCAGGTGATTCTAGAGTTCCAACCATGAGGAAATATTTTGCAAAAGTTGCAAAAATTAAGAAAGACAAAAAATTTGAGAAAATTTACGATATTGTTGAAAGAGTAATGATTAAAGAAAAAAATATACATCCTAATGTAGACTATCCAACAGGACCCACTTATCATTTAATGGGATTTGAAACTGATTTTTTTACACCGATATTTGTAATTTCTAGAATTACCGGTTGGTCTGCTCATATAATGGAACAACACGCTGCAAACAAACTCATTAGACCTTTAGCTAGTTACAAAGGAAGCAAGCATCGAAAAGTGGTGCAGTTAAATCAAAGGTAATTTTAAGATTAACTAAAAGCTTCTGCCCAAGTACCCTGAGTTGATGCTTTAGAATATTCAGTCGCTCTACCTTCGAAGAAATTCATATGCTCAACAGCATTAAGCATTGTATCCAACCAAGTTAGTGGATTTTTTTGAACATCATAAATTGGTTCTAATCCTAATTGAATAAGTCGTCTATTTGCAATGAACCTAATGTAACCTTTAACTTCTTGAGCGGTTAAACCTTCCATAGGACCCATTTCAAAAGCTAAATCAATAAAAGCATCTTCATGCTCAACAATTGTTCTACAAGCTTCATAAAGTTCTTTTTTAAGTTTAGGTGTCCAGATTTCAGGATTTTCTTTTATAAACTCCTTAAAAATTCTGATCATAGAATTACAATGAAGTGTTTCATCTCTTACAGACCAAGTAACTATCTGTCCCATTCCTTTCATTTTATTGTGTCTTGGAAAATTCAATAGAATTGCAAAACTAGCAAACAATTGTAATCCTTCTGTAAAAGCACTAAACACCGCAACTGTTTTTGCAATATCCTCTTTAGAATTTACATTGAAACCTTGCATGTAATCGTACTTGTCTTTCATCTCTTTGTATTTCATGAAAGCTGAGTATTCAGACTCAGGCATACCAATAGTATCTAAAAGATGAGAATAAGCAGCTACATGAACTGTTTCCATTGCTGCAAATGCTGTCATCATCATTAATACTTCTGTTGGTTTAAATACAGTTGTGTAATGTCTTAAATAACAATTATTAACCTCTACATCTGCTTGAGTGAAAAATCTAAAGATTTGAGTTAATAAATTTTTTTCCGGTTGAGACAAATTTTTTTGCCAATCTCTAACATCATCTCCCAAAGGTACCTCTTCTGGTAACCAATGAATTCTTTGTTGAGTTAACCAGGCATCATAACACCATGGATATCTAAAAGGTTTGTACACAGGGTTCTCTACTAATAGACCCATCTTTTTTTGTTGAATAATTTCTTTATTAATTTTTTCTGCTACTGACATGATAAACACTCCTCGTACTCTGGCTGCTCGTTAGATTGTTGATTTTTAGATTTATAAACATTTGCTGTAATATCAGTTGATTTAGCATCATTGATATTTTCAGCTCTCTGAATTGATTTTGATCTACAGTAATAAAGACTTTTTAAGCCTTTCTTCCATGCATCAAAATGAATTTTGTGTAATTCTTTTTTATGAACATCTGCTGGTAAAAATAAATTTACTGATTGAGCTTGTGAAATATAAGGAGTTCTGTCTCCACTAAGTTCAATTATCCAATTTTGATTAAGCTCAAATGCTGTTTTAAATACATCTTTTTCTAAATCAGTTAAAAAATCTAGATGGCTAACAGACCCCTGATTAGTAGTAATAGTAGACCAAGTTTCATCATCATTTTTACCATGATTTTGCAGTATTTCTTCTAGATATCTATTTCTGACATTAAAAGAACCTGACAGAGTTTTATGAGTATAGCTGTTTGCTGCAATTGGCTCTACTCCTGGAGATGCTCCACCACAAATAATTGAAATTGATGCTGTTGGAGCGATTGCTGTCTTATTAGAAAATCTTTCTTTGTAACCATACTCAGCTGCATCTGGACAAGCACCTCTCTCTTCAGCTAAATCTTTAGATGCCTGATTTACTTTTTCATCAATATTTTTAAATATTTTTTTATTCCATGATTTTGCCATTACTGATTCAAGTGGAATTCTATTTTTTTGTAAGAAAGAGTGAAAACCCATTACACCCAAACCAACACTTCTTTCTCTTTCTGCTGAATATTTCGCATCTTTAAATTGCTCAGGAGCTTTATTAATAAAATCTGATAAGACATTGTCTAAAAATCTCATCACATCATTAATCATGTCCGGATCATCTTTCCATTCATCATACTTTTCTAAATTTAAAGAAGATAAACAACATACTGCTGTTCTATCTCTTCCGTCTTTATCAATTCCTGTTGGTAAAGTTATTTCACTACACAAATTTGAAGTTTTAACCGTTAGATTTGCTAATTTATGATGCTGAGGAATTTGTCTATTAACAGTATCGATATAAATAATATATGGCTCTCCTGTTTCTATTCTTGCTGTTAATAATCTAATCCATAAATTTCTTGCAGAAATAGTTTGCTGAATACTTCCATCAGCAGGACTTTTTAATGCCCACTGTTCATCAGTTTCAACTGCTCTCATAAACGCATCAGAAACTAAAACACCATGATGTAAATTTAATGCTTTTCTATTTGGATCTCCACCTGTTGGTCTTCTCATCTCTATAAATTCTTCGATCTCTGGATGATCAATTGGTAGATAACATGCTGCAGAGCCTCTTCTTAATGATCCTTGACTGATAGCCATAGTCAAAGAGTCCATAACTTTTATAAAAGGAATTATTCCAGAAGTTTTTCCAACTCTTCCTATTTTTTCACCAATAGATCTTAAGTTGCCCCAGTAGCTTCCAATTCCTCCACCCTTCGCTGCTAACCAAACATTCTCACTCCATAAATCAAGAATGCCTCCTAAACTATCAGACGCTTCATTTAAAAAACATGAAATAGGTAATCCTCTTTTTGTACCTCCATTTGATAAAACTGGTGTTGCTGGCATAAACCAAAGATTGCTTATGTAATTATAAATTCTTTGAGCATGCAAATTGTCATCTGCATATGTACTTGCTACTCTTGCAAATAAATCTTGATAAGATTCGTTCAAACCTAAGTATCTGTCTTTTAAAGTTGCTTTACCAAAGTCTGTAAGATTTGCATCTTTTGAACGGTCAATTTTAATTATGATACCTTTGTCATTTTGAAATAATTCTGTTTCATTATTTAAAGAGAAAAGATCAGGCTTATTTATCCTAGAAATTTCCTTAACCTCTGGATTATATTCAGAGACAGCTTTTTTGAGGGCTTGAGAAAGAATCTTATTCATAAATTTTAATTATATTTTGTTATTAGTACGAAAACAACTATATGTTGTAGGCGTTTATCGTAAATATACTATATAAACTTTTGTACAATAGAACATTTATAGAACGCGACAAAATGATAATCAATAAAAAAATAAATTTTTTTGCAAGAAATTAACAAAAAAAGAGTAAGAAAATAGGTAATGAATCAAAACATAAAAATAGACCCATTTGGTTTTAGAGAATATGACGCCCGATGGTTGTATGAGAAAGATATAAACCAATCTGGAATAGAGAATCTAGGAAAAGGGCTTGGAACACAGATAAAAATACATACTAAAAAAGATAATCCCAGAATCGTAGTTGGGCATGATTATCGTTCTTATAGTGAAGAAATAAAAACAGCTCTTAAAAAGGGATTATTATCTACAGGATGCAACATAGAAGATATTGGCCTTTCGTTATCACCAATGGTTTATTTTGCACAATTTAATTTAGATGCAGATGCAGTCGCTATGGTTACAGCTAGTCATAATGAAAATGGTTGGACTGGTGTGAAAATGGGTATCAAAAAAGGATTAACTCATGCACCTGAAGAAATGAAAGAATTAAAAGAAATAACCTTAAATAAAAAGTTCACAAAAGGCAAAGGTAGTGAAAAACAAATAAAAGATTTTGATAAAATTTATAAAGAAAACCTAATTAGTAAAAACAAAATAAAGAAAAAAATTAAAGCTGTGGTTGCTTGTGGGAATGGAACAGCGGGTGTTTTTGCCCCAGACATTCTAAGAGGTATTGGGTGTGAAGTAATAGAGTTGGATTGCAACCTAAATTGGAATTTTCCTAAGTACAACCCAAATCCTGAAGATCTAGAAATGCTTCACGAAATAGCAAAAGTAGTTAAAGAGAATAATGCAGATATAGGTTTCGGATTTGATGGTGATGGAGATAGAGTTGGTGTAATTGATGATAAAGGTAATGAAATATTTTCAGATAAAATAGGTCTTCTAATAGCTAGAAATCTATCAAACAAACATAAAAACTCTAAATTTGTAGTAGATGTAAAATCAACAGGTCTATACTCAAAGGATAAAATTTTATTAGAAAATAATTGTGAAACAATTTATTGGAAAACAGGTCATTCTCATATTAAAAGAAAAGTAAATACTGAAAAAGCATTAGCGGGCTTTGAAAAAAGTGGACATTTTTTCTTCAATCAGCCATTAGGTTTTGGATATGATGATGGTATAAATTCAGCAATTCAAGTATGTCACTTACTAGATAATCAAAATAAAAAAATGAGTGAAATTATTAGAGAGTTACCTAGTACATTTCAAACACCAACGATGGCACCTTTTTGCAAAGATGAAGAAAAATATATTGTTGTTGAAGAACTAGTTGAACAAATTAGAAATTTAAAAGAAAACAAAACTGAAATAGATGGCCAAGTTATTAATGATATTTTAACTGTTAATGGAGTTAGGTTTTCATTTGAAGATGGTTCTTGGGGACTTATAAGAGCATCTTCAAACAAACCATCTTTAGTTATTGTTACTGAAAGTCCAACATCAGATGAAAGAAAGAGAAAAATCTTTGATTTTATTGACAATTTGTTACAAAAAACAGGTAAGATTGGTGAATATGATCAGAAAATTTAATTTTTTAAATTATCTTCATCGTTTTTATTTTCTAAATTATCGTTATCAGTTTTAGTTTCTAAATTATCGCCATCCTGATTATTTTCTTGTTCAGGAGTTTCGTCGCTATAAAACTTTCTAACCAATTCCTCCTCTTTAAGTCGTTGTTCTTCATCAAATTTTTTCTCCCATTCTTTCATTCGCCTATTTTCCTCATCTTCTCTCTCTTTTTGGGCAATTTCAGCTAATCTAATTCTCTCGTTGTCTTCATCAATTCTTTTTTGTCTTTCCTCCTCTATTTTCAATTCTCTTTCTCTTTGACGTCTTTCATTTTCTTTATTTATTCTCTCACGTTCAGCTTCTTTAAGTTCTTTTTCTTTATTTCTTAATTCCTCTTCTTTCGCTCTTTGCTCAGCCTCTTCTTTTAAAATTTGTCTTTGAATTTCTTGTTGTCTTTCGGTTTCTAGATCTCTTAATCTTTCTTCCATTTCTTTAAGTTTTTCTTGTTCATATTTCAGCTTCCTAGCTGCCTCTCTTAATCTTTGTTCTTCCTCAAGTCTATTTTTCCTTTCAATTTCTTTTAATCTTATTTTTTCTTGTCTTTCTTTTTCTTTTTCATCTCTTCTCTTTTGAGCTTCAATTTCTTTATTTTTTATTTGTTCCTCTTTAATTTTTATATTTTCTTCTCTAATTCTTTGTCTCTCTAACATTTTTAGCCTTAAATCTTCTTCTTTAAGCTTTCTTGCTTCTTCTCTAAGTTTTCTTGTTTCTTCGTCTTTTATTTTTTTCTGCTCTATTTTAATTCTTTGAGCTTCTATTTTTTGTCTTTTTTCTTCGTTCTTTTTTTCTTGCTTTTCATTTTCAATAATTAATTTTTTTTGAAAAAGAAGTTTTTTTCTTTCTTCTTTTAGCTCGTCCTGTTTAGCTTTTTTTGCTAATTTTTTTTCTAAAATTAATTCTCTTTTTTTTTCTTTTTCTAATTGTTTTTGTCGCTCTTGATCTTTTTTAACTTTGTTTTTTTTTATATTTTCTAAAAATGAGGAAAATTTTTTTTTTGATTTATCAATTGGATCAAATAAATTATTTTTAATTTTTTTATTAATGTCTTTTATTGAAACCATTTTTAAAAGTATCAATTAGAATAATAACACTAAATATTATGTGTGGCTAAATTGAGTTTTTTTTTCAGACTAAATACAACTTAAGATTGTCTGATTTTAAATTAGTTAATAAAAGGCATTTTCAACTAATAAGTGTTCTTAAATATTTAAAGAATCACTTATTTTGGATTTGTGAGGTGATGGAGGGAGACTGAAATCACCTCTTTTTTTTTACTTGTTATAATTTTAAGTATTCGTAAAAAAATTTAATCGAAACCACTAAAAGAAAAATTCCAAAAAACTTACTAATTTTATTTTTATCAATACTGTGTACTGTTTTAGCTCCTATCCGAGCCATGAAAGTTGTAATTGGTATAAATATTAAAAATGCTGGTATGTTTATAAAACCAATACTTAGTGGAAGACTTGAATTTAAAAAACTTCCTGAAAGAAGAAATCCTATTGCTCCAAATAGAGCGATTAGAAAACCTATAGCTGCTGCACTTCCTATAGCTTTATTTATTGAATAACCGAAAAACTTAAGGATAGGTACATTCATTACAGCTCCTCCTATACCCATAGGAGCAGATATAAACCCAACAAGAAAACCAAGAATTACTTTTAAATGTAATTTCATTTTAACAATTAAGTTTTGCTCCTTTTCTTTTATTAAAAGTAAGTAAATTCCTAGAAATAAGATCATTATAGAAAAAAATAAAACCAAAGATTTGGTTTTTAGAGAAGCTGCAAAAACAGTTCCGATAATAACTCCTAGTACAACAAAAAGACCGTAATTCTTTACAATATCAAAATCAACTGCTTTAAATTTATGATGTGTTAAAACTGAAACTGTAGATGTTGGTATTATGATTGCAAAAGAAGTTCCAACAGCAAGATGCATAACATATTGAGGATCAATTTCTAAAGAACCAAAAATAAAATATAAAAAAGGAACAGTTATCAACCCTCCACCTATACCAAATAATCCAGCCACAAAACCTACTGGAATAGCTGTTAAAGCCATTAATAAAATAATATAACTGTATTCGTTTGTTAGAATTGAATTAAGCAGACTGTCCTACTCTAGTATCTACATTGTTATATTTAATTTTATCCATGATGTGATCAATTTTTTTCACGTCTGCATCTCTTACACACATGTTTTCACTTAAATATTTTTTCCAATAACTTGCATCTGTCTGACCATGAAATAAACCAAGAGTATGTCTCATAATTTGATTCAATCTTGTTCCTTTTTTTAATTCTTCTTTAACATAAGGAATGAGTTGTTCAATTACATCTTGTCTACTTGGAACATCTTCATTATTAAATATTTCTCTTTCAATATCTGCTAATAAATAAGGTGTGTGATACGCAGCTCTTCCTATCATTACACCATCTGTTTTTTCTAAATGAGGTTTTATTTCATCCACTGAGATTATTCCTCCGTTAATTATGATCTCTTCATTAGGAAAATCTTTTTTTAGTTTATAAACATATTCGTATTTTAAAGGAGGAATATTTAAATTTTGCTTAGGTGTAAATTTACCTAACATTGCTTTCCTGGCATGAATGATAAAAGTTTTAACTCCGGTTGCTTTTAAGGTAGAAATAAAACTATGTAAATTTTCATAATCTTCTACATTATCGTAACCAATTCTTGTTTTAATAGTTACTGGTAGTTTTGTAACTGATTGCATTTTACTTAAACAATCTGCAACTAAATTTGGCTCTTTCATTAAACAAGCACCAAATCTATTTTTTTCAACTTTTTTACTAGGACAACCTAGGTTTAGATTAATTTCATCATAACCAAAATCTTCGCCTACTTTAGTGGCTTCAGCTAAAAGTTTTGGAGAAGAGCCTCCTAATTGAAGTGCTACAGGTTTCTCATTAATATTAAACTCTAATAACTTTTTTTTATCTCCTCTCTTTATAGCTTCATCGACTACCATCTCAGTGTAAAGAAGAGTGTTTTTGGATATTAATCTTAGAAAAAATCGTTCATGACGATCTGTGCAATCCATCATAGGAGCAACTGATACTTTCCTATTCATTGTATAACTTTATATTATTTTTTTATGAGTTTGAAGCTTCAGTGTCATCTGAAGACACGTCTGCTTCTTGATTTTCTGATTCTGAAACTTCATCTAAAGAAACTTCTCCTTGCTCATTCATCGTTTCTTCTCCTACTGAATTATCAACTTCTGCTGTAGCTGTTTCAGATAGCTCAGCCAAATCTTCTTTAGTTACTTGAATTTTTTCTGGAGTTTTTCTTGCTCTTTTAGATGGTAAAATTGGGGTACCACTTTTTGAAATTTCACCTTTATATAGATTTTCAAAATCATCACCTATTTCTTCATCATCCTCAGCAGTATCGTCAACTTGCTCAACGTGTTTTCTAAGTTTGTAAACGGCGCTGTCAGTTAAATCTGAAACTTTAATTTTTTCTTCAGCGATTTCTCTTAATGAAATAACAGTATTTTTATCGTTGTCTCTATGAATTGTTGGTTCTATTCCTGCATTAAGTTGAGTGGCTCTTTCTTTAGCAACCAGCACTAATTCATAAGGGCTCTCTACTTTATCTATACAGTCTTCTACGGTTACTCTTGCCATGCGGAGTATCTACACAGTGAGTCCTTAAAAATCAAGGGCTATTTTATAAATAATTTGGATTTAGTTTATTTTTAACTAAATAAAGAAGGATAATTGAGCCAAAGATATAAGTTCCTGAAACAACGGCTATCTGTTCAATTGAAAAACCAATATCAATCAAAAAACCAAATAATGCCGTGCCAAATGCTGTTGAAAATACCATCAATGCTGTTGTTAAGGCTTTTATGGACCCAATATATTTAACACCATAAATCTCAGCCCAAGTTGAGGAACCAAGTACATTTGCCAAACCATTGGTGACACCAACTAAACCAAAAAATAAAAAAGAAGAAATCGGTGCATTAAAATAGTAAAGAACTATAGTACCAAAAAGAAGTGGGATATTCATATAGATTAATAATTTTCTACTTGAAAATTTATCAATTAAAAAACCAGATATAAAAAGAGTAATGACTGATAAAATAGAGTATGCCATAAATGATTGTGCAATTACATAAGGTCCCCATTCTTTAGATGAGGATATAAAAGACTGATAAACAAAAGATCCTGTTGCAATCCATGGCATTGCTAACATCGTCATACAAATGATGTAAAATCTATAATCTTTTAAAACTTCAATTCTTTTCCATTGTTTAATTTCTTTATTGTTCTCTTTAATTTTTGACTCTTCTCTAGTATCAAGTTTAATTTCTTTTACTAAAATAAATGTTGCAGCAGGTAAAACTAATATAACCAAAATAGAAATTGAAACCCAAATATCTCTCCATTCTATAAAAGTTAATAAAAAAACAATTAGGACTGGCATAACAAATTCGGCTAGTGACAATCCTAACCAACCTATACTTAGAGCTCTGCCTCTATTTTTTTCAAAAAAACGAGATATGGTTGTTGTAGCTGTGTGACTTGATAATCCTTGTCCAGCTAAACGCATTAAAAAAATTCCTACAAATAGAAAAATAACTGATGAAATTTTTGAAAATATTAAACAGGATGCTGACAAAAAAATTATTACATAAGATGCAAACTTTAATATGTTTACATCATCAATTTTTTTTCCAATCCAAACTAAAACAATACTACTTAATAAAGTAGCTGATGCATAAATTGAGCCAAATTGTCCATGTGTAATTGATAAGGCATCTCTAATACTAGAATTGAATAGGCCAAGAAAAAAACTCTGTCCAAAACTTGAAAAAAATGTAAAAATAAAACCAAATACAATTACTTTTAAACTTAAACTTTTATACATAGAACAAAATTATGACTTGTAATGTTGCTTTCATAGGTCTTGGGGTTATGGGCTACCCAATGGCTGGATATATATCAAAAGCCGGACACAATGTAACTGTTTTTAATAGAACTAAATCTAAAGCTGAAAAATGGATTGGTGAATATAAAGGTAAAATGGCCAATACACCTGCGGAGGCTGCAGATGGTGCTGATTTCATTTTTACATGTGTTGGTAATGATAATGATTTAAGAGAAGTAGCAACTGGGGAAAATGGATTATTTAACACAGCAAAATCTGGTTCTATTTTTATTGATAACTCAACTGTATCTGCAGAGGTATCAAGAGAATTAAATAAAAAAGCAAATGATAAAGGGTTTAGTTTTTTAGATGCTCCTATTTCAGGAGGACAAGCTGGTGCTGAGGGTGGAATACTAACAGTAATGGTAGGTGGTGATGAAGAAGTGTTTAAAAAGGCTGAGCCTGTAATTGATTGTTATAGTAAAAAAGTAAAATTAATTGGTCCTTGTGGAAGTGGTCAGTTAACAAAAATGATGAACCAAATATGTATTGCTGGAACAGTCCAAGGTTTATCTGAAGCAATCAATTTTGGAATAAATGCCGGTTTAGATATGGATAAAGTTATGGAAACAATATCCAAAGGTGCAGCACAATCTTGGCAAATGGAAAATAGATACCGAACTATGACCGATGATAAGTTTGATTATGGTTTTGCTATTGATTGGATGAGAAAAGATCTAAAAATTGCAATCGAGGAAGCAAAAAAAAATGGTTCACCTGTGCCTATAACTGAAATTATAGATGGTTATTATGCTGAGGTTCAAGAAATGGGTGGAAATCGTTGGGATAGCTCAGGTTTGATTGCTAGATTAAAAAAGAAAAAATAATATTTGTGACGGATACAGTTCCTTATTACGAGGACTTTACAGAGATCAAAAAGAAAATTTGGTCAATGCTGGATAATGCTGTTAAAGACAGAAGTTCTCCTTTTCGAATACCAGTATTTATTTGTGGAAATCAATCAGACTTTGATGGACGAATTGTAGTTCTTAGAAAATCTGATCAATCAAATAATCTAGTGCAATATCATAGTGATATACGATCAGATAAAATTGAAAAGTTAAAAGCAAATAAAAACGCAGCATTGTTGTTTTACGACAAAGACGAAAAAATACAGATTAGATTGAAAGTTGAATGTACTGTTAATCATAATAATGATGTAACAAAAGAATCTTGGTCTAAAACCCAACATATTAGTAGAAAATGCTATTTAGTTGATAATGGTCCAGGAACAGAGTCAGATCTACCAACCTCTGGACTAAAACCAGAGTTAGACAATTTTGATTACACGAAAGAACAAAGCGAAGAAGGTTATAAAAACTTTACAGTTATTCAGTGTAAGATTAAATCTATAGAATGGCTTTATTTAGCAGCTAAAGGTCATCGAAGAGCAAAATTTAATTTAGAAAATAATAAAAATACCTGGTTAGTTCCATAGATGGTTACTGGATATATATTTACAGCATTTCTTATATTGTTAGGACTAGCTGTAATGAGATTTGGAAGTATTTATTTTAAAAAATTTAAAGAGGATAAAACAAAAATTAAATCTAAGTTAAGTGGACAAATATCTTTTTTGATTTTGTTTTTAATGATAATTGGATTGATAGTTTATTCGGTCAACGATCTATTATTTAACTAATCCAATTATTATTTCAAATACCTTTAATAATTATATTTGTACCCTCAGAATTATCTAATCTTATCTGTTTTATTGGTTTGTACTCTTCAGAATTATACCATTCTAATGCTTTTTCATATGTAGGAAATTTAAGAATAATTATTCTAGGAAATTTTGTTTCGCCATCAAAAATTTGAAATTTACCGGCTCTAACTAAAAATTCTCCACCAAATTTTTTTACAAGTGGCGTAACCTTTTCAACATATTCTTTATAATTTTCAGGGTTTGTGATTTTTAATTGCGCAATTACATAACCTGCTGGCATTATTTTACACTATATAATAATTGTTTGTTTAAATACATATGAATATTTCGTAATGCTTTACTTTACTTAATTTTTATCTTTAGGAACTAACACTACTGCTAAAATTCCTCCTAAAACTATTAACGAGCTACCCGTTATCTCTCTCCAGCCAAATGGTTCATTTGTAAGTATACCTGAGCTTATTACTCCAACAACAATTTCTGCAAGAAAGAGAATTGAACATAATCCTGCGCCTAATTTACTTGGAGCCCAGAGTATTATTATTCCTGTAGGGATAAAATAAAAAACTGATATTACAAATAAAAAAGAAGACATTGAAATGAAAGCTTCAATAGCAGGCATTTCTCCTAGGTAACCAACTAAAAAAAATCCAGCACCTATATTAAATAAAGCTCCATAGAAAAAAAAAGAAAATATAATTGGAAATACACCGTCAGTTTTAACAACTTCAAGCCTTATCATTCCACCAGCAAATATTGCACCACCCACTAATGCTAACCAATCGCCAGCATTTTCTGGGAGAGGAATAATCGTTTGTTTGCTAAATACTATCCATAAACCACCGAGAGCTAAGCTTAAAGTAAGTACTCTTTCTAAACCAGGTCTTTTTTTTAGAAATAATATTTCAAATATTGTTGTCCAAATTGGCGTCATATAAAATAATATTAAAGCTCGAACAACATCAGTTAAAAGAAAACTTAAAGCATAACAAATGAAACCACCGCCAACTAGTAAACCAGTGACCGGTAACTCAAAACCAGTTTCTTTTTTTTTAATTAATCTCCAAAGAGCTATTGGCAATAATATTAAAAATCCTATTATCATTTGAGCAATAGTCCCCCATCCGCCGGTAAGACCGCCTTCCACAAGTATTCTTTGTGGTAACCAATAAATTCCCCAAGCTCCAGCTGAAAAAGCTAAAGCAAAAGCAATTTTAAAATGATGAGGATGTCTAGACATAAATTTAAATTAAATATAACTAAAAAATTGATTTAGAATATTTTTTCCAATTATTTTGATAGTGTTTTGTATTTTCAAATACTGCTTTTTTTTCTTCCTCCGTAACTTCTCGAATAACTTTACCTGGAGATCCAACAACCAAAGAATTGTCTGGTATGATTTTATTTTCTGTTATTAAAGCTTTGGCTCCAATTATGCAATTTTTACCAATATTAGCTTTATTTAAAATGACAGCTCCAATCCCAATTAAACTGTTATCTCCAATGATACATCCATGAAGCATAACTAAATGACCAACGGTAACATTTTTTCCTACCTTTAAAGGGCATCCAGGATCTGTGTGTAATACACTTCCATCTTGTACATTAGATCCCTCACCAATATGAATATTTTCAATATCTCCTCTAAGAACTGCATTAAACCAAATACTTGTATTTTTTTCTAAAGTAACGTCCCCTATTATAGTTGCATTAGGTGCTACCCAATTTTCGCCAGAAGTTTTTGGTTTTTTATCTTTTAAATCATAAAACATAATCTATATATTTTACATTATGCCTATACAAACTCCAATATGTGATTTTGGTCAAAAAGCTATTCCATTTGAATTAAAATCTACTGATAATAAAATTCTGTCTTTAAATGATATCAAGGGCGAAAATGGAACTTTGATAATGTTCATTTGCAATCATTGTCCATATGTAAAAGCTATTACAAAAGAATTAGTTGAAGATTGTAGTGAATTGAAAAAAATTGGTATGAACTCAGTTGCTATCTGCTCAAATGACTTTGTTAATTATCCAGACGACTCATTTGATAACATGATCAAGTTTTCAAATGAAAATCATTTCAATTTTCCTTACTTACATGATGAAACTCAAGAAATTGCTAAAGCATATGATGCTGTATGTACTCCAGATTTCTTTGGCTACAATAAAAATCTAGAACTTCAATACAGAGGACGATTAAGAGAACTTAAAAAGTTTATTCCAGTTAAAGACGGAGAAAGTGATCTGCTAACAGCTATGAGACAAATAGCTGAAACTGGAAAAGGTCCTGAAGATCAAATACCCAGTGCAGGCTGTGGTATTAAATGGAAGTATGATTAATGTATATAATTGTAACTAGATCATTCCCACCTGAGCTTGGTGGTATGCAAAATCTAATGTGGGGCCTTTCAAGAGAACTGTCTAAAAACTTTATGATAAAAGTTTTTGCAGATCACATAGAAGGTCATAGAGAATTTGACGAGCAAGCCTCTTTTTCGATAGAAAGAGTTGGAGGAATCAAATTGCTTAGAAAATATAGAAAAGCACAATTAATTAATGAACATATTAAAGAAAATAAAATAGATGGTGTTATTGCTGATCATTGGAAAAGTTTAGAACTTATTAAAACTTCTAAGAAAAAATACTGTTTAATTCACAGTAAAGAAATCAACCATCCTAAAGGTTCTAGTCAAAATAAAAGAGTAGTTAGTGTTTTAAATAATGTTGAAAAAGTTATAGCAAATTCTCAGTTTACAAAAAATCTAGCGATAGAACTTGGTGTTAATGCAAATAAAGTAATTGTAATAAATCCAGGTGTGGATCCTGCTGAAGAATTAAATAAAAAAACTTTAGATAAAGTTGAAAGTATACTTAAAGTTAAAAATCCGAGACTAATTACAGTTTCAAGATTTGATAAGCGTAAAAATCATGAAAAAATAGTTATGGCTTTGAGAAATTTGAAACAAATGTATCCTGACATTGTTTACATTTGTGTTGGATATGGAGAAGAGGAAGAAAATATTAAAAAGCTAGTAAAAGAGCTAGATCTTGAAGCACAAGTTATGTTTTTTAAAGATATTAGTAATGACTTAAAAAATGCTTTAGTTTCAAAATCAAATATCTTTGTAATGCCATCCATAATCCATAAAAAATCAGTTGAAGGTTTTGGTATTGCATATGTTGAAGCTGCACAATACGGTATTCCATCCATTGGTGGTAAAGATGGTGGTGCTGCAGATGCAATTGATCATGAAAAAACTGGTTTAATATGTGATGGAAATAATCTTGATGATATTTATTCTTCTATTAATTCATTGCTGGAAAATAAAAAATATTTAAAACTTGGGAAAAATGCGAAAGAATTTGTGAATAAATTTCAATGGTCAAAAATAATTGAAGAATACAAAAAGATACTAAATTGATTTCAAATAATAAATTAGCAATTTTTTTAATTATAATCTCAGTTTTTTGTGGAACACTAATGTTAACCTTTTTAAAATTAGCACAAGAAGAAGTTAATGTTTATGTTGCAGGGTTTTTTAGATTTTTATTTGGTTTCCTAATTATTTTTCCCTATATGCTAAAATCTAAATTTACAGTTTTCAAAACAAATCATCATAAAAAACATTTTCTTAGAGCGGTTTTAAATTTACCTTCAATGCTGTTATATTTCTCAGCTTTAGTAATGATGCCAATTGAAAAAGCTACAGCAATATCTTTTGTTGTTCCTTTCATAGTAACTATTTTGGCAGTTTTGTTTCTAGGAGAAAAAATTTACATATACAGAAGTTTTGCACTGGTTTTAGGATTTGTAGGAATGTTAATAATTTTAAGACCAGGAATAATTGAAATCTCTCTTGGAGTTTATATGGCACTGGCATCGTCTTTTATGTGGTCAATAGTGATTATAATTACAAAAACTATAGCAAAAGATGATAGTTCGATTACGATTTTATCTTATGGATACACGTATATGACAATTTTTAGTTTCATTATTGCGTTGTTTTATTGGCAAACACCTAGTTTTCAAACTTTGATTTATTTATTTTTTGCAGGTTTATTTGGTACATTGTTACATCTTTGCATTAATCACGCATACAAATTAGTAGATGTTAGTATGACACAACCATACTCGTTTCTAAGTTTGGTTTTTGCTTCTTTAATTGGATATTATATTTTTAGTGAAACACCTGATCTCTTCACTTGGATTGGTGCTAGTGTTATATTTTTAGGTGTTTTAATCATGTCATATCGTGAAATGAAGCTTGATAAAGAAATCATTAGAAAAAGTATAGATATTAAATCTTAATTTTTACTCTTAAAGGTTTTGTAAGTATGCCAAACTACAATTAAAATTGTAGTTGCTAGGATACATGCAGTTAATGTTCTATCCCACAAAAATTCCCACGAACCATTACTTAATAACAAAGACCTTCTAAGATTTTCCTCCATCAATCCACCTAAAACAAAAGCTAATATTAAAGGTGGCATTGGAAAATCATATAATCTTAAAAAAGTTGCTACTACAGCAATTCCAATCATTAAATAAATATCAAAATTATTAAATGACATTACGTAAATCCCCGTAACAGAGAAAAATAAAATTAAAGGAATTAAATAATTTTTAGGAACAGCAAGAATTCTGGCTATATAAGGAATGAGTGGTAAGTTTAATATTAGAAGAATTACCATTCCAATATACATGGACATAATTATTGACCAAAAAATCTCTGGATTAGTCATGTAAAGTCTAGGACCAGGCTGAACACCAAAACCTAAAAGAGCCCCTAGCATTACCGCAGTTGTTCCACTTCCCGGAATTCCTAAAGTAAGCATTGGCACAAAAGAGCCTGAGCAAGCTGCATTATTTGCAGTTTCTGGCGCAGATAAACCATTTACACTACCTTTACCAAATTTTTCTTTTTCATCATCACTAACTACGTTTCGTTCCATTCCATAAGCTAAAAAAGATGCAATTGTTGCACCAGCTCCAGGCAAAACACCAATTAAAAAACCAATTACTGATGATCTTGGAACTGTCTTATACATTTTTGTTCGTTCTTCTTTATTAATTTTAATTGAGCCTAATTCAGTTAAAGAAACTTGTTTAGCAGCACTAGTTGGATCGTTTCTTTTTAAAATAATTGTCAAAGCTTCACTCATTGCAAAAGTTGCCATCACAACAAGTACAAAACTAATTCCATCCGTTAAGTTCATATTATTGAATGTAAATCTCGTAATATCAGACAAACTATCTTGGCCAACAGATGCTAACATCAATCCAAGTACTACCATCATCATTGCTTTTAAAAATTGTCCTTTAGAAGAAAAAGCAGCAATTGCTGTTAAACCTAAAATCATTAAAGCAAAGTAATCTGGTGATCTAAAAGATAAACTTACTTTTGATAAACTTGGAGCCATAAATAATAAATAAATTGCAGATAATGTTCCACCTGCAAAAGAACTCCATGCTGCAATCGCTAAAGCCTTACCCGCCATACCTTGTTGTGCCATAGGATAACCATCAAATGAGGTTGCAACTGTTCCAGGAACACCGGGTGCATTTAATAATATAGAGGAAGTAGAACCACCAAATACTGCTCCATAGTAAACACCAGCCATCAAAATTAATCCTGTTGCAGGATCGAAACCATAGGTAATTGGTATCATCAAAGCGATAGCTGTCATTGGCCCAAGACCAGGGAGCATCCCAATTATTGTCCCAAAAAAACAACCAACCATAACCATTAATATGTTCTGAAAAGTAAGTGCTGTTGTTAATCCAATTAATATTCCTTCAATCATCCCATAACTCCTATTGATTGTAAGAATGGATCCCTCAAATATATATCAAGAATACCGTGAAGGAGATACATAAAGGCTGCAACAAATGGAAAGGATAATAAAAACATTAAAATCCATCTTCGTTCTCCTAAAAAGTAATATGACGCAAATAAAAATAAAGATGTAGTTAAAAAATATCCAACTTTTAAAATTGTAGCTCCATAAATAATAGCAATAAGTATAAGTATTCCTGTTTTCTTATATTCTAAATTTTTATGATCAACTTTAAGTGTATTTGGATCTGGTAAAATAAGTTTTAATCCAGAAAAAAATAATCCTGCATAACCTAAATAAATTGGAAATGTTCGTGCATTAAATGGTGCATTTTCATCAAATGCAAATACTTGAATTTGGTAAGCAGTATATAAATAAAATGCTGAAAAAATAAAAAAGAGCAGTGATATAATTTTTGTAGTATTTATATTCACTGCTCTAATTTCAAATAATCCTAAGGATTATATAACTCCTAATTTTTTCATAAGAGCTGTCATTTCTTGAGTTTGTTTTTCTAAGAAAGAAACAAACTTGCCTTCTGGATTATAAATATTAACCCAAGCATTTCTTGCTCTGACAGTTTCCCATTCAGGAGTTTTTTGTACATCGCCAAGCATTTTTGCAATAGCTGATCTATCAGCATTGCTCATACCTGGAGGGCCAAAGAAACCTCTCCAGTTAACGAATTGTACATCATATCCTTGTTCTTTAAGAGTTGGTGCATCTGGTGCATCAGAAACTCTTGAAGGCGCAGTGATACCAATAATTCTTACTTGGTCTCTTGCACCCATCAATTCACCTAAACCAGTTGATATGATTTGAGTTTCTCCAGATAAAAGTCCAGCTAAAGCTTTTCCACCAGCATCATAAGGAATATATTGAACAGCATTCGGATCCGCACCTGCAGCTTGGAAAGCTAAAGCACCAATTAAATGGTCCATACTTCCTCTCACTGATCCACCAGCCATTTTAACTGAATTTGGATCTTTTTTGTAAGCATCAACTACATCTTTAAAATTTTTAAAAGATGAACTTTTTGCAACTGCGATAGCACCGTAGTCACCAATTACACCAGCTATTGGCACAACATCTTTATAAGATAAAGTTCCACTTCCTTTTACATAACCTTTGTGTCTAGTAATTGATCTTAATACTAATGGTGTTGATTGAACTAAAACTGTATTAGCAGGTTTAGTATTGATCATGTATGCTAAAGCTTTACCACCACCACCACCTGACATATTTTCAAATGATGCACTACTTAACATACCAGCTTTTGTTAAAGCTTCTCCAGTACCTCTAGCGGTTCCATCCCAACCTCCACCAGCACCACCACCAATTACAAAGTGCAATTTGTCAATTGCTACTGAGCTTGTAGTTGTTGCTGAGAATAATAGGATTGCCGAGAATAATACTGAAACTATTTTTTTTAAGTTTTTCATTATTTATCCCTCTCTAATTTAAAAAAGCTAGTTAATTATAGTCTTAATGTTTATTCAACCTGTAATTAAGTAACACAACTTTCAATTGAAACTGCTTTAACAAAAAAAATATCAATCAAATATGATATTTTATTTTTTTTTCAGATTAAAGTTTCACTTAATTCACTAGTTTTAATTTCTTTTTTCTTATCTTTTAAAAAGTTGATGATAGAAGCTTAATGAATGATTAATCATCAGATCACATTATACCTTAATAATGCAAAACAAGTTTTTTCAATTAAATTTGTTACTGTTCTAATAATTTCTTTTCCTAGCGCAATTATTGCTGAATATTTTAATATTCCTCTAGCTTGGTTTTTAGGTCCTATGATTATCACCTCAATTGCTGCTTTATCTGGTCTAAAAATCCTGATGCCTAAAATTGTATTAAGTTTTATCTTAATAATTTTAGGTTTGCATATTGGAAATTACATAGACCAAAATCTATTTAATCAAATGCTTGATTGGATTTGGACTTCATTAATTATGTTAATCTACATAATAATTTGTATTTTAGTTGTCGCTAAATACCTCCAAAAATTTGCAAGTTATGGAGAAAAAGCTTCAATATTTTCAGCAGCACCTGGTGCACTGGGTCCTTTAATGATTTTAGCAGAAAATAAAAAAACAGATTTATCTCAAGTTGCAACTTCTCACTTAATTAGATTAATCATCATAATAACTGTCATTCCATTTATTATAGTTAATAATACTGACAACAATGTTTTGTTAAATGACGACTTCAATTATTTTGCTCAAAATCATTTAAATTTAATTTTACTTATTATTGCATCTTTTTTTTTTATTTTTGTTTTTGATAAAATTAGAATTCCTGCAGCTTTACTATCTGGAACATTATTTGCGAGTGGATTGTTGCAAATTACCGATATAGCTTCTTATAAATTACCAGATGAAACAGTAAATTTTTGTCTGCTAATTCTTGGTTCTTCGGTTGGTTGTAGGTTTGCTGAAAAAACTGTTAAAGAAATAGCTAATAATTCACTTCATAGTATTGTAGCTACTACTATTTTGGTAGTATTAGGTTTAGTTGCAGCATATGTTGCAACATTTTTTGTTGAAACAAATATTTTAACTTTAATATTATCTTTTAGTCCTGGTGGAATTTATGAGGTAGCAGTTATAGCAATCGCTTTTGATTTAGACCCAGACTTTGTTGCTTTTCATCATATAATAAGATTACTTTTCATACTTTTCACAGTTCCTATATTTTTAAGAGTAATTGAAAAAATTAAGAAATAATTTCAGAAAGTCTTTCAAAAACTTTTTCTGCTGAGAGTTTAGATAACTCAGGAGCTTGTATTGCTTTAAAATTTTCTCTTTCAATACTGACTTTAAATGGAGTTGTATGAGATCCAAATAAAGCGATACCTTTTGAGCCTAAGTGTGCTGTCATATGTGCTGGTCCAGTATCATTTGCAATAACAAATAAACTATCTTTAATTAATGTTGCTAACTGAGAAATATCTAAGGCTTTGCCATTATCTAAAACACAGAGTGCATTAATATTTGATGCATCTTTAATTTCACTTGGCCCAGGTGCAATTACTACTTTAAATTTGTTATCTGACTTTTCATTAATTATAGCTATTAACTCATTATAATAAGGCCATTTCTTTGAAGTTAAATGAGGCGAACAAAATGGAAAAAGAAGAATATATTTATCTAATTGATGGTGATTTTTTATTTGAGATATGTCTGTTGTACTCCATGAAAAATCAGGTTTTAAAGTATGATTTGTGTTTAAGCCTGAACTTTTTAATTGATAATCAAATCTAGATAGAACAGGGTCTTTATCAAAATCTTCTTTTGTAGTCCCTTCAAGCAATGTTGTATTAGTAGAAGACCAAATATCTTTTTTTGCTTTTGGAAATAAAATTTTCTTATAAAAGGCTGTTCTATTTGAGTTCTGAAGATCATAAACTTTAGAGAAATTATATTTTTTTATTTTTTTCATTAATGAATATAAGTAAATCAGGTTCAGTCTTGATAATCGCTTATCCAAAATAACATCAGAAATATATGGATTTTTTTTAAATAAATCAAAATACGGTTTGGTTGTTAGTAAATAAATTTCATCTTCTTTGTGATGCTCAGAAATATCTTGAATTGCACCACAAGCTTGAGCTATATCACCTAAAGATCCATGTTTAATGATTAAAATATTAGACATATTTTTAACAATTTAACATAGTATAAAATTTAATGAATAAAATTATAGTAGAAGTATCGGTTGGTGAGCTTTTAGACAAAATTTCAATCTTAGAAATTAAAAAAGAAAAAATTAAAGACCCTGAAAAACTAAAATTCATATCGAAAGAACATTCGATTCTTAAAGATCAATTAGAAAAAAATGTTAAATCTGACGATAAACTAAATAAATTATTCCAAGATTTAAAAGAAATTAATACAAAGTTGTGGATTATAGAAGATGACAAAAGAGATTGTGAAAAAAATAAAGACTTTGGAGATAAATTTATAAAATTATCCAGAGATGTTCATTTTTTAAATGATGATCGAGCAAAAATTAAATTAGAAATGAATAATCACACTGGATCAAGTATTAAAGAAATTAAAGAATATACTAGCTACTAAAAACTTTAGGAAACCAATCATCTCTCATCAAATCTCCCGTTTTTAAATTAATCCCATCAAATGGAGGTGAGGTTGGTCCTCCTCTATCAATATACTTAATATCATCTCCTATAAATCGCATCGAAAATGCTCTTCGAGATTTAGAAGAATAGTTTCCTGTTGAACCATGTACAATTTTAAAATTAAATAACACAGCATCTCCTAAACTTAGTTTTGGAATTAAAATATTTTTTTCAAATTCTTTTAATGGAGGTAAATCCATAAAAGCACTATCATCATCATACCAAGATTGGTTATTTGACCATTTTGTAGGTCTAATTAACTTTGACCACTTGTGAGATCCTAAAATTAATTTAAGATTATTTTTCTGGTCAACTTCATCTAATGGAATCCAAAAACTTCCTGTAGCGTTACCATCAACACAATAATAAGGCATATCTTGATGCCAAGGGGTTTCTTTATTAGTACCTGGGTCCTTTATAAAAATATGTTCATGAAAAATTTGAGTAGATTTAGAATTAGTTGCTTCTGCAACTATTTGAGCTCCACGTGAATTATATAAACAATCCTTAAATTCTTCTATCCTCTCCCAGTTACAATAATCCTCAAAAAATCTTCCATTATCATCAGTTACATTTTCTCTTCCGTGCTTACTTGGATTATCTAAAACTTTTTGAAATCCTTTTCTAAGTGGCTCAATCCAATCTTTAAATACATCCTTGATTATTATTACACCGTCATTTTGATAATCATTGATTTGTTTCTCTAATAAAAACATTTTTATTGTTGAAAGCTGTTCTTTTTCTCTAAATATTTAATCACATTATGAATGATAAAAGTCATGAACAAATAAATTCCACCAGCAACAATGAATACTTCGATTGGTTTAAAAGTTGTTGAAATTATATATTTAGCAACACCAGTTAAATCCATCAAAGTTACAGTACTTGCTAGAGAAGTCCCTTTCATCATTAGTATTATTTCATTTCCGTATGCTGGTAGTGATTGTCGGATGGCTATTGGAATTTGAATTTTATAAAAAATTATTTTGTTTGATATTCCTAAGCTTTTTCCAGCTTCAATAATACCTGGTTTTATTGTTTGAAATGCTGATCTTAAAATTTCAGAAGTATATGCACCAGTATTTAAAGTAAATGCTATTATTGCACACCAATAAGGTTCTTTTAAAATTACCCATAGAAATGTTGTTCTTAAATATTCAATTTGGCCCAATCCAAAATAAATTATGAAAATCTGAACCAATAAAGGTGTTCCTCTAAATATATATGAGTATCCATAAGCAAATTTATTAATAAAGATATTTTTATTTAACCTTAAAATTGCAAAGAAAAGACCTAGGAATAATCCAAAAAATAATGATGCAGATAATAATTTTAAAGTAACTACTGTTGCTCCTAGAAGTTTAGGGAAACTAGTTATCATTAAATCAAAATCCATTAATACCCCCTGCTATACTTTACTTCTAATTTATTAATTAATTTCATACTTACGTAAGTAAGCAAAAGATATAAAACTGCTGCAAATGAATAAAAGAATAATGGATCTCTAGTAGATCCTGCCGCAATATAAGATTGTCTCATTATTTCAACCAATCCTGTTACTGAAATCAAAGAAGTGTCTTTTAAAGTTATTTGCCAAACATTACTTAAGTTTGGAATAGCTAATCTTAACATTTGCGGTAGTATAATTTTATAAAATTGCCCAAACTTATTTATTCCAAGAACCTTTGCGGCTTCAAATTGACCTTTGTCTATTGATTGAATTGCTCCTCTAAATACCTCTGTAGAATAAGCGCCAGAAATAATACCAATTGCCATTGAACCAGTAATAAATGCATTAATTTCTATATATTCAAAATAACCAAAGATTGAAGCTACATACATTATGGCTCCACTCCCCCCAAAGAAGAAAAGATAAATAACTAAAAGCTCAGGAACTCCTCGAATAACTGTTGTATAAAAATTACCTACTAAATTTAAGGTTTTATATTTTGAAAGTTTTAAAGGTGTAAAAATTAATGCAAAAAAGAAACCAACTAACATTGCTGTAATTGATACAGCAATTGTCATCAGGGTTGCGTAAAATAACTCATCACCCCAACCTGTTTTACCAAATGCTAGAAGTTCCATATAGATTGGCGACTATATATTATAGTCGCCAAATCTGAAAATGATTACATGGATGCGTCGAAACCAAAGTGCTTAATAGCAAGTTTGCTAATAATACCTTTTTTTCGAGCTACATTAATTGCTCTGTTGAAATCTTTAAGTAATTTTGCATCTCTTTTTCCGATTGCATCATCACCGCCTTGTCTAATTCCAACACCTACACCATTGCCGAATGCACCACCTGAAAATGTTGGTCCAACTAATACAACTGGTTTACCTGATTTATCAGCGTAGTCTGTAAATGCAACTGCTGCAGCTAATGCAACATCACATCTACCAGATGTTAAATCTAAGTTAACTTCGTCTTGAGTTTTATAAGTTCTAACATTTACACTTCCTACGTCACCTGACTCTAAAAAGTTTTGGTGAATAGTTCCTGTTTGTGTACAAACAGTTTTACCAGCAAGTGCACCTGTTAAAGTTTTAAGAGCTTTTTTTACATCAGAGCCACCTAAAGAAAGATTGATACCTTCTGGTGTATCCATTCCCTCTAAACTTGAACCTTTCATTACTGCAAGTGACGCAACTTCATCTGCATATCCTTGAGAAAACGTAATTGTTTTTTGTCTTTCAGCCGTAATTGACATACCTGCCATTATCGCATCAAACTTTCTCATTAGTAATGCAGGGATCATTCCATCCCAATCTTGTTCAACTATCGTACATTCATGTTTCATGATTGCACAAAGCTCTTGAGCTAACTCAACCTCAAAACCAATAAGATTACCAGATGCATCTTTTGAATTCCATGGCGGATAAGCACCCTCAGTTCCAATTTTTATTTTATCAGCATAAACATTACCGATTAATAATAAAGAAGCTAGAACTGTTAAAATAGTTTTTTTGAATATATTCATTATTATCTCCTTTAATTAAGCAGAATTATTTCACAAATTTAAGTAAGAAAAAAGGGAAATTAATGATTAATTGATGAAGAAAAATTCCAAGAGCAATCAAAGCTAGGTATGTAAACTCTTGCTAATTTCGCGTTTCCAAAATTTTGGTTGAAAACATTCAGCCAATTTTCAACCTGTTGTGGTTTTTTATCCTGACTTCCGACTTGAGTTGTAATAACTCCTTTCGGTTTTAAAATTCTGACTAGTGAATCCATGTTTTTTGCAGCTAAATCTATACAAAATTGATCGTCATTTAGATCAACAAAAATATGATCATAAGTATCATCACTTACTGATTTAATGCTTTCAAAAGCATCACCCCACACACATTTTACTGAATTTTTTTCTGTTGCTTTTTTTCCAATATCTCCAAGATGTTTATTGCAAACATCTACAACTTCAGGATCAAGTTCATACCAATCGATAAAGTTAAAATTTTTTGAAATACACTCTCTTGCTACTCCACCATCGCCACCACCTATTATAGCAGCTCTTTCATTGTCTTTGTTTAAATTTAAACCAGAGCCAACGAATGTAGAACTATATAAATGCTCATCAGTAGCAGCAACTTGTATTTCACCATCAATAAATAAAGATTTACCAAATTGTTCTAAGTCTAAAATTTCTATATGTTGACCAACTTTAGATTTAAAATCTTCTAAAACATCATTCACTACATATGATTTTTGTAAGCCTGGTGAACTATAGATGTCATGATAAAGAGATTTTGAGTCTCTATTAAATTCTTTTTTAACTATTCTTTTATGTTCAAATTCTTTCTTTATTATTTCTATTGCGACAGATGGACTAACTTTTCCACATGTAAAAAAGTCAAAACTTATTATTCCTTTTTCAGGAAATGTGTGAAAACTAATGTGACTTTCAGCTAATAAAGCAAGAATTGTAAAACCCTGGGGTTCAAATTTATATTTTGAAATATTTAAAATTGTTACTTTTGCAGCTTTTGCAATATCATTAATTACTTTTTCAAATACAGACGGATCATACTCTTTAGTTGTTCCAATAATATCTAGAGTAATATGCTCCCCAACTTTAGTCATATAACTAACTACTTTTATAATTTTTAACTTTTTCTAAGATTTTTTTCATTTCAGCTAATGAAAGATTCTTAGGTTCACCCATCTTTAAAGCAATAATATATTGATGGCAAATATTTTCTACCTCTTGTGCAAGTTCAAAAGCTTTAGATAAATTTTCTCCAAATGCAACCTGTCCATGGTTTGCCATAAGACATGCCTTTCTATCTTTTAATGCTTTAATCATATTGACTGAAAGTTGATGGGTACCAAAAGTTGCATATTCAGAGCATCTAATATCTTCACCACCAGCAAGAGCAATCATGTAATGAAATGGTGGAATAGATCTTCCATGAGTAGATACTGCTGTAGCATTGGGTGAATGAGCATGGACTATTGCTTTTGCTTCCCACTTGTTTTTATAAATATCTTGGTGAAAACGCCATTCAGATGATGGATTTTTTCCTGAATTAAACCAAGATAAGAAGTCTTTTTCCTCGGTTAAAGATAAAAAAACAATATCCTCTGGCTCTAATAATTCATATTTCTTTCCTGATGGAGTGATAAAAAAACCCTCAATTCCATCCTCAATACCTCTGACTGAAATATTTCCTGATCTTAAAGGAGATAAATTTGTTGTATTAAGTTTAACAGAATATTCAATTACTTCTTCTCTTTCCTTTAGATTTTTCATTTGAATAATTCTTTTAATCCTTGTGTTGAAGCCTCACATATTCCTTTTTCAGTAATCAAACCCGTAACATATTTTGCAGGAGTAACATCAAAAGCTAAATTTTTTGCATTACTTTTTTTAGGATATATCAAAACTTTCTTAAGTTGATTATTCTCGTCAATACCCTCAACATGAGATAATTCCTCTGAATTTCTTTCTTCAATTGGGATATCTTTCGCATTATTAATTTCCCAATCAATTGTTGAGCTTGGTAGGGCAACATAAAAAGGAACATTATTATCGTGGGCAGCTAATGCTTTAAGATAAGTTCCAATTTTATTACAAACATCTCCATTAGATAAAGTTCTATCAGTACCAACAATACACATATCTACCTCGCCTCTCTGCATTAAAATTCCACCAGTGTTGTCAGCAATAATAGTATTTGAAATTTCTTCCTCATTTAATTCATATGAAGTTAAATTTGCACCTTGGTTCCTTGGTCTAGTTTCATCTACCCATACATGAACTGGAATCCCTTTTTTATGAGCATGATAAATTGGTGAGGTTGCTGTTCCCCAATTAATTGTTGCTAACCAACCTGCATTACAATGAGTTAAAATATTAACTGTATCTTTTTTTTTTTTATAAATTTCCTCAATAACTTTAAGCCCATTAGTACCAATATTTTCACAAAACTTTTCATCTTCATCACATATTTCTTTTGCTTCATTTAAAGCAATATCTAAAATTTTATTGCTATTAATTCCTGCTAATTTTTTCATCATTCGGTCTACAGCCCACTTTAAATTAATAGCAGTAGGTCTTGATTGAATAAGTTCTTTTGCACTCTTTTTTGAAAATTCTGGATCATTATTTTCTTGAACTGCCAAAGCTAGACCATAAGCAGCTGTACCTCCAATTAGAGGTGCTCCTCTTACCTCCATAACTTTAATTGCATTAATTGCGTCATTTACAGTTTTTAGTTCTTTTATTACAAATTGATGAGGAAGTTTTGTTTGATCAATAATCTTAACAACATTATTTTCAAACCAAATAGTTCGATACTCTTTTCCCTCTATTCTCATTTATTTAACACTCTACCTGCTACAGTTTTTAATTTATCAATTGTTTTTTTTGTTCTTTTTTCAGGAGCTGTAATTATTGCTACATCTAAACAATTGTTTGCTGGATCGTCAGGGTCAATGTGATTTTCATAATTATCTATTAAATTTTTAATCATTACTTTTGCTTTTTCAGCGTTACCTAATAAAACTTTAATTACTTTTTGAACATCAACATTTTCATGATCTGGATGCCAACAATCAAAATCTGTTACCATCGAAACTGACGCATATCTAATTTCAGCCTCTCTTGCTAGCTTTGCCTCTGGCATATTAGTCATTCCAATTACGTCAGCCTTCCATAATCTATATAAATTAGACTCTGCTAATGTTGAAAATTGAGGTCCTTCCATAACTACATAGGTTCCGTTTCTTTGATAATCTATATTTGATTTTTTAATAGCATCCTCACATGCATTCATTAATCCACTAGAGGTAGGATGAGCCATTGATACATGAGCCACTATCTCATCATCAAAAAATGTTTTTACTCTCGCAAAGGTTCTATCAATAAATTGATCTACAATTACAAATTTTCCAGGAGGCAAATCTTCTTTAAGAGAACCTACAGCTGATACAGAAACAACATCAGTAACTCCAAGTTGTTTAAGTGCATCTATATTTGCTCTAAAATTAATGTTAGATGGGCTAATAAAATGTCCTCGGCCATGTCTTGGTAAAAAGTAAACTTCCTTACCATTATATTTAGTTTTTAATATTTGATCTGATGGTTTGCCCCAAGGGGTATTTAATTGAAGCAACTCTCTATCTTTAAAATCCTCAACATCATAAAGACCACTTCCTCCTATTATTGCTAATTTATTGGTTGTCATAATTTAAAAAATATTTATTTATACTTTTATAATTAACTATTATGAACTTAAAAGAATATATTAGATCAATTCCTGATTATCCTAAAAAGGGTATTTTATTTAGAGATATTACAACTTTAATAAAACATGAGGGTGCGTTTTCTGAAACTATTAATCAAATAATTGAAAGATCAAAAAAATTTAATTTCACCAAAATTGCTGCAATTGAATCAAGAGGTTTTGTTTTCGCATCAGCAGTTTCATATATTTTGAAAAAACCTTTTATAATGCTTAGAAAAAAAAATAAATTACCTGCGGAAGTTCACTCAATTGATTTTGAGTTAGAGTATGGAACCGCAACTATAGAAGTTCATAAAGACTCTATAAACGAAAATGATTCAGTTTTAATAATCGATGATTTAATAGCAACTGGTGGTACTGCCGAAGCTGCAGCAAAACTCGTAGAAATTTCAAAAGGGAAAGTAGCTGCTTTTATTTTTGTGATCAATTTATTTGATCTTGGTGGATCAGATAATTTAAATAAAAAAAATTATAAGGTTGAAAATCTTATAGATTTTCCTGGTCACTAATTTTAATTGTTGGTCTGAAAAAAGATTTTTTTCCTAAAATTGCATTTAAAAATCCTTTTGCTCTATGAAGATAAATTTCTTTTTTTTTTTTATTAAATAAAAAATAAAAAAGATATTTAATTACAGCAGAAAAAAAAGTAGGCAAAGATGTTAATAAAGAGTTCAAAAAACCATAATGCTTTTTATTAAAGTAAAATTTTGACCATACCCAGTGCCAATTTCTCGACAGCTCAATTTGATGAGCGTATTTTTTGTCAACTGCACTTGCACCAAGATGCTTAATTTTAGATTTTGGAACAATATAAATATTCTCATTATTATCTGTAATTCTTTTACATAGGTCGTCGTTTTCTAAATAAAGAAAAATATTTTCATCAAAATATTTAAAATTTTCAAAATTATTTAAATTATTTATTTTTTTTAAATTTAAAAGCATTGCAAATCCATCTACACTTTTTACTTTAAATGGTTCAGAACCAATGTTTGACAAAATTTTTTGATTATAAGGTTTAAAGTTTGGAAAATTTTCTTCATCTAGAATTGGAGCTATAACACCAAAAGAAGTTAAAATACTTGATGCATTAATAATCTCATCTATAGTTTTTTCTTTAAGAATTACGTCTGGATTTAATATAAATGCAAAATCAGTTAATACCTGTCTCAACCCTAAATTATTACCAGATCCCATACCTACATTTTCTGATAAAATACAGGTGGTGTTGGAATATTTTTTTTCTATTGTTTCCTTAAATAAATAGTTGTTTGAATTATCAACGACAATAATTTTTATATCTTCAGGAATTGATTGTATGCAATCATGAATTACGTTTTCACTCATAAAACTAACTATCACTACAGTTAAATTTTGCCTAGATATTGACATAAGATATGTTTATTCAACTATACTAATACTTTTTAGTAATGTAAAAAATAATTTCAGATGAAAAAAATAATTGTAACAGGTGGTCTTGGATTTATTGGTAGCAATTTAATTGATATTTTAATTAAGAAAAAATTTTTTGTAATAAATTTAGATAAAATCACTTACTCTTCTAATTTTTATAATACAAAAAATTTTAAAAATCTCAAAAACTATAAATTTATTAAATGTGATATATCAAATAAAAAAATTTTAAATATTCTTAATAAGTACAAGCCTAGTTGTATTTTCAACCTTGCTGCTGAAACGCATGTAGATAGATCTATAGACAATCCAGATAACTTTATCAAAAGTAATATTGTTGGTGTATATAATTTATTAGAATGTTTCAAAAATTTTTCAAAGCGGTATAAATCAAAACTTGTTCATATTTCTACAGATGAAGTTTATGGTGACGTTTTAAATGGTAGATCATCAGAAATTTATCAGTATAAGCCTAGTTCACCTTACGCTGCGAGTAAGGCGGCTTCTGATCACCTTGTAAGTTCGTATGTAAGGACCTATAAAATCAATGCTGTTGTTACTAATTGCTCAAATAATTATGGTCCAAAACAACACCCAGAAAAATTAATTCCTAAATTAATTTATAATATTTTAAACAACAAAACTCTGCCAATATATGGAAAAGGCTTAAATTCAAGAGAATGGATTTATGTAAAGGATCATTGTGAAGCTTTGATTAAAGTATATCAAAAAGGTAAGGCTGGAAGTTTTTACAATATAGGTTCAAATAAAAATCTTAATAATTTAGAAGTAACTAAAAAACTTTTAAACATAGCAAAAAATAAAATTAATATCGGAAAAAATGTGAAAATTAATTTTGTCAAAGATCGACCTGGACATGATGTTAGATATGCTCTTAATAGTAACAAGATCAAAAAAGAATTAAATTGGGTGCCAAAAATAAATTTTAACAAAGGTATAAAACTTACTTTTGATTGGTATAATAATAATAAAATGTATTACAATTCTTTAAAAAAAAAAGATATTCATAAAAGATTAGGAAATAAATGATAAAAAAAGGAATAATTTTAGCAGGAGGTAAGGGCACAAGAATGAGCCCAATTACCAAAGCAGTGAATAAACAATTGTTACCTATTTATGATAAACCATTAATTTTTTATCCTTTGTCAATTTTAATGTTGGCTAAAATAAAAAATATATTGATCATTGTTAATAAAGGACAACTTGGACAATATAAAAAAATAATTCCAGATGGAAAAAGATTTGGAATTAAGATTTCATTTTTAGAGCAAGATAAACCAAGAGGGTTACCAGACGCCTTTATATTGGGAGAAAATTTTATCAAAAAAGATAATGTTGCAATGATTTTAGGTGATAATTTTTTTTATGGTCAGTCGTTAAGTAAGATGCTCAATCACTGTATAAAAATTAAAAATGGAGCAAAAGTAGTCCTTCACAGAGTAATCAATCCTGAGAATTTTGGTGTAGCTGTTGTTAAAGGTAAAAAAATTATTTCTATAAAAGAGAAACCCAAAAAATTTATATCAAATCAAGCAATTACAGGATTATATTTTTTAGATAATAAAGTTGTTAAATTTGCAAAACAACTAAAACCATCAAAAAGAAATGAGTTAGAAATAGTAGATCTATTAAATAAATATAAAAAACACAATAAACTATCTGCAGAATTTCTTGGTAGAGGTGGTGCTTGGCTGGATACAGGATCTATTGAAGATTTTTATAAAACTACAAATTTTGTTTCAGCTATTGAAAATCAACAAGGATTTAAAATAGCTTGTCTTGAGGAAATAGCTTTAAACAATAAATGGATTGAAAAAGGAGATATTATTAAAGCTATAAAATTTTATGGAAATTGTGAATATTCTAAATATCTTAAAAAAATAATATCATAGTGATAAAAAGAAAGTTTAAAGATCTATTTTTAATAAAAAATAAAAATTTTAAAGATCAGAGAGGTTATTTTAAAGAAATAATAAGAGAAAATAAATTAAAAAAAAAATTTCCTTTTTTAGTAATGTCTTATTCAAAGCAAAATGTTGTTCGAGGACTTCATATTCAAACTAAAAATTCTCAAGGTAAGTTTGTAACTGTCATTAAAGGAAAAGTTTTTGATGTTGCAATTGATTTAAGAAAAAATTCCAAGACTTTTGGGAAAGTATATAGTTGTATTTTAAGTGAAAAAAACACAAAATCTATTTTTATACCTGAGGGTTTTGCCCATGGATTTCAAAGTTTAGAAAAAGAAAATTATGTAATTTATAGTTGCACAAAATATAGAGAGAAAAATAATGAAGTTACAATTGATATTAATGATAAAGATTTTAAAATAAAATGGCCCAATAAACAAAAAATTGTTTCAAAAAAAGATAAAAAGGGAATTACTTTTCAAAAATATAAAGAAATATACTTATAATGAAAGATCTTATTTTAGTTACAGGGGGAAATGGAAAATTTGCAAAAGTATTAAAATCAAAAAATAAAATTTTAAATTTCTATTTTGCAACAAAAAAAGAATGTAATATTTTAAATATAAATTCAATTGAGAAGATAATAAAAAAAACCAAACCCAGAATAATTATGCATTGCGCTGCACTTTCTAGGCCAATGAATATTCATGAAAAAGATATAATAAACAGTATTGATATAAATATCATTGGCACATCAAACATTACTAAAATTTGTAAAAAAAATAATTTAAAATTGATTTATTTTTCTACAGGTTATGTTTATGAAGGTATTAAAGGAAATTATTCTGAACTTGATCCAGTAAAACCTTTTAATAATTATGGATTATCTAAATTAGGGGGGGAATGTGCTGTTAGAATGTATAAGAACTCCCTTATTTTAAGACTAACTATGACAGAAAAACCTTTCGCATATAAAAAGGCTTATACTAATTTAGAAACAAACTTTATGTTTCACGAGGATGTTGTTAAAATTCTACCTAAAATTATTAAACAAAAAGGAATTATAAACATAGGAGGTAAATCTCAATCAGTTTATTCATTTGCTAAATCTTACAATAAAAAAATAAAAAAAATTAAAATGAATAAAAAATCAAAATTACCTCCAAAACAGACTATGAATATTTCAAAACTAAAGAAATTGTTGTCAAAATAATCATTATTTTACTTATCCACAGGGTATAAATTAATTTGAAATAAGTTTTAATAATAATAACTTTATAAATTATGAGAATTGAAGAAGAATTAAAGCTCGATTATTCAGATGTATTGTTTAGACCCAAAAGAAGCACTCTTAAAAGTCGTAAAGATGTTAATCTATTAAGAACTTATCGTTTTAAATATAGTAAAAACGAATGGTCAGGTATTCCAATAATGGCAGCAAACATGGATGGGGTTGGAGAACTAAGTGTGGCTGAAAAATTGAATGAATATGGAATGATTACATCTTTAACAAAACAACATGATGTTAAAAAAATTAAACAAAGCAAAAATATAAAAAAAATATATCCTAATATTGCACTTAGCGTTGGAATAAAAAAAGAAGATTTTCAAAATTTAGACAAGGTATTAAAAGAATTTAGTTTTTTTAAATTTATCTGTATAGATGTTGCAAATGGATATACAGAACATTTTACTAATTTTATTAAATCAGTAAGAGATAAATATCCTACCAAAACAATCATCGCTGGAAATGTAGTAACTGCAGATATGACTCAAGAATTAGTTTTAAGTGGAGCAGATATTGTTAAAGTTGGAATTGGGCCTGGAAGTGTTTGTACAACAAGAATACAAACTGGTGTTGGCTATCCTCAATTAAGTGCGGTAATCGAATGTGCTGATGCAGCACATGGACTTGGCGCGCATGTTATTGCAGATGGCGGATGTACATGCCCTGGTGATGTTGCTAAAGGCTTTGGAGGAGGTGCAGATTTCGTTATGCTTGGAGGTATGTTAGCTGGACATGATGAAGGAAACGGTAAAATTGTTAAAGTTAATGGAGAAAAATATATAGAGTTTTATGGATCTAGTTCAGAGGTTGCTAATAAAAAACATTATGGTGGACTATCAGATTATCGAAGTAGTGAAGGAAGAAAAGTAAGGGTAAAATATAGAGGCAAAATAAACGATACTATTTTAAATATTCTTGGCGGTGTAAGAAGTAGTTGTACTTATGTTGGTGCACCCTCACTAAAACAATTAAGTAAATGCACAACCTTCGTTAGAGTATCCAGTCAATTTAATGATAGTTTAATTAAATAATTTATTTTTCAAACTTAAAATCTTTTATATTTGTAGTTTCGTATTTCTCAAAAGGCATATGAATCCATGGGGAATCTTTTAAATAATCTACAGAATAATCAGGTTTAAATTTTGAAGTTGATTTATGCCATATAACTGCCGTTTTAATTTTTTCTTCTAAATAAAATCCATAAAAATGCTCTAACCATTTAATGCTTTTTATTAAAGTTTTCCCTGAGTCCGCTAAGTCATCAACCAATAAAACATGTGAACCCAAATTTGGAGTAGTTTTTGCTAAATCTCTTGAAAAAGTAAATTGACCTTGTTGGTTTTTAATATCATCACTATCACCATGGTAAGATTCAACTGATAAGATGGCTAAAGGCACATTAAAAAGTCTACTAAAAACATCTCCTACTCTTAATCCACCTTTTGCAATACAAATAATTTGATTAAATTTTAAATTATCTTCATGAACTTTTTTAGCCAATTGCTCTATCTTGTTGTGATAATCTTCCCAAGTTATATAAATATCTTTCATAATTTATGGTAGCGGGAAGTGGGATCGAACCACTGACCTCGGGCTTATGAGTCCCGCGCTCTAACCAACTGAGCTACCCCGCCTTAATTGATAAATGGTTTATAATATAAATCTTTATTGTTTCAATAAACTTTTTTAAATCAAATTCTTAACTAAATAATAAAATAAATAGCTAATGAGCTAACTAAACCAGCTAAAATAATTGAAAAAACAATTCTTTTTTTTAAAGTTCTTTTTTGATCTAATCGAACTCTATTTAATAAAATATTTACATTAGTAGTTTTAATCTTATCTACTTCAAAATCTTTATTTCTAGCGATATCAGTATTAAAGAATGATGTATCTTGATTGTTTTTTTTCACAATTCATTTAACCAGCTAATTAACTAAAATACAATAAAATTAAAATTAACTAAATTTTTCTAAAATCTTTTGTATTTAGTGGTTTTGAAAGAATTTCGATTGGATATTTGATCTTCTCAACTTCTATGAACAAATTTCTATCTTTAAGCGTACCTATTGTGTTTCCTGAATTAACATAACCAAATGATAAATTTTTATCATAGCAAAATGAATAATTTCCTGAAGTGGTTCTTCCAATGATTTTATCATCTAAATAAATAGGTTCCTCGTGTAACAACAAAGGTTCACCAGGTTTACTATCCTTTAGAGTAAACATGATCATTCTTTTATCTAATGGCTTATCTTTGATCTTTAATAAAGCATCTTTACCTATAAAATTAACATTTTTTTTATAACTGATGGTAAAATTTAAACCTGCTTGATACTGATTTTCTTCTGGTGAAATATCATGGCCCCAATGTAAAAAACCACTTTCCATTCTCATTATATCCATTGCATGCATACCACAATGAGATAAGCCAAAGTTTTTACCTTCGGTAATTAAAATTTTATATAAATCCAAAGCATCTTCTTTATTTACATATAATTCAAACCCAAGCTCACCTACATAAGATATTCTTTGTGCCCAAACTTTAATATCATGTATATTTATGTTTTTACCAGTACCAAATTTAAAATTTTCAGAAGTAAAGTCATCACTGCTTATCTTTTGAATCATGTTTCTACTTTTAGGGCCAAATAAACCAAGACAACAAATTTCTTCTGTAACATCAGAAAATTCAACATCTTCAGATAAATATTTTAAAATATGAAATTTATCTCTTTCTCTGGTTGCTGCTGAACTTACTATTCTAAAATGATTTTTATAAATACAGACAACTGTTAGATCTGTTTCAATACCACCGTCCTCATTTAGCATGTGTGTATAGGTAGTTTTGCCAATTTCATTTTTGATATTAGATGTACAAATTTTTTGTAATACGCTATGAGTTTTTTCACCTTTTAAATCAAATTTAGAAAAAGTTGAAAAATCAAAAAGTCCAACATTTTTTCTGGCATTTATTGTTTCGTGTTTTGCGGATGGGTACCAATTTTGATAATTAAAATTATAATTATATTTTGGCTCTTCTCCGTTTAAAGAGTACCACATAGGTCTTTCAAATCCTCCTGCTACACCAAAACATGCACCTTCTTTTTTTAATTCTTCATGATAAGGTAATAATTTTTCATTTCTTGAAGTTTCGTGTTGTTTATGCGGCCAATGCATACCATATAAATCTCCTAAGGTTTCGGTAACCCTATCCATTATAAATTTTTTAGATGAATGAAACTTTTGAAATCTCTTTATATCTAGCGAAAATAAATCTTCATTTATATGACCGTTAATCATCCATTCTGCAGTTACTCTTCCTGCTCCTCCAGAACTTGCTATTCCGATACTATTAAAACCACAACAAGTATATAAGTTTTTTACTTCGGGTGTTTCTCCAAGTAAATATTGAGTATCAGGAGTAAATGATTCAGGTCCTGAAAAAAATTTTCTTATACCAGCGTTTTCTAATATTGGAAGTCTGTGAAAAGATTTTTCAAGATAAGGTTCAAAATGATCAAAATCATCAGGAAATTCTCCAAATGAAAAATCGTCAGGAACTCTTCCACTGTCTTTAAAAGCTGGTTTTGCATTAGGTTCAAAAATTCCAACTAACATTTTTCCAGCATCTTCTTTTAAGTAAAGACAAGAATTATAATCTCTTAAGACAGGTAAATCTTTAGGAAGATCTTTCATTGGTTCAGTAATCACATAGAAGTGTTCATTAGGATACAATGGAACACTAACACCAATATCTTCTCCAATTTGTCTAGACCACATTCCTGTAGCTAAAACTACATATTCACAATCAATTTTTCCTTGAAAAGTTTCAACACCACATATTTTTTTATTTTTTACTAAGATTTTTTTTACTGGCGACTTCTCAAATATTTTAACACCTAGCATTTTAGCAGCTTTAGCCAATACATTGGTTACTCCAACAGGATCCGCCTGACCATCTTTTGGCATATATACACCGCCTACTAGATCCTCGTTTTTTACTACTGGATATAATTCTTTTATTCTTTGTTGATTTAAAACCTCAACTTCAACATTAGATAGCTGTGCTGTCGTTGCTTGTCTTAATAATTCCTGCATCCTTTCTTTAGATGATGCAACAGTTATTGCTCCATTTTGTTTGAGTCCAGTAGATAATCCTGTTGTTTTTTCTAACTCTTTGTAAAGATCTAAAGAATATTTTCTTAATTTTGTAATTGTAGAGGTTGCTCCTAATTGCCCTATTAAACCTGCTGCATGCCAGGTTGTACCAGAGGTTAATTGATCTCTTTCTAATAAAACTACATCTTTCCAACCAAACTTTGCTAAATGGTAAGCACAAGAGGTGCCAGCAACGCCACCCCCTATTACAACTACCTTTACACCTGAAGGATAGTTTTTTTCCATTTCTAATGTTTGATAGCTTCTCCAGGTTCTACAAAACTATGTCCAAAGACATCAGCAACTGCTTTGTAAGTTACTTGACCTTTATGAACATTTAAACCTGCTAAAAAGTTTTTATCTTCACTTAATGCTTTTTGATAACCTTTGTTAGCTAGTTTAACTAAAAAAGGTAAGGTTGCATTATTTAATGCCAATGTAGATGTTCTGGGTACTCCACCTGGCATATTTGCCACACAATAATGAACTACATCATCAACTATATAAGTTGGGTCACCATGTGTCGTTGGTTTACTTGTTTCAACGCATCCTCCTTGATCTATAGCAACATCAACAATTACAGATCCTCTTTTCATTGTTTTAATCATTTCTTTAGTAATTAATTTTGGCGCTTCTGCACCAGGGATTAACACTCCACCAACTAATAAATCAGCTTCAGCAACTAATTTTTCTAAATCAGTTTTGTCGCTTTGTTCTGGAATAATTTTATCTCCAAACATTTCAACTAGTTGTTTTAATCTAGCCTCAGATTTATCTACAATATGAACCTTTGCTTGCATACCAGTTGCAATCACCGCAGCATTTTCTCCAACAACTCCTCCGCCTAATATAACTACTGTACCACCTGTTACACCTGGTGCACCCCCTAAAAGCAAACCTCTACCACTTTGGTTTTTCTCTAAACAATGTGCCCCTGCTTGTACTGACATTCTACCAGCAACAGCACTCATTGGAGCAAGTAAAGGTAGTCTTCCATTATCATCAGTAACTGTTTCGTAAGCTATATTAATACTTTTAGATTTTATTAATCCCTCAGTTAATTTTTTTGCAGCGGCTAAATGTAGATAAGTGTATACTATTTGATTTTCTCTAATCATATCAACTTCTACTTTTTGAGGTTCTTTAACTTTAACAATTATTTCTGCATCATTAAAAATATCAGCTGCTGAGTCTGCTATTTTAGCACCAGCATTTAAATATTGATCATTATCAAAACCTGCTTCAAATCCACCATTATTTTCAACTAAAACTTCATGTCCTTCAGAAACTAAAGTTTTAACACTGTCAGGTGTTAAACCAATTCTATTTTCCTGAGGTTTTATTTCTTTAGGAACTCCAATTTTCATAAACGAAAATTAATTCTTTTTACTTTTTGCGTAATTTGTTATTCCAGTTCGAAGTTTTTCAATAATCTCATCAATGTGTTTTTTTTCACAAATAAACATTGGAGCAATGATTAAACAATCACCTGTAGCTTTAAAATTTACTCCTGCCTCATAACAATGTTTGAAACAAGTAAATCCTGCTGCACCTGGTTTTTTGTCCATAACAATATCTATTCCGCCCATCATTCCATATCCCCTAATGTTATCAACAACATCAATATCTTTTAAAGACATTAAACCTTCTTGGAAATAAGGTGCTAAATTTTTTGCTCTATTAAAAATATCATCTTTTTCAATAATATCCTGTACAGCTAAACCAGCAGCTACAGAAATTGGTATTCCTGAATAAGTATAACCATGAAATAATTCTATAGTTCCTTTAGGAGCATTTTCTGCAATAGCATCATAAATATCTTCCTTGCAAGCAACAACTCCCATTGGACTTATTCCGTTAGTAGTCGCTTTTGCCATTGTCATCATGTCTGGAGTTACTCCATACTCTTGTGATGCAAATGGAGATCCAGTTCTTCCCCAACCAGTGATTACTTCATCAAAAATTAAAAGTATTCCATGTTTATCGCAAATCTCTCTTAATCTTTGCAAGTATCCTTTTGGTGGAACTAATGTACCTGTTGATCCTGCAATAGGTTCAACAATGCAAGCTGCAATATTTTCAGCTCCAAAGTTCATACAAATTCTTTCTAAATCCTCTGCTAACTCAACACCTGTTTCTGGTTGACCACTTACAAATTTATGTTCTGGTAAATGTGTATGTCTCATATGAACAACGCCTGGCATTAAAACACTTGCAAAAGTTTTTACATTGTTAACCATACCACCAACAGAAGTCGCGCCAATATTCATTCCATGGTAACCCCTCTCTCTACCAACAAATCTAAATCTTTGGCTGTCACCTCTTGCTCTATGATAAGCGATTGCAATTTTAATTGCTGTTTCAACAGCTGTTGAACCACAAATAGTATAAAACATTCTATTTAAGTTTCCTGGAGTATGTTTTGAAATTCTTGTAGCTAATTCAAATGATCCGCCAAATCCTTGTTGGAAAGGTTGACAATAATCTAAAGTTTTTAATTGGTTTGTTATTGCTTCAATAATTTCTTCTCTACCATGTCCTAAAGGATTACAAAATAATCCTGAACTTGCATCAATCTGAGTTTGTCCTTGATGGTTTTTTAAATACACACCTTTAGCTTCAACAATCAATCTTGGGTTCTCTTTAAAATCTTTGTTAGATGTAAATGGCATCCAGTGCTCATTTAAAGAATTTGGAATTGCTGTTTTGTTTTGTGTGCTCATAAAAATTTATTTCTATAAAATATTTTAATTTAAATCTTAAATCCTCTTTAGACTAAAATTAATGGATTAACTACCACATTATTGACACAACCAATGATTGTATAAACTTTCTTTTTTGTTTTACTTCGGGCTCAATTTGAATTTAAATATCCAGAATTTAATTAATTAAACATAGGGGAATAAATGAAAAAAATACTAAGTTTCATTCTAGGATCTATTTTTGCACTTAACCTATCAATTTCAGTTGCTAATTCAGCTGCAAATGAAGTTAGAGTTGCATACTTTCTAGAATGGCCAAGTCCAAACCTAGAGGACATGATGAAGAAAAATTACTCAAAAGCTTTAGGAGTTCCAGTCAAGTGGACAAGCTTCAATACTGGTGTGGAAATGACAGAAGCCATGCTAGCAGGAGATATTGATATTTCTTACTCACAAGGTTTAGTGCCTTTTATCAATGCTGTAAAATCTAATGCACCTATCAAACTAATTGATATTGCTATGGAATACGGAATGGGTGGAACTACATGTGTTACGTCTAACGCTTCTGGAATTACAAAAGCAAACGCTAGTGAATTAGAGGGTAAAAAAGTTGCAGTACCTTTAGGTACTATGGCTGATTATGTTTTTACTGCAAGTATGGAAATTGTTGGTGCCGATCCAAGCAAAATGACTGTTATTGATATGGTTCCAGAAGATGGAGCTGCAGCTTTAGTAAGTGGTGACGTTGCAATGGCATGTTTATTTGGTGGTAATTCAATTGCAGCAGCTACAGAAGTTGGTTCTAGATTAATTTCAGTTGAGGAAGCTAGAGCTGGAGGTATTCTAGGTATAGATATTACTTCTGTAACTAATAAGTTTATGAATGAAAATCCAGGTATGGTAAGGACTTTTGTTGAAGTTACTCATGAAGCTAATGCAAGATATAATTCAGGTAAAAGCGATATGAATTCTATGTCTAAAGCATCTGCGATGGAAGTATCAAAAATGAAAGGCACTTTAGATGGATTTAAATTCTTAACTCCTGAAGAAACTAAAAAATCTATGGAGAGTGGTAATCTAGCTGGTTTCTTGGATGGAATGGGAACTCCAAAAGGAAACGTAGATACAAGTTTCTTACCTTTATAATTTTAAAGGTTTAAAACTTTTTAAATAGGCACTGATTTAATAATTAGTGCCTATTTTTTTTTAAAAATTTCAAATATAAGGACACTATGAGTGATCTTGTTTCTCAAAATCTAAATATGATTTTCAAAACTCCAAAAGGAGAAACAGTTCATGCGCTTAAGGATGTAAGTTTTACTTTAAAACAAGGAGAGTTGCTTACGGTTCTTGGTCCTTCTGGTTGCGGAAAAACAACTTTACTAAACATTACTGCTGGATTTTTAAGACCTACTTCAGGAAAAATTACATTAAATAATAATGAAATTGATGGGCCTGGTGTTGAAAGAGGAATGGTATTTCAACAAGGTGCTTTGTTTGAATGGTTAACAGTAGCTGAGAATGTAAATTTCGGACTTAGGATGAAAAAAGAAAATCCTGAATTTACAGCTAATAAAGTTGAAGAATGGCTAGATATAGTTGGTTTGAAAGGATTTGGTAACACTCCCACTTATCAATTGTCAGGTGGTATGCAACAAAGAGTTGCTCTTGCAAGATGTTTAATAAATGATCCTGATCTAATTTTAATGGACGAGCCATTAGGGGCTTTAGATGCATTAACAAGAGAAAAGATGCAGTCATTAGTTTTAAAAATTTGGAAAGAAACCGGAAAAACTATTATTTTAATTACTCACTCCGTGGAGGAAGCTCTCTTACTTGGTGAAAGATTATATGTTATGGCACCAAGACCAGGAAGAATACATAAAGAATACAATCTTCCATTTGCAGAAATGGGTCTTACACAAGATTTAAGAGAAATTAAAAAAAATAAAGAATTTTCATCTACTAGAGAAGAAATTTTATCCATGATCTGGAACATGGAAGAAGAAATAATGGGAAAAGATAATTAATGCTAACCCAATTTATAACAATACTAATTGGAGTATCTATTATTGGATGCATTCTTTATGGAAGAAGATTAATTAAAACTGAAAAAGTTGATGCTGTATTTGGTAATCCAGAAAGAGCAAAAGGTGGAACGCACTGGGTAATTGTTGGTAGTAGTGTAATATTAATACTGTGGCTTTATTATTCATGGGATATAGCAAGAGGTTTTTATCCAAAATCTGCAAACGAATTGTGTCAAGTTGCTAAAATAAATGAATCATTATTAGGTTTAAAATATCAATTTCCTATTGAAGAGAGAGAGTTCAAAAGTACATCAATTATAAAAATTGAAAATAAAAATCTTGTAAAAATTGCAAATGAAATAAAAGCATCTCCAGATCTAAATGACCAACAAAAAACAATTCTAGTAAGTTACATTGATAGAACTTCTAAATTAATTCCATTCTTAACTAGTGAAGAATTAATAGAAATAGATACCAAAATAAAAATTCAAGAAATGACTGAACAAATAAAGCAACTCAGTATTAGTTTTCAAAAGGAAAATTATCCTTTTGAAACAGACGCTCAAAAAATTGAAAGACAAAAACTTATTGATGAACAGGGTGGTTGGGGAATTGTCACTATAGATTCTGGGAGTGGGTCAATAGAAAACACTATCGAGATTCCAACTGCTCCTCAGACTAAAAAAGGGTTAAAATTTCATGCAGCGGCAAAAGAACTAAGTTTAATAAATGACAAGTTTTTTAAATTAAGAAATCATAATCCATTATTCAAAAGCGCAATAAAACAATTAAAAGATGATATTAAAGCTTATAGAAAAAGTTTAGATGATAATGGTGAGATAGCATCTGACTATGCAAAAAATATCGTTAAAATTGCAAGAAGAATAGAATTTGCAAGCATTTATCCGCCTAATGCTTTAAATGAAATGCAAGAAGCCATCTTAGAGTTTGATGAATTGCAAAACAAAGAACAAGGTGGATTAAGATTAATTGATATTCTTTTGTTTCCTTCAGGAACAATTGTAGCAAGTGGAGCAACTTGTTCTGAACAAGGTTCTGGTAGATGGCTGCCTAAACCATCTGATACATTTAATAAATTTGTGGAACTATCAAAACCAAGTGTTGGATACAAAAATGTTCCTCTTTTATGGATTGAAATGGTTGATGTCAGTAAAATGATAGGCTTCATTTTACCAGATTGGATAGCTGATATATTGCCTGGTAAATATCCAGTTCATACAAAAGATGGGGTTGTAAAAGAAAACTTTAAAAGTAATGTTTTAAAAGTTGCAACAGGTGACTTTAAATTACTGAAAGTTCCCGTTCCGTACGGACATATCTGGGACTCCTTTATGAGGGTGTTTTTAGGATTAGTTTTTGGAATTATTATTGGTGTTCCATTAGGATTATTTATGGGTCTAAACAGATTTGCCAAAGGTTTCTTTGATCCGTTAATTGAACTTTACAGACCTGTACCTCCTCTTGCATGGGCACCTTTAATTATTTCTGTACTTGGAATTGATAACTCTGGAAAAGTATTTTTATTATTTATGGTCTCGTTATCGATTATGATTATTTCTGCAAGAGCTGGTGCATCAGGAACTCAATTATCAAAAATTCATGCTGCCCACTCTTTAGGGGCTACTAAAAAACAAATTTTAAGATATGTGATTTTCCCTAATTCCCTTCCTGAAATTCTTACAGGAATTAGAGTTGCTGTTGGTATGTGTTGGGGAACACTTGTTGCTGCAGAGTTTTTAGCAGGTACAACAGGTATTGGTTTTGTTGAAAACGTTGCGAAAAAATACTTCCAGTGGGAGGTTATTTGGATTACGATAATTATTATGGGTCTACTAGGTCTTTTATTTGATATTACATTAAGAAAAATAATAGATAAAACTATTCCTTGGCGTGGTAAAGGATAAGATTAACTATTGTTCCTAAGAAAAATTTGCCACTGAGAAATGCTTATTTTTTTTTTATAATTTTGATCTATATATTTATTCACTAAATTAAGTTTTTTTTCCAAAGGAAGCTCCCAATTACTTTTTTCGCCACCCTTTATTATTAATTTAGCACTACCTAATTCATTGATTAATTTTTGTTGAACTTTATTTGGTGTTGCACTCCAAACAAAATAATACTTTGTGCAACTTTTTTTTCTTAAGAGATAATTAAAAGCAGCATCATTTGAAAATAATTGAATACATTCATATTGATTAGTAATTAATTTTGCCTGATTAATAAATTTTTTTTCTTCATCACTCAAAAAAAAGTCATCGCTTTGATAAATAAAATTGTTAAATCTTTTTTCAAAATTATTAAGATTTTTTATGTTTATCGAAACACTAAAAAAAACAAAGGGTATAATTATTAGTAATGAGCATATATTGAGGGTTTTTATATTTTTTCTTTCAAGTAAAAAACATAAGTAATAAGAAAAGAATAAACCGATTGTTAATAAAGGAAAACCAAAGGTATGTTTAATATGTGATCCATCTGATCTTCCCAAAGCATAAATATAGCTCAAAACACAAATAAAACTTAGCAATAAAAAAGATTTTTTAAGGTTATTATTAAAAAGAGTTTCTTTTTTAAAAATCATTTTAAGAGAAATCATAAGACACAACAAAATTAACATTATTGTTTTTGTAGCTCTCCCAGAATTAGGATCATCGCTAAATGGAATTGGGTGCATTATCCCATGTATATAATTCATATAATTATAAATTAATGAAGTGTTTTCAAAAAAATAGAAAAACTCATTATTGTCATAAATAAAAAAAATAGACCACGAAACCAATATCGATGAAATTAAAAATAAAAAATTTCTATAATCTTTTTTGAGAAAAAAATATGTCAAAATGATTAATATTAAAATATTACAAACTAAACCTCTGTCTATGCCCCAAAGCATTGAAAAAACACTCATTGTAGAAATAATAAACAAATAAATTTTATTATTGCTAAATCTCAACATTAAAATGAAAAGTAGTGCTAAGATAACTATTGGTATTTCTCTAAATGTAATTAAATCTACTGTAGATAAATTATAATCTGTTAGCTGATTAGCTACTAAAGCATTAATTACAAAAAAAATATTTCTATAAAAAGAATTTAATTTTACAAAGTGTAATAAATTATAAATAACACATACTAATAGTATTTTTAATAATAAAATATAAATTATTTCAGAATATCTTGCTAATCCAATAGAAATGTGATCAAAAATTTGCCAAATAAATTTTGAAGATAATGTTTCATAAAAAATACCAACTGTAACAAAAGATTTTGACCAAAGAGAATTGTCTATATAGCTTTGATATGCTGAGCTTAATCTTTGACCATCATGATAAGTATCTATTTTGTGATTGGGAAACTCAATTGAAAAAAAATTCAATAAAAAAAGAATAATAATGGTAAAAAATATTATAAATGAAATTTTATGATGATATTGATTATCATCATTTTTTTCTCCATTTAATAAATACAACTTAATTTTAAGAAAAAAATTTTTGTCAAAATACAACTTAGAAATCAAATAGGATAATGAAGGTAATAAAATAAATAATAAATAACGCAATATATCATTAAAACTATGATAATTATTCTCCGAATAAATACCAATAACTTCAGGATCAATAAATTTTAAATTTATATTATCCCAAACAAAAAGTGAAAATATTAAAGAAAAAAAAATAATTAAATATATTAATATTCCTTCTTTTTTAATTTTCATTTAATGTATTTTGCTTTATTGAGTAATTATGACAACTTTATCAATTATTATTCCAGTTTACAATGAATACGATCAAATCGATTTAACAATTAAAAAACTAATTCAATTAAAAAAAAAAATAAAATTTGAATTAATATTTATAGATGACTTTAGTACTGATAATTCATACCAAAAACTAAATAAAATCAGAAAAAAAAATAGATTTATTAAAATTTTTAAAAATAAAAAAAAGGGGTTAGGTTCGGCAATAAATGTTGGTATCAGAAAATCTAAATCTGAATATTTATGCATATTTATGTGTGATTTATCTGACGATACAAATGATATAATCAAATATTTTAAAATAATTAAAAAAGATAAAAGTCTACATGCTGTGTTTGGAACAAGATTTTCGAAATTTTCAAAAGTTGAGAATTATCCTTTTTTCAAACTTATACTTAATAGATTAGCTAATAATTTAATAAAAATTATTACTTTAACCGACTATAATGATTTTACTAATGCTTTTAAAATTTATAAAAAAGAAACTTTAAATAAATTAATGCCACTTGTTTCTGAAAATTTTAATATTTTTTTAGAACTTCCTTTGAAAATAATTTCAAGGAAATACAAATATAAAATTATACCTATTAATTGGAATGGAAGAACTACAGGTGTCTCTAAATTTAAAATAAAAGAAATTGGATCAATGTATATATTTACATTATGTTATTGCCTGCTAGAAAAAATTTTATTGAATAAGAAATAATTATTTATGAGAATCTTGGTCACTGGTGGATGTGGGTTTGTAGGAACAAATTTAAGTTTATACTTAAATTCAAAAGGATTTGTTGTTCATAGTTTAGACAACTTGTCAAGAAAAGGCTCGAAATATAATTTAACTTTATTAAAAAAAAAAAAAATTAAAAATTTTAAAATTAATATAGAAAGTTTTAAAGTAATTGAAAAATTACCTAAATACGATCTTATAATTGATTGTTGTGCTGAAGCAGCTGTTGAGGTTTCAAAAAAAGATATAGATAAAGTTTTTAATACTAATTTGCTTGGAACATTTAATATTTTAAAAAAAATTAAAAAAGATAAATCTAAATTGATTTATCTTTCCAGTAGTAGAGTATTTCCAATTTCTGAGACAAACAAAATTTTAAAATCAAAAAAATTAAAATTTAAATTACAAATAAAAAAAATATTTGGAGAAAAAAATTCAATAAATGGACCTAAGACAATTTATGGATTTACTAAATTAGCATCTGAAATGCTTATTGAAGAATTTTCTTATGCTTTTGGATTAAAATATATTATTAATCGTTGCGGGGTTATATCAGGACCTTTGCAATTCGGTAAACAAGATCAAGGATTTGTAAGTTTATGGGTTTGGGGACATTTAAATAAAAAAAAAATGAAATACATAGGTTATGGAGGATACGGAAATCAAGTCAGAGATGTGCTACATATAGATGATTTATGTAATTTAATATATTTGCAAATAAAAAAGTTTAAAAAAATAAACAACAAATTATTTACAGTAGGTGGATCTAAAAGAAGCTACACTTCTCTAAATCAACTTACTAGTATTTGTGAAAAATTAACTAAAAATAAAATAAAATTTTCTAAGATTTCAAAAACATCTATATATGATATTCCTTATTATGTAACAAATAACAATCTTGTGACAAAAAATTATAATTGGAAACCTGAAAAAAATATTAACAAAATAGTAAAGGATGTTTTTGATTGGTTAACAAAAAATAAAAAAACTTTAAAAAAATACTTCTAATGACTATAGCTATAATTACCGGTTCATCAGGATTAGTTGGTTCAGAAACAGTAAATTTTTTTTGTGAAAAAGGATTTGATGTTATTGGGATAGACAATAATCTTAGAGAGTTTTTTTTTGGTAAAAATGGTTCTACTAACTGGATTAAAGCACAGTTATTAAAAAAAAATAAGAATTTTAAACACTTAAACATCGATATTAGGAATTTTGATAAACTAAGTAAAATATTTAAAAAATATTCAAAAAGAATATCAATTATAATACATTGTGCAGCTCAACCTTCTCATGATTATGGTAAAAAATTTCCATTTTTAGATTTTCATGTAAATGCAACTGGAACATTAAATCTTTTAGAGTTGACAAAAAAATACTGCTCTAATGTACCTTTTATTTTTATGTCTACAAATAAAGTTTATGGTGACAGCCCAAATAAATTAAATATCACAGAAAAAAAATCCAGGTGGGAATTAAAAACCAAAGACAAAAATTATAAAGGTATAAAAGAAAATTTTTCTATAGACAATTCTACACATAGTTTTTTCGGAGTATCAAAAACTTATGCTGATTTAATTGTGCAAGAGTATGGAAAAAATGTTGGATTAAAAACTGTTTGTTTTAGGGGTGGATGTATAACCGGACCAAACCATAGTGGTGCTAAGTTGCATGGATTTTTATCTTATTTGGTTAAAGCTAGTATTTTAAAAAAAAAATACAATCTTATTGGATATAAAGGAAAACAAGTAAGAGACAATTTACATAGCAATGATTTAGTTAATTGTTTTTGGGAATTTTATAAAAAACCTAAATATGGAGAAGTCTATAATATTGGAGGTGGAAGGTTTTCAAATTGTTCAGTTATCGAAGCCTTGGATATAGTTGAAAAATCATGCAATTTAAAGATAAAGAGGAAGTATATTAAAATACCAAGAGTTGGAGATCATATATGGTATATTTCGGACACTTCAAAATTTAAAAAACACTATCCTAATTGGAGGCAAAAATACAATACTAAAAAAATTATAGAGGAATTAATTGAACATCAAAAATAAAAAAATTTATAATCTTGTATATAAAATTTTTAAAAAATATAATTTAAGTGCTGAACATTCTAAAATATCAACTAATGCTTTAATAAATGCAGAATTAGTTGGCGCTTATGGTCATGGTTTGTCAAGACTTAAAATGTATTGTGATCGAATTTCTAAAAAAGTAATTAACCCAAAGCCAAAAATTAAAATTAAAAAAATTTCTCCCTCTATTTCTCATATTGATGCAAATAATAGTATAGGATTTGTAGCTGCTGATTTAGGAATTAAAACTGCAATTAAGCATGCAAAAAAAACTGGAATAGGAATGGTAGCAGTTAAAAATAGTGGTCACTATGGTTTGTCTGGTTATTACGCAGAACAAGCAGTAAAGAAAAATTTAATTACAATGATTTATACAAATGCTCCCCCAGCAGTTGCTCCACATGGTGCATTAAAAACATTGTTTGGAACAAATCCAATTTGTTTTGGAACTCCTACTGGTTCTAAAATTCCATTTATTTTAGATACATCAATCTCAATGATTAATAGAGGAAAAATAAGAGTTGCAGCAAGAAACAATCAATCAATTCCTACGGGAGTTGCTTTAGATAAATTTGGCAAATCAACTACAGATGCAAAAAAAGCGTTAGCGGGAGTTCAATTACCAATTGCAGGATTTAGAGGTTCAGGACTAGCTTGGATGGTAGATATATTAAGTGGAGTTTTAACAGGAGGAAACCATGCAGGAAGAGTTAAGGATCCATTTGATGATTTTTCAGGTCCACAAAATATTGGACATTTATTTATAACTTTTAAAGCAAATTTATTTCAGAAAAATTATAACCAACGAATTAAAGATAATATTAAAACCATAAAAAAACTTCCTAAGATAAAAGGTGTTAAGGAAATAATGTATCCAGGACAAAATAAATATGCCCGGTATAAAAATAACTCAAAAAAAGAAATTTCTATACCGGATATAATAAAGAAAGATTTGGAAACCTTAATAAGTTAACATCGTTAGAGCACCCAAAGAAACGATTACAGATGATAAAATTATTGTTCGTTTAACTTTTTCCTTCTTTTTTTCTTCTAGAAGCCTTTGCTTTAGAACATCCACATTAACCCTTTTCGGAGTTTCAACATATTGAGAGGGGGTCTCTACAATCTCGGATGTTCTATTTAAGCTTTCAGTACTCATATTTTGTTTATAGATTTAATTTAAATCATTATTAGTTAAATTTTTACATACTAGGGTTGTCCAAAATGGGTTGACTCTAATATTGCTTTTGTTCATATTGGGTTTTTTTTTAAAATATGAACACAATACCAAGTATTTCTGAACATATTGATGAGAAGGTAATCAATAAAGTAATTCAAGATAATTTTGCCGCACTAGCACCGGCTTATTTTACTTTAACAAGCAACTGGTTTGTAAGAGCCTATGATCATTATAAAGACATAGATAAGTTTGTCCTCATTATATATTTGATACATCAAGACCTTATATATTTCAGACAAAATGGAGTAAAAATTAACTACGATACATTTTATAAAGATAAACCAATCGAAATTAATAAAATTAATATTTCAGACATCTCAAAAGATCTAGGAATTCCTAAAGAAAGTATTAGAAGAAAAGTTTTAGAATTAGAAAAACTAAAAGTAATTAAAAGAACTGGTAAGAAAATATTTGTTGTTCGAGATACGCTTTACTCAGCTAAAGCGGTAGACACTCTTACAGAGGTTGCAAATATCTTGTATGAATTTAATAAAATTTTAAAAAAGGAAAAATTAGTAACCGAAGTTTACTCCGTTAAAGAAATAATATTAGCAATAAAAGAAAATTTTTCTTACTGCTTGTATCAGTTTAATAAATTTTGGTTTATTTTTATTAAAAGATGGAGAGAAGAATTGAAGGATTTAGAAGTTTTTGCAATCGGCATGGTTGTGGTAATGAATACAATTAAAAATCCAAAATTTAAACCAAAAAAACCTAATTTAGACTCATATAGAAAAGAGATTCAGGGGTCAGATAAAAGAGGCGTTAATGCCATGTCAATTTCTGAGATAACAGGTATTCCTAGACCTACAGTTGTTAGAAAAATAAAATATTTAGTTGATAAAAAATTTCTTCATATTAATGATAAAAAATTAATTACATACAATGCTAAAGATAGTGCTTTTGTAACAACAAAGGGAATGGTTAATAAAAATGTTCTTAGCTTAAGTCATTTTATTTATAAAGTTTTTAATCAAATAAGAATAATCAATAACTAATTAGACTTTCTTAAAAAATAAATAAAAATAAATCCAGTTATATACATGATTAGTGCATAAGCACCTGTTGGTAATGCATACAATATATCTGTACCAAATATTTGCGTAGAAACAAATAAGGCTAACGTACCATTTTGTAATCCACATTCTAAAGCAATACACTTCATTTGTTTAACACCTGAAGCAAAAGCTCTTGCAATGTAATATGCGATAACCATCATTGAAATATTTAAAATTAAAGCAATTAAACCTGCTTGTTTGATAAAGCTAAGAATATTTTCTCTTTCTTCATAAAACGCTGCTACAAAAAAAACAATAAACAAAACTATGTTGAGTTTATTAAATATTTCAACTTTAGATGATATGAAATTTTCAGCAAATTTTCTGATAATCATTCCTAATATTACAGGTACTGTTACAACTAAAAACATTTTTAGTGCTATTCCCGTCATTGAAATGTTTTGAGAAACTTCTGTTATCCCTAACATGTCTGCAGATGTAAAGATTATTAATGGAACTGTAATTATACTTAATAAACTAATTACAGCAGTTAAAGATATTGATAATGCTACATCACCATCAGCAAACTTTGTCATTACATTAGATGTTACACCTCCTGGTGCTGCAGCTATGATCATAACCCCTATTGCTATTTCAGGTGGTGTTTTTAAAATTAAAATTAATATGTATGCTACAATTGGAAGAATTATTAATTGAGAAATAAAACCAACAATAAAATCTTTTGGTGTTTTGAATACTCTTCCAAAATCTTCCAGTTTTAATCCTAGGCCTAAGCCTAACATTATCAAGGCCAAAATAATTGGCGCAATTTTAGTTACAATTTCCAAAGTCTCCCCCGCTCAAGACCAATTATATAAACTTGTTAAATTTATATAAAGAATTTTTTTTTATATACATGTTCAGTTTTTTCACTTATTTGTAGAAAAAATGCTTTCAAACAAAGAAATTGTCTGTCCAAACAACTTATTAGATTTAGCTCATAAAAAAAAAGGAGTTACAGTTGCGGTTGTAAATGCTGGTAAACCTTTACCCATGTTATCAGTTCAAGATGCGGTTAATGAAAATTTAATTGAGCCAATATTTATTGGTCATGAAGTAGAAATTCAAAAATGTGCTGAAGATATCAAATGGGATATTTCTAAATATGAACTTATCCATGAACCTGTAGAAAATGATACTGCTAAAATTGCTGCTAAATTAGCAAGTGAAGGCAAGGTGCAAATAATAGTGAAAGGCCATATTCATACGGATGTGCTTATGAAAGAAGTGCTTAAACGTGAATATAATTTATTGGGAAAAACAAGATTAAGTCATATTTGGCATATGACTATCGGTAAAGATGATAAACCATTAATTATTACTGATGGAGCATTAAATGTTTTACCAAATGTTAAAACAAAAATGCATATTCTTAAGAATGTAGTAAATTTTTCAAATAGAATAGGAATAGAAAGACCAAAAGTTTCCGTATTATCTGCAACAGAGGAAGTTTTAGAAAGTGTGCCAAGTTCTATTGAAGCTGCAGAAATTACTAAATTAGCGAAAGAAGGAAATTTAAATGCTGATGTTTTCGGTCCATTAGCATTTGACAATAGTATTTCAAAAAAGTCAGCAGCAATAAAGGGTATTAAAAACTTAGTTGCTGGTGAGGCAGATGTATTATTAGTTCCCAATGTAGAAGCCGGAAATGCTTTAGTAAAAATGCTTATATATTTTAGTGGTGCATGTGCCGCAGGAGTTGTTGTAGGTGGAAAAGTACCTGTGGTAATTACTAGTAGATCTGACGAGGCTCAGGCACGATTGGCCTCTATTGCTGCAGCAGTAGTCGCTTTGGACTAAATGATTCATTGAATTTCAAAAAAAATTCATTTAAATAAACTGAAATTTTAAAGGAGAGAAATGGCAATAACATATCTTAAAAGATCACCTAAAACTTCATCTACAGATGATACTAAAACAAGAGAAATAGTTGAAAATATTTTAAAAGACATTGAGAAAACTAAAGAAGAAGGATGTAAAGAGCTTTCTAAAAAATTTGATAAATATGAAGGTGATGTAATTGTTTCTAAAGAAAAAATAGAGGAAATTAAAAAAAATTTAGATCAAAAAACAAAAGATGACATTCAATTTTCCCATGAAAGAGTAAGAAAATTTGCAGAAGCACAATTAAAAAATTATGGTCAAGATTTTGAGGTTGAGTTATCTGATGGTTTGTTCGCAGGTCAAAAACTAATTCCAGTAAATACAGCAGGGTGTTATGTGCCTGCAGGAAGGTATGCCCATATAGCTTCAGCTGTCATGAGTGTGACAACAGCAAAAGTAGCAGGGGTTAAAAATATAATAGTCTGCAGTTCTCCTAAACCTGGTGTTGGTGTACATCCATCAATTGTTTATACAGCTGATTTATGTGGTGCAGATGTAATTATGAATTTAGGTGGTGTTCAAGCTATTGCAGCAATGACTAACGGATTATTTGGAAATGCACCAGCTGATATTTTAGTCGGTCCTGGAAATCAATTTGTTGCAGAAGCAAAAAGACTTTTATTTGGAAAAGTTGGTATTGATTTATTTGCTGGACCTACAGAAATTGCAGTAATTGCAGATGAAACAGCTGATCCTGAAATGGTTGCCTACGATTTAGTTGGACAAGCTGAGCACGGTTACAATTCTCCAGCATGGTTATTTACAAAAAGCAAAAAAATTGCTGATTATGTATTGCAAAGAGTTCCAGAATTAATTGAGGATCTACCAGACTTGCCAAGAGAAAATTCTGGGGCAGCATGGAGAGATTATGGTGAGATAATATTATGTGATACTGATGAAGAAATCGCAAAAGTAAGTGACGATTATGCACCGGAGCATTTAGAAGTACAAACAAAAAATTTACAGTGGTATCATGATAGACTTAAAAATTATGGTTCTTTATTTATCGGAGAAGAAACAACTGTAGCTTACGGGGATAAATGTTCAGGTACAAATCATATTTTGCCAACTAAAGGTGCCGGAAAATATACGGGTGGTTTATTTGTAGGAAAATTTATCAAAACACTTAGCTTCCAAAGAATGAGTAAAGAAGCAACTAAAGAAGTGGGAGCAGCTTGTGCTAGAATTTCTAGATACGAGGGCATGGAAGCGCACGCTCGAACAGGTGATGTTAGATTAAGAAAGTACGGTTTTTCAAACTAATTTTTATTAAGTTTTAAGTCTAAGTAAAGAGCTGCTGACCAAGAAAAATTTTTTGCCCCCATTGGTTGACCGCTCTTACAGCTAAAATATTCAAAAAATCCTTTTTTTTCAAGTATTTGGATAGTTTTGTTTTTTATTTTGTCAGAAAATAACCTATCTTTATTTTTTAATCCTTTATAAATAAACCAATTGCAATTAATCCAAACAGGTCCACGCCAATATCTTTTCTCCTCAAAACTTTTATGGTTTGATTTGATCGACGAAAAAAAATATTTTTCTTTTAAGTTATGTTTTTTAAGATTTTGAATTAGTCTTTTATTAATTTTATCATTATTTAAATCAGCAAATAATAAAAAATAATTGGTTATTGATGGAATATAGATCTTTTTATTATTTTTTATATCTTTTGAAAAAAAAGTTTTTCTTTTTTTATCATATAATTTAAGAAAATTTTTTTCTGTCACTTTGATATAATTATCAATTTTTTTTTTGTTTAATCCAAATGTATCCAATAATTCAACGAGATCTTTGTTTGCTTTTAAAAAAATTGAATTAAAACCAACATCTACAACATTAAAAAAAGAGGATTTATAAACTTTTTTTGGATTATATTTCAATTTTCTTAAATTGTTTTTGATTGTTACATACCTATCATAATCAATATCTAGCGGTCTAAAATCTGGATTTACAACTTTATTATCAGCTCTTTTATATTTTATATTTTTCTCAATTTTTACTTTATTCATAGGTTCATCCCATATAGGAGAATTATCATATCCACTTTCCCAAGGATGTAAAATAGATACTAAACCAGTTTTTTTTGGATCTCTAAATTGAATAAACCATTCATGAAATTTTTTAATTTTTTTAATTATTTTTTTTATATTTAACAATTGTTTTTTATTGATTTTATTTTTATATAAAATTTCTTTTAAAATTGTTGCTAATATTGGTGGTTGAGTTATTCCAGATGAGTGGATTTTATTACCACAATTCCATGCTGTATAATTTGGGTAATAATTTGTTTTTGTGTTATGAAATAAAATGTGAGGGACCATTCCATCCTTCCATTGTCCATCTAACAATGTATTTATTTCTTTTAATGCAAAGTTTAAATTAAAATAAGAATACCCTAAAGCTATAAAGCCAGAATCCCAATTCCACTGAGCAGGATAAAGTTTGTTGTTAGTTGGTAAGGTATAACCCTTCCTTCTATTACCAATTAAAGTTTTTTTTGCTCTATTAATTGAGACTTTCATTAGCCTTTTACACTCCCCGCTGTTAAACCACTAACTAAATATTTTTCAAAATAAACAAATATAAACAGCACAGGCAATGTTACTACAACTGATCCTGCCATTAAATATTGCCTTGGGGTTTCGGCATCACCACTTAAGTATTGAATAGCTCTAGATAATGTAAATGAATTTGGATTATCTAAAAACATTAATGAAAATAAAAACTCATTCCAAGCAATCATAAAAACATACAAAGCAACAGACGAGATCGCAGGAATGCTTAAAGGGATTATAATTTTTATTATAATTCCAAACCAACTTAATTTATCTAATATTGCAGCTTCCTCTAATTCTTTTGGTATGCTTTTGAAGTATCCTTGTAACATATAAATAGCTACTGGAAGTGTTGTTGCCGTATAGACAATTAATAAACCCTCTATTGAATTACGTAAACCTAATTGACTAAATATTGTATACAACGGAATAACAAGAACGATTGCAGGAAACATATATATTATAAGTATAGATGTAGATAAAAATGTTTTTCCAAAGAAATTTAATCTTGCAACTGCATAAGCAGCAGGTATTGCAAAAAGAAGAGTGATAATAACAGTACCGACAGAAACAATTGTACTAATCACAATATATTTTCCAAATTTATAAGATTTAAAAATTACAAAATAAGATTTAAATAAATCTTTTATATCTTGGCCAAAATTTATACTAAAATCTAAAGGATTCACTAACAATGCTATTTGTGTTTTAAAACTTGTTACTAACATCATGTAAAATGGAAAAAGTATTACAAATGAAAAAAATAAAATTCCAAATAAAGTTAAAAAATCAAATAAAATTACTTGAGTAGAGTGTTCTTCTTTTAAACCTATAAAAGTATATTTGCTAATTTTATTGGTGAAAAAATATAATATTAAAAATACGCCAACATTATACCAAATTGGTAATTTTTGTATTAAGTAACCATCACAAAAAACGAATATGGCAGAAAAAATTATTGATTTATAAATTGATTTAATTCTGTCACCTATTCCTAAGTGAGTTAATGATATTAAAAGACCAAATATAAAAATTATTTCTATATTAAAACTATTAATACTTAAACCTTGCAATGTTGCTAATATCTTCCAAATCGAAATTAAAAAAATTAAGAAAAAAGTAGATATCAATGAAAATAATATTGTATTTTTAATTCTCATCTACTCTCTTTCCTAAAAGTTTAAAATAAAAAAACATAAACATTAAAAGCAATACAACGATTACTATTGAAACAGCGGAGCCCATTCCAATGTCTGATATTGCAAAACCTTGTTGATAAACATTTATTGGCAAAGTTCTTGTTCCTGATGCACCTCCAGTTAATAAAAAGACGTCCTCAAATTTATTAAAATTCCATATAAATCTAATCAAGAACAAAATCGAAATTACCGCAGTAATTTGGGGAAGTGTAATATTAAAAAATTTTTGAAAGGGACTGGCCCCATCAACATCAGCTGCCTCATATAATTCTTTTGGAATAGCTTGAAGTCTTGCAAGAATAAATAAAAAGGCTAAAGGGAAATACCTCCAAATTTCAAACATTATAACTGTTGTAAGTGCTAACCTTAATTTAAAAACAAAACCTAAAATACTAATTTCAATATATTTTTGTCCAAGAAGGTTTATTGGAGTTTCAATAATTTGATAATTTAACAATAAACTATTTAAGGTACCACTGTTAGGGTCTAATAAAAGTTCCCAAGTGTAAGCTAAAGCAACAACTGGAGCAACATAAGGGAAAAGCAAAACACTTCTCATAAATGTTCTTCCATAAAACTTTTGATTAACCATTTGAGCAGTTAAAATACCAAATACTATTGAGCCAACTGTTCCAAAAAATGTGTAATAAAAAGTTGTAAGTAGTAAATCTAAGAATTCATTCTCAAATAAAACCTTTTTAAAGTTTTTTAAAGTAAAATTGGTATTAAGTAATATATTATCAGATTTTCCATCTAGTTTTGGTTTTGTGGATTTCAGGCTTTTTTTATCAATTTTTGACCCATCATTTGTTGTAAAAATTACCTGGAAATTTTCCTTATATTTAGCTGGCCAAGTACCAAATTCACATTTTAATGAAGAATTTTTGTATTCACATCTTTTGTCTAAATTTTCAATTTCAAAATTTTTTGGAAAGCTATCTTTAAATGAAACATCCCTTATTTCTTGAATTAATGAACTATTTCTTAATTTGTATAATATTTTTATTTTAGAGGGTTCGTCAGAAATAGATTTTAGAATTTTTTTTGCTCTTGGTTCGGGAATTCTGATATCTTTTAATTCAACTTCTTTAAAGCTGATCCAAACGTTTGCAAAAATCGGGAATAAAATTATTGCAAAAACTAAAAGGACTGCAGGTAAAGTTAATATGTATGCAGTTTTTTTTTCTGTATTTGCTAAAGTATCATTCATAAAAAAAGCGGATAAATTATATTATCCGCTTTTTTAAAAAATTTAAATTAATTGAATTTAGCTAATGATTTGTTAATCATATCAACAGCTTCATCAACATCAATTTGGTCGTCAATGTAAAGTCTAGTAATTCTATTTATAAATTGAGAATTAATGACTTTTGATGCTCTTGAAAGTTCACCTTCTTTAACACCCCATCTGTTTGCAGTATCTAAACCAGCTACAATGTTATTAATAACATCTGGGTCATATAGATCTGACAATGGAGCTTTTCTATCAACTCCTACAGGTAGTTTACTCCATGCTTTTGTGAAAGCCTCAGGGTCACTTGAATTTCCTCTTCTTACCGGAAATTTACCCTCAGGAGCAATGGATAATGTACTTGCATAACCTTCATCCATAGAGTACATGACAAACTGTTTAGCTTCATCAGTATCAGCATCAGCTGTTATACCAAAGTATCTAATATCTGCCCATGCAGCACCTTTTTTGTTACTAGGCCCACTAAAATTAGTAATGAAACCAGTTTTAGATGCTAGTTCAGGTGATGTTGGATCGCTGTTAATTGTTGGTGGAGCCGAGTCTCTTAAACCAGCAAGCTCATCCATAATAAATGGAGACCAAATAATCATTGGAGTTTTGCCTGCAAAATAAAGTGCTCTAGATTGTTTCCAGTATAATTCTCCTGGAGGACTTGCTTTAGCAATTACTTTATAAAACTCTAATGCTTCTTTTAATTTCTTGCCCTGTTTTCTTATTCCACCCTTTTTAACAATATTAACTCCATTTGCTAAAAGAACATGTTCTAAAACCTGACTCATAAAATTTTCATCAGTTTTTGTTGCAGCTACAAAACCAAAAATACCGTTTTGTTTTGATAGTTTTTCAACAGCAGCAACTATGTTTGCATAGCTAGTTGGTGGTGCTAAATCTGCATTCTCAAAAAGGTCTTTTCTGTATACAACCATTTGAGTCCAGCCATCAACTGGAACAGCTGCAATCTTTGAACCCTTTTTAGCCATGTTAAGTGCACCTGGTGCAAATGTGTCTTTACCTAGGTCTTTAACAACGTCGTTGTTAGCATCTACATCTAAAATTCCCGCTTCAGCCCATGGCAATACATATTGTAGAGTATGATAGATCACATCTGGTAAATCACCTGCAGCAGCTGCTGCTGTAGCTCTAGTTCCCAAATCTTTTTCTTCAACCGGGATCACCTCTACTTTAATTCCTGTTTTAGCTTCAAAAGCTTTTGCCATTTCCTCTTGCTTAGCCATTCGGGCAGGCTGAACTTCTGTAGTCCAAAACTTTATGTCTGCGTAAACAATATTTGAAATAAAAAAAGATATTACGCAAAACAACTTTATTATGTTTTTCATTTCCCCTCCTATTTATAGATAAAATTATAATTAATTTAAAAATGTTTCGCAAACTATTCAGTTAATTTTATCAACCATATGCTTTTCCTTGTAAATTTATTTAAATATGGGCAAAACTTAAAGTTAGTCAATCATAAGTTGTACTAAGACTTTAATCTATTTCCGTTTTCATCAAAAATGAATAAGTCATTTAAATCAAATCCAATTTTATTTCCAATTTCTATATTACTTGGAACTTTGGCACTTAATTGATGCTCATTCTTTTTCATATAAGCAATTTTTTCATTACCTAAATTTTCTATTAACTCTATTTCAGGATAAAAACTGAACTGATTTTCTTGATTCGCTTTTAAGTGCTCAGGTCTTATACCTACAAAATGTTTTGATTTATTTAATTTTAATTGATCAAACTGAATATTGTTTTCTAAAATCTTAATTGTATTTTCAGAGATGATGTTTTGTTCACTTACTTCTAATATATTCATCTTTGGTGTTCCAATAAATTGAGCTACAAAAATATTTGCTGGGTCGTTATAAATTTCTTCAGGAGTACCGACCTGTTCGATGTTACCTTGGTTTAAAATAACTATTCTATCTGCTAAAGTCATAGCTTCAACCTGATCATGAGTAACATATATCATGTTGGTTTTTATTTGATTATGTAATTTTGATATTTCTACTCTCATTTCAGCCCTTAAAGCAGCATCCAAATTTGATAATGGTTCATCAAATAAAAATATCTTTGGATTTCTTGTAATAGCTCTTCCTATTGCAACCCTTTGTCTTTGACCTCCAGACAATTGCTTTGGTTTCCTCTCAAGAAGTTCTTCAATTTTAAGAATTTTTGCAGCTTGCATCACTTTTGTGTTGATTTCCTCCTTTGGTCTTTTTTCAATTTTTAAACCGAAAGACATGTTTTCATAAACATTCATGTGAGGATAAAGAGCGTAAGATTGAAAAACCATTGCCGTTTGACGCTTTGAAGGATGAAGTTCATTAATTTTTTGTTCATTAATAAAAATTTCACCTTCATCAATTTTTTCTAATCCAGCAATCATTCTTAATAATGTTGATTTTCCACATCCAGATGGTCCAACAAGAACAAGAAACTCATCCTCTTTTCCTAAAAGATTAAA
>QCDC01000002.1 GCA_003278805.1 Pelagibacteraceae bacterium AG-349-L17 | reverse complement strand
CTCAACATCAGCGACTAAATTTGGAGCTGAGCCAAATACTCAAGTAAGTTTAGTTGATGCAGCATTTCCAGGAATGTTGCCAGTAATAAACGAGTATTGCGTAAAACAAGCTATTAAAACAGGGATTGGTTTAAAAGCTAAAATCAACAAGAGATCTGTCTTTGATAGAAAAAATTATTTTTATGCTGACTTACCTCAGGGGTATCAAATCTCACAATTCAAAGATCCAATTGTAGGTGAAGGTAAAGTAATTCTTGATATGCCAGATGGTCAAAAAGAAGTAGGTATAGAAAGATTACACTTGGAGCAAGATGCGGGCAAAAGCATTCATGATCTAGATCCGAAAAATACTTTTGTAGATTTAAATAGATCAGGTGTGGCTTTAATGGAAATTGTAAGTAAACCCGACCTAAGATCCCCAGATGAAGTAAATGCATATATTAAAAAATTAAGATCTATAATGAGATATTTAGGAACTTGTGATGGAAACATGCAGGAAGGATCTTTGAGAGCAGATGTAAATGTATCTGTTAGAAAAAAAGGTTCAAAAGAGTTTGGAACCAGATGTGAGATTAAAAATGTTAACTCAATAAAGTTCATGCAGATGGCAATTGAATACGAGGCTAACAGGCAAGTTGATTTAATTGAGGATGGTCAAACGATTGATCAAGAAACAAGACTTTTTGATACTAAAAAGAATGAAACTAGATCAATGAGATCAAAAGAGGATGCTCATGATTATAGATATTTTCCAGATCCAGACTTATTGCCATTAGAAGTTTCAGATGATTTTATTGAAAACTTAAAATCAGAAATTCCAGAACTACCAGATGAAAAGAAAAAAAGGTTTATAGAAAAATTTAAACTATCACCTTACGAAGCAAATATTTTAGTTTCTGACATTGAAACGTCAAATTACTTTGAAAATGTAATTAAGAAATCGGATGTAAAACTTGCAACAAATTGGATAATTGGAGAATTATTTGCAGCCTTAAATGAAAAAAATTTAGAAATAACTGAAAGCCCTATAAGCTCAGGCAACTTATCAAAATTAATTAATTTAATTAAAGATGGAACAATTTCTGGAAAAATTGCAAAAACAGTTTTTGAACAAATGATGGAAGGAGATAAAGATCCTAAGAAAATTGTTGAAGAAAAAGGTTTAAAACAAGAGAGTGATCCAAAAGCACTTGAGGCACTAATAGACAAGGTTATTGATGATAACAGAGACAAAGCTACCGAATATAAATCAGGTAAAACTAAATTATTTGGTTTCTTTGTTGGTCAAGTAATGAAAGTTTCTGGTGGAAAAGCAAATCCTCAATTAGTTAATGAGATTTTAAAGAAAAAACTTTAGAATTTATGGGTTCAGACCTAAATATAACTAAAGAACTCCAAGAGTATATTTTAAGTCATGGATTTAATTTACATCCAGTTCAAAAAGAAATAATTGATTATAACACTTCTCTTGGTGATATCAAAAGAATGCAAATCTCAATTTCACAAAGTCAATTTCTGCATTTAATTATAAAAATTTCAAATATCAAAAAAATTTTAGAGATAGGTACATTTACAGGATTAAGTACGTTGTCTATGGCTTTGGCATTATCAAATGACGGCAAAATAATTGCTTTAGATAAAAATGAAGAAACTAATAAAGTTGCAATAGATTTTTTTAAAAAAGCTAATCAAGATCATAAAATAAAAACATTAATTAAACCTGCTTTAGAAAGTTTAGATGAAATTAAAAATGAAAAGTTTGATTTAGTTTTTATTGATGCTGATAAAATGAATTACATTGAATACTATGAACGTTCTTTACAATTATTGAACAAAAATGGTCTAATAATCATTGATAATGTTTTATGGTATGGAGAAGTTGTGAATGAAAACAATAATGATAAATTTACTAAAAATATTAAAGAGTTTAATAGTCATATCTCAAACGATACAAGGGTTGAAAAGTTAATAATTCCTCTTGGTGATGGTATGACTGTTTGTAGAAAATTATAATGTTTGAAGTAGTTGGTTTTTATAAATTTGTCAAAATTTCTTATCTAAAGAAAAATCAAAAAGTTTTATTAGAAACTTTAAAAAAGAAAAACATTAGAGGTATGATAATTATCTCTAAAGAAGGAGTAAATGGAACCATCTCTGGTGAAGCTGCAGACATTAAATTCACAATTAACAATTTAAAAAGAACTCTTAAATTTAAAGAATTTAATAGCAGTAATGTCTCCAAAAGTTTATTTCAACCGTTTCACAAACCTAAAGTTAAAATTAAAAATGAAGTTGTTCCTATGAATTTAACTTTAAATAAAAGAATAAAGAAAAAAGATAGCCATGTAGATCCAATCAAATGGAATAAGCTGATTAAAGAAAAGGATACTGTTCTTATAGATGCGAGAAAACCATTTGAGTACGATGTTGGAACATTTAAGGGAGCAATCAATCCTGATGTTGATAACTTTAGAGATTTTCCAAAATATCTAAAAAAATTAAAAAAAAATCAACCTATTGCTATGTTTTGTACTGGTGGAATTCGTTGTGAAAAGGCATCTGTTTATTTGGAGAATAAAGGGTTTAATAACATTTATCAGTTAAATGGTGGAATTTTAAATTATCTTAAAAAAACAAATAAGAAAAAAAGTTTATGGAAAGGTGAATGCTTTGTTTTTGATAACAGGATTAGTTTAAAACATGGTCTAAAAGTTGGTTCTTACTCAATGTGTAGCGGTTGTAGGAAGCCTGTATCTCGTAAGGACAAAAAATCAAAAAAATATGAAGAGGGTGTTTCATGTCCAAATTGTCACGACAATCTAACAGATCATCAAAAATCAAGATTTAGGATGAGACAAAAACAAATTAATCTTGCTAAAGAAGCAGGAAAAAGACATATCTTCCAAAAAGAGTATTAACAAATCTTAAATTAATGAATTTATTAAAAGATGAAGTTTCGTTGTTAGTAAGAAAACTTGCTGTACCGGCAAGTGTAGGAACCTTATTCCAAACACTTTATACAATCGTAGATACTTTTTATGCAGGAAAAATATCGCCAGAAGCCTTATCAGCTTTGAGCAAGTCTTTTCCGATATATTTTTTGATTATCGCGACATCCATTGGAGTTACCGTAGCAGGAACATCATTGATTGGCAGTAGTATAGGAGAAAAAAAAGAAAAAAATGTTTTAAGTTATTTTGGAAATGTAATCATTTATTCGATTATAATCTCAATAGTTGTATCTATTTTAGGATTTGCTTTTGGTGAAAAGATATTCTTATTAATGAATTCCTCTCAAGAAGTAACAATTCTTGGACTTGAATATATAAATATAATTTTTTTAGGTACGATATTATTTATTTTAGTAGTAGCATTAAATTCATTCTTACATGCAGAAGGAGATACTAAAACTTACAGAAATGTTCTAATATTTTCTTTTTTCTTAAACATTATTTTAAATCCAATTTTTATATTTGGTTTTTTATTTATACCACCATTAGGAATAACTGGTATTGGGATAGCAACTTTAATTGCTCAATTTGTATCTTTGTTGGTTATTTTAATAAAAATATTAAATAATCAAAGAATTAAACAAATAACTTTAGAGCATTTCAAAGCTAAATTTTTTTTCTTAAAAAATATTTTTTTTCAATCAATGCCAATTACAATTGCCATATTAGGGTATTCTATTGCTGCAACAATTGTTTTTACATATGTTGGGTTATTTGGTGAATATGCTGTAGCAGGGTATGGATCTGCCACAAGAATTGAGCAAGTAGTTTTGTTACCAATATTAGGAATTAATACAGCAATAATTTCTATAATTGCACAAAATATTGGTGCAAAATATTACTATAGAGTGGAGCAATCCTATTTTACTTCAATAAAATACGGTCTAATTATAATGTTAATCGCAGGTGTAGTTATTTTTATAAGTGCTGACATTGTTCCTAAATTCTTTTCTTCAAACCCAGAGGTAATTATGCATGGCTCGATGTACCTTAAGATTTCAGCATTTATTTTACCTGCTTATCCAATATTTTTCTTATCAAATGGATTCTTTATGGCTTTAAAAAAATCTGAAAAAGCCATGATTAATAATATTGGCAGAAATGTTATAGTACCAGTTTTATCCTTTTACATTGCAAAGTATTTAAATGCAGATTTTAAAACTTTTTTTTATATTTGGGCTATCTTTCAATGGTTGATATCATTGATGTTACTTTTTTATGTCAAATATTATATTAAACATAAATTAGCTAATATTTAATATTTTTTAAGTATGTTTTTTACAAAAAGAAAAGCGATAATTTTAATTATAATTTGTTCGATTTTTTTTATTCTCACATATAACGATGTTAGGTCTGAAGAGATTAAAGAAATTTCTGGAAATGCTCAAATTATTGATGGTGATACAATAAAAATAAATTCAAAAAAGATAAGATTATACGGAATTGATGCACCTGAATTCAAGCAAATGTGTAAAAAACCATATCTAACAATAATTTTTTTTACTTTTACTAAAGATTATCCATGTGGAAAAATTTCAACTCAAAAATTACAAAAAAAAATAAATAACAAAGTAATAACTTGTAAAATTTTGGATGTTGATAGATACAAAAGATTTATTGGAGAATGTTATAAAAGAAATTTAAACTTGAATTCTTGGCTAGTTTCAAACGGTTATGCAGTAGCTTATAGAAAATACTCAAAAAAATATATATCAAACGAAATTAATGCTAAAAATGAAAAAAAAGGCCTTTGGCAAGGTAAATTTGAAATGCCATGGGACTTTAGAAGAAAAAAATAAGTTTATAATCTTGATGCACAGTCTTCAATCCAAGAACAAAGATGTTCAGCAAAAGATCTTCTAACAAACAGATTTAAAATATTTTCATCTTTATGGTGAAGAATTACATCTATATGATTTAAAACAGTCTGAGCTGTTGATCCTTTTTTTTCTTTAAATTCATTAAAATTAAAGGGAGATCCTGCTGAAAAGATTTCATAGACATTTTCACCTTTAAGTTCTAATTGAACAAATTGATCTGTTACATCTATAACAGCACCTAAATTTGTTTTTGAAATACTATTAAATAACATTTCATATAGATCAGATTTATTAGTGTCTTTACTTGCCAGCTCATTTGAGATTATCATCCATTCGTCTGGACTAAGCCATATTGCTGTTAATTTATCACTCGTTGTTGAAGTGTTTGCCTCAGTTGGCAAGATCATATTAACATTTTTACCAACATTTGTTAAAAATTCTCTTTTTTTACCTCTCAAATTAATTTTTATTACTGGAGAGATTTCCTTTACAGAAATACTTTCTTGCTTCATTTCATTTTTAATAACTGAATTATAGTTAAGCATTTAACCTCTCATTTTTCTCATCATAAAATACTGGATTCGCAACAGTGACATTAATATTTTTATTTTCCATAGGCACAAAAAGTTTTTTTCCCATCATATCTTTTCCACCTCTAACTACTGCAAGTGCTATTGATTTCTTTAGGTTTGGACTGAAATAACTTGAAGTTACATGTCCAAGCATTTCTACTGGACTTTGATTTAATTCAGAAACTATTTGTGCTCCTTCTTCTAAAACAATATTTGGATCATCAGTTAATAAACCTACTAATTGCTTTCTATCTTCTCTCATTGTATCAGATCTATAAAGAGATCTTTTTCCTATGAAATCGTATTTCTTCTTGCTTACTATCCAATCCATTTGAAGATCGATAGGAGTCATTGTTCCATCTGTATCTTGTCCAACAATAATAAAACCTTTTTCTGCTCTTAATAAGTGCATTGTCTCAGTCCCATAAGGAGTAATGTTAAACTCTTTACCTGCCTCTATACACTTTTCCCATAAATCTTTTCCATAACTTGCTTGAACATTTATTTCGTAACTGTGTTCTCCAGTAAAACTAATTCTCATTATTCTACATTGAATATTGCCAATTTTTGATTCTTTGAATGACATGTGCGGAAAGTTTTCATCTGATAAATCTAAATCAGGAATTATTTTTTTAAGAATTTTTTTACTATAAGGTCCGCATAAACTCGCTGTAGCATAATGATCTGTTACAGAGGTTAAATAAACATCAAGCTCAGGCCATTCTGTTTGAAGATAGTCTTCAAGTTTACCTAAAACATTTGCTGCTCCACCAGTTGTTGTGGTCATGATGTAATGATTTTCACCTAATCTTGTTGTAACTCCATCATCATAAACCATACCATCTTCATTTAGCATTAACCCATATCTACATTTCCCTATAGCTAATTTTGACCAAGCATTTGTATAAACTCTATTTAAGAATTCAGAAGCATCACTTCCTTGAATATCAATTTTACCAAGAGTAGAGGCATCCAGTATACCAGCACTTTCTCTAGCAGCTTTACTTTCTCTTTGAACTGCTTGATGCATAGTTTCTCCGTTAATAGGGTAGTACCATGCTCTCTTCCATTGTCCGACATTTTCAAATTCAGCTTTATTTTCAACATGCCAATCATTCATTGGCGTTCTTCTAAAAATATCAAAAAACTTTCCTACATTTCGACCTACAATAGTTCCAAATGTTAATGGTGTGTAAGGAGGTCTAAATGTAGTGGTCCCTAATTCTCCCATTTTAACGCCTGCTGTATCTGCAATTATGCCTAACGCATGCATATTTCCTAGTTTACCTTGATCAGTTCCCATACCGGTAGTCGTATATCTTTTAACATGCTCAATAGATCTAAAACCTTCTCTTAATGCTAATTTTATATCTTTAGCCGTTGCATCGTTTTGATAATCTACAAATGGTTTAGTTTTGCCTAAAGGTTTATCGGAAGGTAGTAACCAAATATTTCTTTTTGAATTTTCCTGATCAATCTCAACTTTAATACTATCTAAATCTGTTTCATTAATATTTAGAGTATCTTTTAGTTTTTGATTTAGATTTTTAATGATTTCATCAATTTTAAAATCTCCACCACAAGATCCTACACTTATTTGTTCAGATGTATTCTGATTTGGTAAGAAAACTTTTTTTTCTTCATCAAATTTAAGTTTGCTTCCTGATTGTGTATATAAATGTACAGCAGGTGTCCAGCCACCAGCAACTCCTAAGCAATCACATGAAATAGAAATTTTACTTCCAGTAACTGAAGTACCATCATTAGATAGTTTCATTATTGAAATACTATTTAGTCTTTTATAACCAGTTGTATTAACAATTGAGTGTGACCAGTAAATTTTAATACCTGCTTCTTTTACTTTTTTAACAATTTTACTTTCGGATTGTTCTCTAATATCAATTATTGCTTCAACATTGATACCCTTGTTGTATAGTGACATAGCACTTTCATATGCACTATCATTATTAGTAAAAAAGACATTTTTACTACCACACGCAACACCATAAAATTCACTGTATTTTTTTATTGCAGATGAAAGCATTATTCCTGGTCTATCATTATTATTAAATATCAAAGGTCTTTCTAATGCACCTGTAGCTAAAATAACTTTCTTAGCTCTAATTTTAAGAAGTCTTTGTCTGATTTTATTTGTTTTATCTTTTGCCTCTAAATGATCAGTTAGATTTTCTCTAGCCAAAAGATAATTATATTGGTGATAAGCAGCTACACTTGTTCTAGTTTTTATTTCAAGATTTTTAATATTTTTAAGTTCCTCTATTTCTTTTTTTAACCACTCTGAAGGGGCTTTGTTATCAATTTTGTTAAATTCATTATTTTCATAAATAGTTGATCCACCAAGTTCATTTTTTTCTTCAACTAACAACGTTTTAAAATTATTTTTAGCTGCATTTTTTGCTGCCATAATTCCCGATATACCTGCACCTACAACCAATACATCACAGTGAACATTACGGTGATCATAAATGTCAGGATCAGTTGTTGTTGGTGATTTCCCTAAACCAGCGGAGTGTCGTATGAAAAATTCATATTTCTCCCAGAAACTAGCAGGCCACATAAATGTTTTATAATAAAAACCTGCTGGAAAAAAAGGGGAGAGAAAATTGTTTATTCCACCAATATCAAATTCAACACTTGGCCAACAATTTTGACTTGATGCCTCTAAACCTTCATAAATCTCGACCTCTGTTGCTCTAACATTGGGTTCCGTTCTATTGGTACCAGGGTTTACTTGAACTATAGCATTTGGTTCTTCAGAACCAGACGTCATAATTCCTCTTGGTCTATGATATTTAAAACTTCTTCCAACTAAATGAACATCGTTTGCAAGTAATGCTGATGCTAAAGTATCGCCTTTAAATCCATGGTAAGTTTTGCCATTAAATTTAAAGGAAATTCTATTAGTTTCATCAATGTACTCACTCGATTTTATTCTTAAGTTTTTAGTCATTTTATTGAGAAGGTGGTTTTTCACCCATTTTATAAATTGCTTTTATTTCATCGTTAGAAGTGTCTCTAACCATATTAAACCATTTACGACAACCATGTGCATGATTCCATCTTTCAAATTGAACACCTTTAATATTTTTTCTCATAAATAAATACTCTGCCCACTCATCATCACTTAATTCTGTTGGTTGCTTAGGTCTCTCGATATGAGCTTCACCTCCAGCCTTAAATTCTTGCTGATCTCGTTCTCCACAGTATGGACAGTTTATTAAAAACATTAATGAGCAACCGCTGCAGCCCCATGTTCATCAACAAGGTCTCCGCTTACAAATCTATTTAAATTAAATGCAGCATTAAGTTTGTGTGGTTCATCATTTGCGATAGTGTGTGCAAACAAATCTCCAGATCCAGGAGTTGCTTTAAATCCTCCAGTACCCCAACCACAATTAAAGTATAATCCTTTAATTGAAGTTTTACTTAAAATTGGACTAGCGTCAGGACAAATATCTACTATTCCTCCCCATTGTCTTAACATTCTCATTCTACTGAAAATTGGATATAATTCTAATATAGCGTTTAATGTTCCTTCAACTATTTGATGACTACCTTTTTGAGTATAAGAAACATAATCATCTGTTCCAGCACCAATGACCAATTCTCCTTTGTCAGATTGACTGACATAAGCATGCACTGCGTTAGACATTACAACTGTATCAATAATTGGTTTTACAGGTTCAGAAACTAAAGCCTGTAAAGGTTTACTTTCAAGTGGAAGTCTTAGACCCGCCATATTAGCTATTACACTAGAATGACCAGCTGCAACCACACCAACTTTCTTTGTTTTTATAAATCCTTTTGTTGTTTCTATACCTTCAACACTATCTCCATTTCTTTTTATTCCTTTAACTTCACAATTTTGAATAATATCGACACCCATTGCATCAGCTCCTCTTGCATATCCCCAAGCAACTGCATCGTGTCTTGCTGTGCCAGCTCTACGTTGTAAAGTTCCTCCTAAAACAGGGTATCTAATATCTGGTGATGTATTTATAATTGGACAAAATTTTTTAACTTCTTCTGTGCTCAAGTAGACTGCGTCAATTCCATTTAGTCTATTAGCATGTGTTCGTCTTTTTAAATCTCTAACATCTTGTAAATTATGTGCAAGGTTCATTACACCTCTTTGACTAAACATTACATTATAGTTTAGTTCTTGAGATAAACCTTCCCAAATTTTTAATGCATGATCATATAATCCTGCACTGGCGTCCCATAAATAATTTGATCTAATAATTGTAGTATTCCGTCCAGTATTTCCTCCACCAATCCAACCTTTCTCGACTACAGCAATATTATTCATATTATGTTTTTTTGCTAAATAGTAGGCTGTTGCTAATCCGTGACCACCACCACCAACAATAACTGCATCGTACTCTTTTTTAGGAGCAGGATCTTTCCACGCTCTTTGCCAATTTTCATGATATGAAAGAGCATTTTTAATTAACGAAAATACTGAGTACTTATTTCTCATAATAATTGAATAATTACTTTATATATATTGAATTTTCAATACAATCGCTTAATACACAATGTCATACGGAAGAGTGGGTGAGAGGCTGAAACCAGTCGTTTGCTAAATGACCGTGCGAGGAAACTTGTACCGAGGGTTCGAATCCCTCCTCTTCCGCCATTAAAATAGAGGCTGATCTTTAAAAAAGTTTTTCATAGGTACAGGTCGTTGTTCCAAAATATATCTATAGACATTATAATTTTCCATTACACGCTGTACGTAATTTCTTGTTTCTCTAAATTTTATTAACTCAACCCAATCAACATAATCAACTTGTTTTTTTTGTGGATCTTTATTTATTTTCTTCCAATATTTAACTCTATTGGGTCCTGCATTATACGCAGCGACTGCAAAAGGGTAAGCACCATCATATTGTAGAATTAAACCTGCAATATAATGTGAGCCTAAATTAATATTATATTCTGGATCAGTGGTTAATCTTGATTTTGAATAAGGAAGTTTGGCTTGTTTTGAAACTAATTTTGCTGTGTAGGGCATCAATTGCATTAATCCTTTAGCGCCAGCATGACTATTAGCCTCTAAATCAAATTCACTTTCTTGTCTAATTATGGATAAGATCAAAGCACTTTCTGGAATTTTTCTTTTATTAATATATTTAGGAGTGCTAATTATTGGATAATTGTATTTATTATGAAATCTTTTTTGATAAGACGCAATTTTTGAAACCTGAATAGCAAAGTCATATCTATTAATACTTGTAGCTAATTCTGCAGCCAAAACTTCACTACCTTTTGCTATATTGTCATTAGCTAAATGTCTTAAAATATGTTTTGTGTATTTATCTTTCTTTAATTCATCTAGAAGATAAGAAATTTTTACAAGCTCTTTATTAAAAAATTGAATTCTATATTTTGGATCAATTACCATATCTTTTTCTAACTCAAATTTTCCATTTGGATTTAATTTTAAAAAAGCTAGTTGACCATAGTAAGTAGTAAGATATTTTGTGGCTTCTCTGTACCAATTATTTGATTGCTCTCTTTCGCCTATTTTCTCATATGCTCTTCCAAGCCAATACGCACCTCTAGATAAACTTATTGGATAACTAACATTTTCATAAAAATTTTTAAAATGATCTTTAGCAGTCATTGGATCATTTAAAAAACTTAATGCTATCCAGCCACTCATCCATTCTGCTGCAGCATATTCGGAGCCTTCAGTCATTCCATGATTACTTGAAATTTTATATGAAATTTCATATTTCTTTTTATAAAGCAATGCTCTTGAGATAATTTCTCTTTCTTTCCACCACTTATCAGGTCTAACTAAATACTCTTTATCATTTCTTATTTTCAATAAAATTTCTGTTGAAGAGTCTACACGTCCTTTTTTTCTTCTCCATTTTAATCGATCATAGTTTAATCCGGCATCATTTTTAAATTTTTCAGGAACATTTGCTATAGCTTGGTCAACCCCATAGCCTTTACTAATTAAGAGATATCTTGCGTTATATAAAAGTTCATAATCTTTTGGTAGATATCTTATTAACCTTTGTAAATCCCAACGATCTCCGTTCCAAGCTAAATAATCAGCTCGTTTGATATAGTCATCTGCATTTAAATATTTTTTATATTTTTTTCTAAAATATTTTAATTCATTTTTGGATAAATCCGCTGTTATCCAACCTTCTTTAATTAGTTTTATACCTTTATTTTTGTCACCAATTAAAACATGACTTTCTCCAAGTATCATTTTTCCATAGCCACTTAATGGATCTTTTTCTCTAAACCAATTTATTATTTTTTTTGGTGAAACACTTTCTGTAGATAGTTTATGTTCAGCAAGATATTCTACCCTGCTTATTCTAGGATAATCTGAATTTTTATTTAAAAAAACTTGATAATCGTAAAATGACGCCTGGTTACCAGACGTTAAAAGATGTCTCCATTGTATAAAATTATAAATAGATTTGTCTTTTGCTTTTTTTGCTATTTTAAGCGCAGAAGACCATTTACTTTTTTGCATTTCTGAAATAGCTTTTTTAGCTAACCCGAAGTCTTTTTTACTATAATATCGTGAAATTTTAATATTTTTAGCTGTGCTAGTGCCAGCTATCGTTGGTTTTTTCTTTGGTATTTTAAAACTTAATTTTTTTTCTTTTAAAACCAACTCTTTTTTAACAATCACTTCTTCGATTTTAATTTCTTTGGTTTTCGTGGGCTTCTTTAATGGTTTAAGGATATTTATAGATATTTTCTTTTGAATTTCTTCTTTACTTAAAATAGGTTTTTTTAAAGGTACAACTGAATTTATTTCAGCAAAGAGATTATTTGAAAATATTAATATTGATATAGTTAAACCTAAAAATAATATTTTTTTGAGCATAATCTTTTAGTATATGAATCTTTAAACTATGTTATAAGTATTTATGTTCAAAGGATCAAATGTTGCTTTAATTACACCATTTAAAAATAATGTTCTAGATGAGGAAGCATATATAAAATTAATCCATTTCCACATCGATAATGGTACTAATGGACTTGTGCCGGCTGGTACAACAGGTGAATCCCCTACGTTAAGTCATGATGAGCATCAAAGAATAATAGATTTATGTATAAAAGAAAGTAATGGAAAAATTCCAGTTATTGCAGGAACAGGGTCAAACTCAACAGAAGAAGCTATTTCTTTAACAACACATGCAGAAAAAGCAGGAGCTAACGGCGCTTTGATAGTTACACCCTATTACAATAAACCAACTCAAGAAGGCTTGTATCAACATTACAAAGCAATTAATGACAAGTGTGGCATTCCAATTATAATTTATAATATTCCTGGTAGATCTGTTATTGATATGTCAGTAGATACAATGGCTAGACTCTATGAATTAAAAAATATAGTTGGTGTTAAAGATGCAACAGGTGATTTAGATAGAGTTAATCAGACAATTGAAAAAATGGGTAAAGATTTTATTCAATTAACAGGTAATGATGATAATGCTTTTGAGTTTAATAAACGTGGCGGGGTAGGTACTATTAGTGTAACAGCTAATATTGCACCTAAACTTTGTTCAGATTTTCAAAAATTCTCCAAATCAGACACCGATAATGAAATGAAAGAAGCAGAAAGATTAGATAAAATATTACAACCAGTTCATCACTCAATGTTTGTTGAGAGCAATCCTAGTCCTGTAAAATATGCTGCAAAACTTTTAGGACTTTGTGATGACAATGTAAGACTACCACTTGTAAAAGTAACAGACACAACAAAAGAAATTGTAAAAAAAGCTCTTCAGTCTGCTAAGTTAATTTAATGAACAAAAAAACCAATCCTGGTTTGAAAATCATTTGTTTAAATAGAAAAGCTAGTTTTAATTATTTTTTTGAAGATCTTTTTGAAGCTGGAATTGTTTTAAAAGGATCAGAGATTAAATCAGTAAGAGAGGGCAAGGTGAATATCGCTGAGTCTTATGCTGTTGAAAAGGGAGGTGAAATTGTTTTAATTAATTCACACATATCTCCATACAAGCAAGCAAGTTACTCTAATCATAGTCCAACCGACGATAGAAAATTGCTTCTTAATAAAAAAGAAATAAATAAATTGATAGGTAAAATGCAAAGAGATGGTTTCACATTAGTTCCAACAAAAATGTATTTCAAAAAAGGAAAGGCTAAAATAGAACTAGCTGTTGCAAAAGGAAAAAAGCAATATGATAAAAGAGCAACAAAAAAAAGTAGAGATTGGAATCGTGAAAAGGCAAGATATATTAGAAAATCAAGCTAAAATTGTTTTTTTAGGTATAGGTTCAAATTTAGGTATAAGAAAAGTAAATATAGAAAAAGCAAAATTTTTATTAGCAGAACATAACTTAGATGTTCTCTCGGTATCTAGTTATTATGAAACTCCTTCCTGGCCGGACCCACGAAATCCTAAGTTCTTAAATATAATTATAAAATTAAAATGTTATTACAACCCTCAAGAACTATTAAAAATATGTAAATCTATAGAAAATCAATTAGGTAGAAAGAAAGCAAAAAAAAATGCACCTCGTACATGTGACTTAGATATAATCGATTTTAATAATTTGGTATCAAGGAAAAATTCTAAGATTAATTTACCTCATAAAATGATGCACAAAAGAAACTTTGTATTATTTCCATTATTTGAGATTCAAAAGAATTGGACTCATCCTGATAAACAAATTGATGTTAAAACCTTGATTTCTCTGCTTCCTGATAGAGACATTAGATCTATTAAACAAATTTGATTTAATGGTATAATATCAATTATGCTTAATTCAAATGAACTTATAAATAAAGTTAAGAATTATAATAAATTTCTTAATCCTGAAAAATTGGATAAAGCATATAATTTTGCTGTTAAAGCACATAAGAGTCAAAAAAGAGCTTCGGGTGATCCTTATTCTGTTCACCCAATTGAGGTTGCAAATATTTTAACTGAATTAAAATTAGATAGCGCTACAATTGCAACTGGTCTATTGCATGACACTATAGAAGATACTTTTGCAACTTATGAAACTATCAAACAAGAATTTGGTGATGAGGTTGCTGATTTAGTAGACGGTGTAACGAAAATTTCAGCGTTTGAAAATTCAGCTGGAGCTAATTCTAAAGTTGAGAATTTCAGAAAATTAATTTTAGCAACATCAAAAGATATTAGAGTTCTGTTAGTTAAAATTGCTGATCGACTACATAACATGAGAACCATTAAAGCGATTACTAAAGAAGACAAAAGAAAAAGGATAGCACAAGAAACTATGGAAATTTATGCGCCATTAGCTGATAGAATGGGAATGCACAGAATAAGAGACGAGCTTGAGGATTTATCTTTTGAAATTTTAAATAATGATGCAAGAAAATTAATAAAAAAAAGGCTTGATGAAATAAAATTGGACAGAAAAGATTTGTTCGAAGAACAATCTTTTGAGTTAAGTGAAATCTTAAATGATAATGAAATTAATGCTGAAATACATGGTAGAGAAAAGACACCTTTTTCAATTTGGAGAAAGGTCCAAAAAAAAAGAGTCTCGCTTGAGCAAGTAACAGACATTATTGGATTTAGGATAATTTTAAAAAACGTAGATGATTGTTACAAAACTCTCGGGATTTTTCATAAAAAATGGAATTGCATACCAGGGAAATTTAAAGATTATATTTCATCTCCAAAAATCAATGGTTATAAATCTATTCATACTTCTGTAATTGGTTCAAATAAAAAACCAATAGAAATTCAAATTAGAACACACGAAATGCACGAATTTGCAGAAAGAGGTGTCGCATCTCATTGGCAGTATAAATCTTCTGAAAAATTTAATTCTATAAGTTGGAAGGAGTATGATTGGTTAAAAGATCTGGTTGAGATTATAGAAAAAAATGAAAACCCTGAAGATTCATATGAGTATACAAAACTACAAATGTTTCAAGAAAACGTATTTTGTTTTACACCAAAAGGTTCAGTTATAAAATTACCTAAAGATGCAACTGCTATAGATTTTGCTTATGCTGTTCATACTAAAATTGGTAATTCAGCAGTTGGTTGTGAAATTAATGGAAACAAAAGCGAATTACAAACTATTTTAAGAAATGGTGATCGAGTAAATATAATAACATCTAAAAATAATTCACCATCACTTCACTGGATACCAACTACTAAAACAGGCAAAGCTAGAGCAGCAATAAGAAGATATTGGCATGATAAAGGAGAGCAAAAAGAGGAAAAAACAAAAAAATATAATACTACTCTATGGATGTCATTACCTGATAAGCCAGGTCAATTAGGAGATATAAGCTCACTCATTGGAAGTCACAAATTAAATATATCGAGCTTAGAAATGGTTGGTAAAAATCCCAATTATATTAATTTTAAATTTAAATTAATTATTAGAAACCTTAAGAATTTTACTAATTTTATTGCAGAGCTAAAACAAAAGAGTATAAAATTTAAGATAATTAGACACGAAGAAAAAAGAAATGCTTTCACACAAAAAATCCTTAAATATTTTAAAAAAAACTAATGCATTATTAGAAGGTCACTTCGTTCTATCCTCAGGTCTACATTCTTCAAAATATATTCAGTGTGCAAAACTCTTAAGTTTGCCTAATTTAGCTGATAAAATTTGTAGATCTTTAGCAAATAAAATTAAAAAAAAATTTAAAAAAATTGATTTAATACTAGCTCCTGCAATGGGAGGAGTAATTATTGGATATGAAATTGGAAAATTGCTCAAAAAAGAAACAATTTTTTGTGAAAGAGTAAATGGTAAATTTACTCTCAGAAGAGGATTCAATATTAAAAAAGGAGCAAGAGTATTAATTATAGAAGATGTAATCACTACAGGAAAATCAAGTTTAGAGTGTGTTAAATTGATTAAAAAATCAAAAGCAAAATTAATTGGATTTGCATCTATTATTGATCGATCAACCAAACAATCTTTAAAAATAAAAACTGGAATAATATCTCATTTAAAAATTGATGTTCCAACTTTTAAAGCAAATAAATTACCACCAGAACTTAAATCTATACCAATAACAACTCCAGGAAGCAGATTTATTAAGTGAAAAGGTTAGGTGTAAATATAGATCATATCGCAACTTTACGAAACGCTCGTGGAGAGAAACATCCAGACCCACTATACGCAGCTAAAAAAGTTATTAGTTATGGAGCGGATTCTGTAACAATTCATTTAAGAGAAGATAGAAGACATATAAATGATATTGATGCAAAAAAAATCTGTGGTTTAAGAAATGTGCCTGTAAACCTTGAAATTTCTATGAACGAAGAAATTGTAAATAAAGCACTTAAGATAAAACCAAATTTTATCTGTTTAGTTCCTGAAAATAGAAAAGAAATTACTACCGAGGGAGGTTTAAATATAAAAAACAATCTTAATAAGTTAGAGAAAATAATTAAAAAATTTAAAAAAGCAAAGATAAGAACAAGTTTGTTCATTAATCCTTCCCCAAATGACATTAGACTTGCTAAAAAATTAAATGCTGATTGTATTGAAATACATACTGGAAAACTAGCAAAACTAGTTAAATCAAAAAAAAATTATTCTAGTGAATTAAACAGAATTAAAAAAAGTGCAAAATTGGCATCAAGTTTAAATTTAGAAGTTCATGCTGGTCATGGTTTAGACTATAAAGCCACCAAAATGTTAACAAAAATAATAGATATTAAGGAGTATAATATTGGACATTTTATAATCGGAGAGTCAATATTTGATGGACTTTCAAAAGTAATTAAAAACTTTAAAAAAATTATAAAAAAATAAATGAAAATTCTAGGTATTGGAGTTGATATTGTTGAAAATAAAAGAATTCAAAAATTGATTAAAAATCCTTTATTTAAAAAAAGAATTTACTCATCTAAAGAATTGAAACAATCTAATGCAGCAAACAATAAAGCAGCTTATTTTTCGAAGAGATTTGCTGCAAAAGAAGCATTTTCTAAAGCTCTTGGCACAGGTTTTCGTATGAATTTAAATTTTAAAGATATAGAAGTTGTTAATGACAAAAAGGGAAAGCCTTATTACGTTAAAAATAAAAAAATTACAAAAATTGTACAAAAGAACTTTAAAATCAAAAATTTTAAATGTTTTTTATCAATTTCGGATGAAAAAAATTATTCAACTGCATTTGCAATTATTCAAACATCATGAAATTAGATAAAAATTTTTTTTCAGAAAATATAAAAACTTTAATTTATGCATTAATAATTGCAGTTATAATTAGATCGCTTTTAGTACAACCATTTTATATTCCATCATCATCCATGGAACCTACTTTATTAGTAGGTGATAGGTTGTTTGTAACAAAATATACCTATGGATATAGCAAACATTCATTTCCTTTTAGTCCTCCAATATTAAACAAAAGAATTATGTTTAGTAGTCCGGAAAGAGGTGATGTAATTGTATTTAAAACCCCAGCAGATAATCGAACAGATTACATTAAAAGATTAATTGGTTTACCTGGTGATAAAATTCAATTTATAGACTCTAATTTATATCTAAATAATTCTGAAATTCTTAAATCTAAAATTAATAATAAAACTACAATTTTCTGTGGCAACAAAATTATTGATGTTTATAGATTTGAAGAAAAACTTTCAAATGGTAAAAAATTTCATACTGTTTATTTAAAAGATTACACCTATCAAAATTCTGATGTGTTTACTGTACCAAAAGATCATTATTTCTTTTTAGGAGATAACAGAGACTGTTCTAAAGATAGCAGGTACTTAACAAGTGTTGGATATGTACATAAAGATAATTTAGTAGGAAAAGCTCAATTTATATTTTTCTCTTCAGATAAAAGAATAGGAAGTTTTATTGAATTTTGGAAATGGCATAAGTCAATAAGATTTAATAGAACCTTCAATAAAATTAATTAATGAAAATTAACTATCAAAGTTTAGAAAAAAAAATTGATTTAAAATTTAAGAATAAAGATCTACTTGTTCAAGCCCTCACACATAAAAGCTTTAATCCAAATGAAAATAATGAAAAGATAGAGTTTCTGGGTGATAGAGTTCTTGGCTTGGTGATAGCAAAAAAACTTTTAGAAATTTATCCAGGAGAAAAAGAAGGTATTCTTGATAAAAAATTTGCATCGCTAGTTAATAAAAAAACTTGTCTGGATATAGCAAAAAAAATCAATTTAGCTAGTTATGTTAAAACATTTAACCCCAACAATAAAAAAATAAAAATTGAGGACAAAATTATATCTGATAGCTGTGAAGCATTAATTGGCGCTATTTATCTTGATAAAGGTTTTACAATAGTTGAAAAAACAATTTTAAACTTGTGGCAAGATCATATTAAAAAAAGTGTAGTTACCAAAATAGATGCAAAAACAATGTTACAAGAACTAACTTTAAAAAATTTTAAAAAATTACCTACTTATAAATTAATTTCAAATACAGGTCCAAGACACAAACCTATATTCAAAGTTGGAGTAAAATTGCCCAATTCAAAATATTTTATAGCTACTGGAAAATCAAAGAAAGAAGCTGAACAAAATGCTGCTATAGAATGTTTAAAAAATACAAATAAAAAATGAATTGGTCAGACGAAGGATTTTTAATAAGTAAAACAAGATATAATGAAAATTCATTAATTGCTGAATTATTTACAAAAGACAAAGGAAAGATATCTGGAATTATATTTGGTGGTACTTCAAAAAAAATTAAAAATTATCTTCAAATTGGTAATAAACTTCATGTTAATTACAATTCTAAAAATGAAAATAGAATAGGTTATTTTAAAATTGAAATTTTAAATGCCTATACCCCATTATATTTTGATCATAAACAAAAGTTGTCTTGTATTACATCCGCAATGAATTTGATTAAAATATTGACAGCGGAGTCTCAATCTAACGATAAAGTATATTTTATAATTCAAAATTTATTTTTAATTATAAAAGAAAAAGATTGGATAAAAAAATATATATTTTGGGAATTGGAGTTACTTAAAATATTAGGATATGACTTAGCCCTTGAAAATTTAGTTGAAAAAGATTTAGAAGGCAACAAAACTGTATATTATGCAAGTTCTTTAAATGAAAAAAAATATGTACCTAATTTTTTGATTGAAAAAGATACAGAAGTTAATGATCTCGGCACTTTATTGAACGGTTTGAAATTAGTAGGCGATTATATGGATAAAACCATATTAAGACCAAATAATTTAAATTATCCAAATAGCAGGTTGTTATTCTTAAATACGTTAAAATAATCATTTTATTATTTTATCAATTCTATCAGCGTAATAACTTACTATAGCATTGGCACCAGCTCTCTTAAAAGCAACTAAGCTTTCATATATAGCATCTTTATTAATTAATTTTTTCGCTATAGCTGTTTCAATTAAGCTGTATTCTCCTGATACTTGATAGGCAAATACAGGCAATTTAAATTTTTCTTTTATTGATTTTATTATGTCTAAGTAGGGCATACCTGGTTTAACCATTACCATATCAGCACCTTCTTTAACATCTAATGCAACTTCTCTTAAAGCTTCATCAGAGTTTCTATAATCCATCTGATAAGTTTTTTTGTCTCCTTTTAACGAGCCTTTAGATCCGACTGCATCTCTAAAAGGTCCATAAAAGCTTGAAGCATATTTTACAGCGTACGATAATATTTGAACGTTTTGGAATTTATTTTTATCTAAAGCTTTTCTTATTTTTCCTATTCTGCCATCCATCATGTCTGAAGGAGCCAGTACATCACAACCCATCTCAGCTTGTAGTAATGACTGATTGATCAAAACCTCAATTGTTTCGTCATTTAATATAGTTTTAGATTTGATTAAACCATCATGACCATGTGATGTATATGGATCTAAAGCAACATCACACATTATACCGATTTGGTTTTTGTATCTTTTTTTGACTTCTTTTATCGCTTTACAGACTAAATTATTTTCATTCAGTGATTCTGTTCCCAAATCATCTTTTTTTGAGTTTTGTGTCTTTGGGAAAAGAGCTATCATTGGTATTTTTAATTTTATTGCTTTATCCACAATTTGGCTCAATCGATTAATTGTATACCTATATACTCCTGGCATTGATGAAATCTCTTGCCGTTTATTTGAACCTTCAATTAAAAAAATAGGTAGTATAAAGTCATTTGGACTTAAGGTATTATCTTGAATCAATCTTCTTGACCAAGATTCTCTTCTACTTCTTCTGAGTCTAAGACTAGGATATTTACCAATAATCATGTTTTAATTTACTTTTAAATTGCGACAAATGTAATATACACATATACAAAAAAAAGGGTAGAAAGCAATCACGATGGCGACAGAAAACTCAAAAGTTATTGACTTAAATGTCAAAAAGCAAGATAGAATTTTAGACTTTAGCGATTTCCAGAAACAAGAAATTAAGTTTGATATAGAAAAGTTACAAGAAGCTTATCATCAAATAGTTAAGATTAAAAAATTTGAAGACGCAGGTGTTACGCACTTTGGCGCTATATCTTTAACACAGGTACCTGGTGATCCAGATTCAATCAAAGGTAATAAAGCTCGTGGAGTATACTGGACTAAACCTGATAAATCAGGAAAAGAAGTTTCTAGAGACGAAATGATTGATGAAGCATCTTACTCAGAATTTATTAAAGACTATGAGAATACATATTTTAAAGAGGTTTATGATGTTCTTTCAAAAAAATATAAACTTGGAAGAGTTAGAATTCTTTTAAAAGAGCCAAGATCAACTTTAAGTTGGCATAGAGATCCTGAACCAAGATTACATATACCTATTATAACAAACCCTGGTTGTTTAATGGTAATTGATAATGTTGCAAAACATATGCCTGCTGATGGTTCGGTTTGGGTTACAAACAACACTAAATATCACAATGCATTTAACGGTGGAGAAGAGAATAGAATACATTTAGTTGCTTGTGTTTTAGATTACAAATTTAATTAATTTGAGAAAAATATTTATTTCATCAGATCACGCTGGATTTAAATTAAAAGAGACAATCAAAGATTATCTAAGGAATAAAAAAGTAAAATTTGAGGATCTTGGTCCCAAAGATGATAGCAGCGTTGATTATCCCGACTATGCTCATAAAGTTGCTAGAAAAGTCAAATCAAGCAAGAGCAACTTTGGTATTTTAGTGTGTGGATCTGGGACTGGTATGAATATTGCGGCAAATAAGCATAAAAATATTCGCGCAGCACAATGTTTTAATCTAAAATCAACCAAATTATCCAGATTGCATAACGATGCAAACATCATTACATTAGGGTCAAGGTTGATAACCAAAAAAAATGCTTTGAAATTTATAAGTGTTTTTTTAAATACAAAATTTGATGGTGGTAGACACTTGAGAAGAGTTAAGAAAATATAATTATGTCGAGCGAGAAAAGTTATTTAAACGATAGTTATAAAAGTTTTTTTGAGGATAGTTTATCTGTAAAAGATCCAGAGCTTTATAAAGCTATTAAAGATGAATTAATCAGACAACAACAACATATAGAATTAATTGCGTCTGAAAATATAGTATCTCAAGCAGTATTAGAGGCACAAGGATCAGTTTTAACTAATAAATATGCCGAAGGTTATCCTGGTAAAAGATATTATAATGGTTGCGAGCATGTTGATGTGGCAGAAAACCTTGCCATTGAAAGATTAAAAAAATTATTTAATTGTAAATTTGCAAATGCTCAACCACACTCAGGTGCACAAGCTAATGGAGCTGTATTTTTAGCTTTGTTAAGCCCGGGTGATACATTTATGGGCATGAGTTTAAATTCAGGTGGTCATATCACTCATGGATTAAAAATTTCAATGTCTGGTAAATGGTTTAATGCTATAGGCTATGATGTAGATAAAGAATCTGAGTTGATAGATTATGATAATGTTGAAAAACTTGCATTAGAAAATAAACCTAAACTAATCATTGCGGGTGGGAGTGCTTATTCTAGAGTAATTGACTTTAAAAGATTTAGAGAGATTGCAGATAAAGTTGGAGCATACTTGATGGTTGATATGGCTCACTTCTCAGGATTAGTTGCTGGTAAAGGATATCCTAATCCTTGTGATTATGCTCATGTGGTCACTTCAACAACCCATAAGGTTTTTAGAAGTGCAAGAGGAGGAATAATTTTAACTAATCACGAAGAACTTGCTAAAAAATTTAATACAGCTGTTTTTCCTGGTTACCAAGGTGGACCTTTAATGCATATTATTGCTGCAAAAGCAGCAGGCTTTCTTGAAGCGCTACATCCAGAATTTCAAGATTATATTAAATCTGTTTTAGCAAACGCAAAAATGTTGGCAGAAACTTTAAAAAATAATGGGTTTAAAATTTATTCAGATGGAACAGATACACATTTGATGTTGGTTGATTTGAGACCCTACAATGTAAAAGGAAATCTTGCAGCAGAGAGTTTGTCTAGAGCAAACATTACATGTAATAAAAATGGTATTCCATTTGATACAGAAAAACCGATGATTACATCTGGAATAAGATTAGGAACTCAAGCAGCCACAACTCGTGGATTTGGTTTAAATGAGTTTAAAACAGTAGGTGAATTGATAACAAAAACTCTAAAAGGTTTATCTGAAAACCCAACAGATAACAGCAAAATAGAAAACGAAGTAAAAAATGAAGTTATTTCTTTAACTTCTTCATTTCCGATATATAAGAACCTTTAGGAAATGATTTGTCCGTGTGAAAAAAAAGGTGATACATCTGTTGTAGACTCACGTCCTACTGAAGATGGTACTGCAATAAGAAGAAGAAGATTGTGTATATGTGGTGAAAGATTTACTACATTTGAGAGAATTCAATTTAGAGAATTGATGGTTGTTAAAAAAAATGGAAGAAAATCATCATTTGATCGTGATAAATTGTCTAAATCTATTTACATAGCTCTAAAAAAAAGACCAATAGACACGGCTACAATAGAAAAATTCATCAGTAATATTTCAAGATCTTTAGAAGAATTAGGACAAGGAGAGATATCAACAAATACAATTGGTACAATGGTTATGGATGGATTAAAAGATTTAGACCCTGTTGGATATGTAAGATTTGCATCTGTATACAGAAACTTTAGAGAAGAAAAAGATTTCGTACAATTCGTGGACAAGCTTGATGTCTACAAAAAAAGATAAATTTTCATCAAAAGATAAATTTTATATGGAATTAGCCTTAGACTTGGCTAAATCTCGTCATGGACAGACCGGATCAAATCCTTCTGTAGGTTGTATTATTGTCAAAAATGATAAAATTATTTCCATAGGACAAACATCATTTAATGGAAGACCACATGCTGAATTTAATGCGATTAAAAATAGTTTTGAAGAATTAGAAGGTTCAAAAATGTATGTTACTTTAGAACCATGCTGTCATCATGGTTTAACACCACCATGTACTGATATGATAATTAAATCAAAAATTTCAGAAGTTATATATGCTGTTACCGACATAGACAAAAGAGTAAGAAATAAAAGTTTTAAAATTTTAAAGTCAAAAAAAATAATTGTAAAAAAAGGTTTATTAAAAAATAAAATTGAAAGTTTTTATTTACCTTATTTTTTTAATAGAAAGAAAAAATTACCTTTCGTCACCGGCAAAATAGCTATTTCAAAAAATAATATTATTTACAGTAAGAGCCAGAAAAAGATTACAAATTCTTACTCAGATCAATTTACACACATGTTGAGATATCAAAATGATAGTTTGATGATTACTCACAAAACGCTAAATAAAGATAATCCAAAATTAAATTGTCGTTTGAAGGGTTTTGAAAAATTTTCTCCAAAAAGAATTATTTTAGACAACAAGCTAAATTCTAAAACAAACAGTTATATAATTAAATCTTCTAACAACAAAAATACTTTAATTTTTTATAATAAAGCTGACAAATCAAAAATTTTAAAATTTAAAAGAAAAGGAATTCATTTAATTAAATCTCGAATTGATAGAAATAACAGATTTGACATTAAATTAATTTTGAAAAAATTACATAATTATGGATGCAGAAATTTGTTAATAGAAGGAGGAGATAAATTAACAAATTCACTGATTAAGAATAAAATATTTAATAAATTTTATTTATATAAAAGTCCAAAAAACCTTTCTAAAAACTTTGAATATTTGAAATTTAGTAGTCAAAATATATTAAATCAAAAATATAAAACAAAAATTAATCTAAATCTCAATTTACGAAAAGACAGAATAACACTATATAGTTAGAAAAAATGTTTAACGGAATAATTTATAACCAAGGTACTATTACTAAAATTATTAAAAGACCTAAAGGTCTTAACATTTTTGTTAAAAGTAATGTTAAAGTATCCAATAAAGACATGGGTTTGTCTGTTGCCTGCGATGGTGTATGTCTAACTTTAATTTCATATAAATCCAAAATTATGGAATTTTATCTTTCGAAAGAAACGATAATTCGATCAAAATTTAAATTTTTAAAAATAAAAGATAAAATAAATTTAGAATTGCCTTTAAAATATGGGACAAAAATTTCAGGGCACATTTGTCAAGGTCATGTTGATACTGTTGGTAAAGTATTAAGTATTAAAAAAATAGATAAATCATTTCTTTTTGACTTTGATTTACCTAAAAAAGAAAGAAAACATTTAATAGAAAAAGCATCAATCTGTGTGAATGGTATTTCTCTTACAATTTCAAAAGTGACTAAAAGAGGTTTCCAAATTTGGATTATCCCCCACACCTATAAAGAAACGAATTTATCAACTTTAAAAAAATCTAGTTTAGTCAACATAGAGATAGATATATTATCTAAATACGTTAGGAATTATTTTAATGAAAAAAAATAATTTTGCGTCAATAGAGTCAATTATAAGCGTAGCCAAAAAAGGTGGTATGTTTATTTTAGTAGATGATGAAAAAAGAGAAAATGAGGGAGATTTGGTTATTTCAACGTCAGACTCGAATGCAAAGAACATTAATTTCATGGCAAAATATGGGCGAGGCTTAATTTGTTTGGCGCTTGATTCACTGCAAGCAAAAAGATTAAATTTATCTTTAATGTCTCCAGTAAATCAATCAAGAAACAAGACGGCATTTACAATTTCTATTGAGGCAAAAAAAGGAATAACAACAGGTATATCGGCTAAAGATAGAGCGAAAACAATTAAAATTGCTTCAAAAAAAAATGTAAATAAAAATGAGATTGTTTCACCTGGTCACGTGTTTCCAATTATAGCCAAAGATGGTGGAGTCCTTGTTAGAGCTGGTCACACTGAAGCCTCAGTTGATATATCTAAATTAGCAAAAAAAAATAACTCTGCTGTAATTTGTGAAATTATGAATGAAGACGGAACAATGGCCAAAGGTCAAGACTTATTTAATTTTGCAAAAAAACATAAATTAAAAATTGGAAAGATAGAAGATCTGATCGCATATAGACTAAAAAAAGAAAAGCTTATTAAACTTAAAAAGCAAAGCAAGATTGATGTAAAAAATCAAAAATATAATATTAGAATTTATGAAAATCTTTTAGATGGTTCAGAGCACTTCGCTTTAATAAAAGGTAAAATAAAAAAAGTTATTACTCCAAGAGTAAGAGTTATTTCATCTAACGTGGTCCAAAACTATCTAATAAATCAATCACTACCAAATTCATTTAACAAGACTTTAAATTATTTTAAAAAATATCAAAATTGCGTTTTAGTTTTTATCAAAGATTCAAATTTAAAATCAGTAACTCAGACTTTAAAAGATTATAAAAACAAGGACTTTTATAAAAAAGGAAATGACAAGTTAATAAGAAATTATGGTATTGGAGCTCAAATTATTAAAGACTTAAAAATTAAAAACATGATATTAATTACTAAATCACCAAAAAAAGTTATTGGTCTTGATGGTTATGGTATAAAAATTACAAAACAGGAATTAATTTGATGAAAAAAAAATATTTAATTGTTGTAGCAGATTATTATAAAGATATTGCTGATGGCTTAATAAGCAGTGCTTTTAAAATAATTCCAAAAAAAAATATAACAAAAATTATTAAAGTACCAGGTGTTTTTGAAATTCCGGTTACAATATCAAAAAATTTAAAAAAATATGATGGTTTTTTAGCTTTAGGTTGTGTAATTAAAGGTCAAACGCCACACTTTGATTTTATTTCTCAAGCATCAACAAATGCTATAATGAAATTATCTATAGATAGTAAAAAACCTATTGGAAATGGAATAATTACTTGTCTAAACATGGCTCAAGCAAGAGCAAGAAGAAAAAAGGGTGCTGAAGCTGCAAAAGCTATGATTTCAGTTTTGTCTCAAAAATGAGAACTCACTTTAATCCCAAAAATAACCCTAGAGTTATAATTATTCAGAAATTATATGGTAAATTTTATAATGAAGATGATGATTTTGATTTTCCAAAACACAGATTTAAAAAATTTATTAAAGATATTGTTTTAGGAACTATAGAAAGAAACGATCTTATTTTAGATGAACTAAATAATAAATTAGGTGATGAATTTGTTTTTGAAAAATTAGATAAAGTTTTTCAAACAATTTTAAAAGCAGCAACTTATGAATTTATGTACAAGCCAAATTTATCTATAAATATAATCATTAAAGAATATTTAAATTCATCTAATTTTTTTCTTGAAGACTCACAAACAAAGTATCTTAATGCTTTATTAGACAACGTTGGAAAAAAATTAAGATCTAACAATGCATGAATTTGATCTAATAAATAATTATTTTTTTAAAATAGCTAAAAAAAATAAATCTGCTCTTAACCTAAATGACGATGTTTTTTTCGATAAAAAAAGAGGTGTTGTTATATCTGTTGATACATACAATATTGGTACACATTTTTATGATTTTAAATCCCCAGATTTAGTAATTAAAAAAATATTAAGGTCATCAATTTCTGATTTAATTTGTAAAGGTGTAATACCAAAGTTTTATTTTATTTCTGGCTCTGGTAATAAAAAATCATTTACACAAAATAATTTATATAAAATCTCAAAATCACTTAAATCAGAACAAAATAAATTTAATATTGATTTATGTGGTGGAGACACAACTTTTTCAAACAAACTAAGTTTCACAATCACTTCATTAGGATATTCGAATAAAATAATTTATCGTAATAAAGCTAAATTAAATGATGACATTTATGTTACTGGAAATTTGGGAGATAGTTACCTAGGACTTAAAGCATTAAGTAATAAAGCTAAATTTAAAAATAAGGACAAATTATTCTTTGTAAATAAATATTACAAACCAGAGTTACCTTTAAATTTAACAAAATATTTACTAAAATTTGCAAACAGCTCCATTGATGTCTCAGATGGATTAACTGATGATTTGTCAAAAATGATTAATAGACAGAGCTTATCATTTCACTTATTTGAAAATAAAATACCTGTTTCCAATAAATTAAGTAATTTAATTAAAAAACAAAAATTGAATAAAATTAATCTAATTTCTAATGGAGATGATTATCAGGTATTATTTACTGCAGATATTAATAAAGCTAGAATCATTCAAAAAGCTTCTAAAACAACTGGAATAAAAATAACTAAAATTGGTAAAATTGTACCTGGTAAAGATAGATCTTTGATATTTGATGAAAAAGGCAAGCAAATTCGAGCCAAATCCAAAGGTTATATTCATCGGTTTTAGAAGTTAATCGTTGTCTTTTCTATCTTTTTTTGTATTGTGCGGGCTTGAAAAATTTAACAACCAACAACTTAAGGTTAATATGAGCGCTACAATCGAAACAATACTATTATACACAATCGGAGCCGGTTTATTATCTATCGTTTATGGATTTTTAACTGGTAAAAACATTCTTAATTCAAGTGCAGGAAATGCAAAAATGCAAGATATTGCATCTGCTATTCAAATTGGTGCAAAGGCATATTTAGCAAGACAATATAAAACTATTGCTATTGTTGGTGCTGTAGTTTTAGTAATCGTAAGTATTGCGTTTAGTCCACTAGTAGGTCTAGGTTATTTAATAGGAGCCGCTTTATCAGGAATTGCAGGTTATGTGGGAATGTTAGTTTCTGTGGAGGCAAACGTGAGAACAGCAGAGGCATCAAGAAAAGGCTTAGCTCAAGGTCTTTCAGTTGCTTTTAAATCTGGTGCTGTAACTGGAATGTTGGTTGCTGGTTTAGCATTATTAGCTATAGCTGTTTATTATTATGTACTATTGAAATCTAATGTTGATGAAAGAGAAATAGTTAATGCTTTAGTTGCATTAGGTTTTGGAGCTTCTCTAATTTCTATCTTTGCAAGATTAGGTGGTGGAATTTTTACAAAAGGTGCTGATGTTGGTGCTGACTTAGTTGGAAAAGTTGAAGCCGGAATTCCAGAGGATGATCCTAGAAACCCCGCTGTAATCGCAGATAATGTTGGTGACAATGTAGGAGACTGCGCTGGTATGGCGGCTGATTTATTTGAAACATATGCTGTTACAATTGTTGCAACGATGGTTTTATCTTCAATTTTCTTTGTTGGTGATCTAAATATGATGATTTACCCTTTATCTATAGGAGCTGCATGCTTGTTAACATCTATTATTGGAACTTTTTTCGTTAAACTTGGAAAAAGTAATAACGTTATGAATGCCTTGTATAAAGGATTTGTTGTATCTGCATTAGCATCTTTAGTAATACTATGGCCTGTTACAGATCATGTAATTGGTTTTACAAATGAGTATACAGTAAATGACAAGACTTTTAATGGTATGGATCTATATTATTGTGGTGTTATAGGTTTAATTATTACTGGATTATTAATCTGGATTACTGAATACTATACAGGAACAAGTTATAGACCGGTTAAATCTGTTGCCCTATCATCTACAACTGGTCATGGTACAAATGTTATTCAAGGTTTAGCTGTTTCTATGGAAGCGACTGCTATTCCTGCGTTGATAATTGTAGCAGGTATTCTTATTACAAATTCTATTGCTGGTCTTTTTGGTATAGCCATTGCAGTCACTACAATGCTTGCATTAGCTGGTATGGTTGTTGCTTTAGATGCATATGGGCCGGTTACTGACAATGCTGGTGGTATTGCTGAAATGTCTAACCTTGATAAGAAAGTTAGAAAAACAACAGATGCTCTAGATGCAGTAGGAAACACCACTAAAGCAGTAACAAAAGGATATGCTATTGGTTCAGCTGGTTTAGGAGCGTTAGTTTTATTTGCTGCTTACACCGAAGATATTAAGCATTTTTCAAAAGAAGCTGGATCTGCATTAGAAGGTATCGTTGTTACTTTTGATTTATCAAACCCGTATGTGGTTGTTGGTTTATTAATTGGTGGAATGTTACCTTATCTTTTTGGTTCAATGGGAATGCAAGCTGTTGGAAGAGCAGGAGGAGCGGTTGTTGTTGAAGTTAGAAGACAATTTAAAAAATTCCCTGGTATTATGAAAAGAAAACAGAAACCAGATTATGCAAAATTAGTTGATTTATTAACTGTTGCAGCAATTAAAGAAATGATAATCCCATCATTACTTCCAGTTCTTTCTCCTGTGGTATTATACTTCATTATTTTATCTATAGGTGGTCAAGTAGCTGCTTTAGCTGCAGTTGGAGCGATGTTGCTAGGTGTAATAATAACAGGCTTATTTGTTGCTGTATCAATGACAGCTGGTGGTGGAGCATGGGACAATGCAAAAAAATATATTGAGGATGGTAATCACGGTGGTAAAGGATCCGAAGCTCACAAAGCCGCTGTAACAGGTGATACAGTTGGTGATCCATATAAAGATACTGCTGGTCCAGCTGTAAACCCAATGATTAAGATAACAAATATTGTTGCCTTATTATTGTTAGCTGTGATTGCAAGCTAGTTTCGAGTTCTTTTAATACCTCTTGGATCGTCAATTCGTTGTCTAAGTGTATAAAAAAAATTGTATATAAATGATCTTTTAGAGTAATCAGATAAGGTAAATTCTTCATCAAAGTTGATTTTTTGCATGTCATCTTTATTGTAAAATTTTTTAGCTACGAGAATTCCTCTTTTATTTAAATCTAAAATTAGAACATTGTTTTCTAACAAAATCCTACCACCAAGCTTTCTTAACTTTGAAGAACTGGTTTTTCTCTCTATATATATATAAACATCATTATCAAAAGAACTTTCTGTTGATGGTGGACCTATTAGTTTAATTATATCGTTTTTGTTTGATTTATTAATTATCAATTTAGTTTGTTTTTCTTTAAGATTATGAACACCATGATGTTGAACTATTTTTTTTAATGTACAATTTGATATAAATATAAAAATAATTAATAATAATATTTTTTTCATGAAAAATAATTATATAAACTTTTATAATAATCTCATTAAATTAGCTACTAATAAAGATTTGTATGAAGGACTTCAAAAACAAGATACATTTTCTGATAGATTAACAATATTTTTATTACATTTTTCATTTATTTTAAAAAATTTTAAAAGTAAAAATAATACAGTAGTTTTACAAGAAATTTACGATTTTAATTTTCGACAACTTGAGTTGAGTATTAGAGAAATTGGTTATGGTGACCAAACAATTAATAAAAAAATGAAGGATTATATTAATTTGTTTCATTCAATGGTTTCAGAGATTCATTATTGGGATAATCTAACAAAAAATGAAAAATTAAAAAAAATAACTTTATTTTTGAAGGATTTTAATAACATTGAATATTTACTTGATTATTTTGAAAAATTTAATGAAAAATTGTCAAAAAAAACTTTGAATTCTCTCTTAAAAAGTGTAAGTAACCTCTAATTATGGCAGTACCAAAAAGAAAACAAACACCTTCAAGAACAGGCATGAGAAGAGCTAAAACTATGAGGTTTTCAACAAAAAATATAGTTGAAGATAAAAACTCTGGTGAATATAGGCTTTCACATCATCTTGATTTAAAAACAGGTATGTACAAGGGTCGACAAGTTTTAGACCCAAAAGAATAGTATATAATAATCTATTAAGATGTCAGATTTGATAAAAATTGCAGTAGATGCAATGGGCGGTGATGGATCACCAAAAAAAATAATTGATGGCATTATTTTAAACCATTCCCTACATGAAAATAATTTTTTTAAAATATTTGGAGATAAAAATAAGATAGACCCATTAATTAATGGAAAAATCTCAAGTCAATTTTTTGAAATAATTCATACTGAAAAAAAAATCGAAAGCACTGATAGTCCTTTAGAAGGAGCTAAGAGAGGTAAGGATACTAGTATGTGGCTTGCAATTCAAAGTGTCAAAAATAAAAATGCGGATATAGTTATATCAGCCGGCAATACTGGAGCATTATTAGTTGTATCAAAATTGAATTTAAAAATGATTGAAAATATCGATAAACCTGCGTTGTCTGCTTTATGGCCAAATAAAAAAGGAATGAGTGTAGTTTTAGACCTTGGAGCAAATATTGAATGTAGTTCAAAAAATTTATTAGATTTTTCAATAATGGGAGCTTCTTTGTACACTTCACTATATCCTAATGATAAACCTAATGTCGCTTTATTAAACATTGGTTCAGAAGAATTAAAAGGTAATGAAACAATCAAAGAAACCTATCAATTATTAAATGAAAAAAAATCAGATAATTTTAATTTTGAAGGATATATAGAGGGAAATCACCTTATGGATGGAAAAGTAAATGTAATAGTTTCAGACGGTTTTACTGGAAATGTAGCATTAAAAACTGCAGAAGGTACTGCAAATTTTATTACAAGCGAGTTAAAAAACGCTATGACAAGCACATTAATGGGTAAAATTTCTTCTATATTAAACATATCAAACTTAAAGAAATTTAAGAAAAGATTGGATCCCAGATTGTACAATGGAGCTATTTTTATTGGTTTAGACTCTCCTGTTGTTAAAAGTCATGGTGGAACTGACTATATTGGTTTTTCAAACTCTCTCGATGTTTGTAATAGAATTGTAAAAGGTAATTTGATAGAAAAGATTAAGCAAAATATTTAATATGAGAATTAATTTAACTAAAAAAGACTTAGTTAATTTGGTTTATATGCAGCTTGGTTTTTCAAAACAAATATCAGAAAATTTGATTGACGATTTTTTATCAACTATTGTATCAAATATTAAAAATGAAAAAAAATTAAAATTATCTAAATTTGGAACATTTTCTATTAGACAAAAAAAAACTAGAATTGGAAGAAACCCAAAAACAAAAGAAACAAAAGTAATTTCAAGCAGAGATGTAGTATTGTTTAAGCCATCAAAGGAATTTAAAGAATTTGTTAATTTGAAAGATAATGAATAAATCAGATAGTGCCTACAAAACTATTGGTGAAGTAGCTAAAATATTAAATCTTAAAACTAATAATAATGGAGCTTTGCCGACACATGTTATTAGATTTTGGGAAACCCAATTTAAGCAAATTAAACCAAAGATATTAAATTCAAATAGAAGGTATTATGATGAAAAAACAATAAATCTTCTTAAAAAAGTTAAATTTTTACTTAAAGACCAAGGTATGACGATAAAAGGTGTAAAAAAAATATTAAATAATGAAGATTCTTTAAAGCTTGACGAAATTACAGATAAATCTATAAGAACTGAAAATTTAAGAAATAAATTATTAAAAATTTCAAGTAAACTAAAAGAATTAAAAGATGGCAAAAAAAACACACGTTAAAGTAAGAATGGTTCCTGAAGCCAAACCTGATAGTCCTTACTTCTATTACGTTAAAAAACCTGCTGGAGGTGAGAAAGCCAAAGTAAAACTTTCCGCAAAAAAATATAACCCAGATACAAGAAAACATGAAATGTTTGTGGAAAAGAAGCTTCCACCACATAGTAAGTAATTATTTTTTTTTAAAATTTCTTTTTTCGAAATCGATATAAGATAAAATCATATTTTTCCATATACGATTAGTAATTTTAGGATCAATCTTTAGTCTTTTAGATTTTGAGTGTATTTTTTTAAGTATAAAATTGATACGTTTTTTATCTACTATTTCTTTTTTAAACTCCTTAAGTTTCAAAACTTCTTTAACAAGATTTGTTCTATATTTAATTAAAGATAATAACTTATTATCTAATTTATCTAATTTAGACCTTATTATTTCTAATTTTTTTTTGTTTTTAGGCGACATTTAATTTATTGGTTTAATTAATAATTATTATATTTATCTAATCATGTACAGTCAGAATTACTCTTTGAATTCTCAATTAAAAATATGGATGATCACTTTATTATTAATGATTGTGCTTATAATATTAGTAGGTGGACTAACCAGATTAACTGACTCTGGACTATCAATTACTACTTGGGAACTTTTTGTTGGTACATTGCCTCCTTTAACAAATGATAAATGGATAGAATATTTTGATCTTTATAAAAGAATACCTGAATATAAAGAGCAAAATTTTAATATGACTTTGAATGAATTTAAGGTAATTTTTTGGTGGGAATGGGCTCATCGTCAGTTGGGAAGATTAATTGGTTTAACTGTCCTTTTACCTTTAATCTATTTTACAATAAAAAATGGTTTTTGGATTTTAAAAGAATATTCAATAATTTTTTTCTTAGTGTGTTTTCAAGGATTTATCGGATGGTATATGGTTTCTAGTGGACTGGTTGATAGAGTTGATGTTAGTCACTATAGATTATCACTGCATTTAGTTACAGCTTTTATAATTTTATCTATAGTTTTTTGGAAATTTTTAAAACTTACTAATATAAAAATTAATCAAGTTAAAATTCAATTAAACTCAATTAAATTATTTTTTGTATTATTATTTTTACAGATAATAATTGGAGCATTTGTTTCCGGCATGGATGCAGGAAAAATTTATAATACTTGGCCATTAATGGGCTCTTCATTCTTTCCTGATGATAGTATAATAGCAGATCTTTTTAATATCACAGTATTTGATGATCAATCACTAGTTCAATTTATCCATAGGAATTTAGCGTATTTAATTTTTATAATATATTTATACATACTTTACTTAGTTTTAAAAAATGGAAATATAAATTTAATAACCCCAATTTTTGTTATTGGAATTGCTTTATTGTCTCAAATTTTTTTGGGAATTCTTACAATTTTATCTGGAGTAAAAATGCTTTATGCATCTCTACACCAGATAAATTCTATTTTAATAATACTTTCAACATTGTATTTTCTTTATATTACAAAATATAAAGAGGTTATTTATTAGTTTCTATTTGTTGACATTAAAACCTCAAATTAGCTTACAGCTTTTAAATTGCCTTTAGAAGATTTGTTCAATGCTTGATCTAAATCCTCAATAATATCATCAATGTGTTCAATCCCGATACAAAGTCTTACATAACTTTGCGTAACACCTGATGCAGCTAGTTCTTTCTCATTTAATTGACTATGAGTTGTGCTCGCTGGGTGAATTGCTAAACTCCTAGCATCTCCAATATTAGCAACGTGATAAAACATCTTTAAAGACTCGATAAATTTTTTGCCAGCCTCAATTCCACCTTTAAGCTCGATGCCGATCATTGGTCCATTTCCACCTTTAAGATATTTTTTTGCTCTATCAGCAATTGATTTATCGTGTTCAGTAGAATAAATAACTTTTGTAACTTCTTTATGCTTTTTAAGAAATTCAACTACATATTCAGCATTAGCACAATGTTGTCTCATTCTTAGAGCAACCGTTTCAAGCCCTTGAATTATTGCAAAAGCATTATCTGGAGCCAATGCTGATCCTAAGTCTCTCAATAAACAAACTCTTGCTCTAACTGCGAAAGGTACATTAGCGCCTGTTAATTCTGGAACAGCTTTACCCCAAATTACACCACCATAACTAGCATCAGGTTCATTAAACAAAGGTTGTCTTTTGGGATCTGCGGTCCAATCAAAGTTACCACTATCAACGATACTTCCTGCTACTGCTGTTCCATGCCCACCTATATATTTTGTGAGTGAATGTATTACTACAGCAGCACCATGCTCTATTGGTTTACAAATGACAGGTGATGCAGTGTTGTCCATGATTAATGGTATATTATATTTTCTTCCAATGTCAGAAACTTCCTTTATTGGAAACACTCTTAAATATGGATTTGGTAAAGTTTCTCCGTAAAAAGCCCGAGTTTTGTCATCTATTAACTTCTCAAAATTTTCAGGATTACTTGGATCTGCATATCTTATTTCTATACCAAGTTTACTAAGTGTATGTGTAAATAAAGATACAGTTCCACCATAAAGATCAGTAGAACTAACTATATTATCGCCTGCTTGAGCAACATTAAGTATAGCAAAAGTTGATGCGGTTTGTCCTGAGGATACAGTTAAACACGCAAGACCTCCTTCAAGTGCAGCTACTCTTTTTTCCAGTACGTCATTTGTTGGATTCATTATACGTGTGTAAATATTACCAAATTCTTTTAGAGCGAATAGGTTAGCAGCGTGCTCTGTGTTGTTAAATTGGTATGATGTTGTTCTATAAATTGGAACAGCTACAGCATTAGTTGCTGGATCACTTCTATAGTCACCACCATGTATAGCTATAGTTTCAGGGTTGTTTCTTTTTTTAGTCATTTTACTCCTTTTTTAGTGCTTCAACATTATGTTAGGCGCACAATACAGTTCAAATGCCTACCGATTATATCAATTTTATGAAATTTCCTTTTTAGCAGTTATAAGCCCGCAATAGGATCAAATCGGCAGATAATTTCTAGCATATAAGCTATATAATTCAAGCTAAATATAAATTTGACTTTGTAATTATTAATAGTATTAATCCTCGCACAATGACAAAATTCACTAAAAAAGACCAATTAACATCATCTTGGTATGAAATAGACGCTAAGAATGCAGTTGTTGGAAGATTAGCAACTGTTGTTTCTAATATCATAAGAGGCAAGAATAAAACTACATATACTCCTCATATGGATGATGGAGACTTTGTAGTTGTTAAAAATATTGAACAAGCAAAATTTACTGGAAAAAAATTTCAAGATAAAAAATATTATAGACATACAGGTCATCCAGGTGGAATTAAAGTTACCACACCAGAGAAACTCCATGAAAAAAAACCAGGAGAAACTTTAAAAATGGCAGTTAAAAGAATGTTACCAGGTGGTGTATTAGGTAGAAAACAATTAACAAAATTAAAAATTTATGCTGGTAATGACCATCCACATTCAGCACAAAATCCTACAGTTATTGAGTTAGATAAATTAAATAGTAAAAATATAGCTAGAAACTAATATGGAAAATACTCAATCAGCATCAAAATCTCCTAAATTAAAATTAGATTTTAAAGATAGTAAATATGCTACTGGAAGAAGAAAAACATCAGTAGCAAAAGTTTGGTTAAAAAAAGGTTCTGGTAAAATTTTTGTAAATGGTAAATTGTTTAATGAATATTTTGCAGATGAAACACATAAAATGCAAATCACAAGACCTTTTGAGATTATTAATCAGGCTACAGATTACGATGTAAGATGTAGTGTAAAAGGAGGTGGACCTACAGGCCAAGCAGGGGCTATGGTTCACGGTATTTCAAAAGCTTTAGTGTTATTTGATGAAAATCTAAAAGCCACCTTAAAAACAGAGAAACTTACTACCAGAGATTCAAGAGCAGTTGAAAGAAAAAAACCCGGTAGAAAAAAAGCTAGAAGAAGCTTCCAATTCTCTAAAAGATAATTTTTTTTTAATTTATAACTGTTATAATAAAAAATGCCTAAGCTTGACGCATTAGTTGCTGGATCAACTGGATATATTGGTGTCCAATTAATTAAATTATTAGTTAGACACAAATATATCAATATTAAATACCTTTGTGGAAATTCCTCTGTGGGTAAAAACATTAAATTTTATGATAAATCATTATCTAAATATAAATTACCAAAAATTATTAAATTTAATAAAAAACTATTGAAAGATGTTCATGTTGTTTTTACAGCACTTCCAAATGGTGAAGCTCAAGATTTATCAAAACATTTGAGTAAAAATCATACTTTAATTGATCTTGCTGCAGATTTTAGATTAAACAAAGCCTCTGATTATTTAAAGTGGTACAAACAAAAACATCGTGCACCTAAGTTAATAAAAAAAAGTGTTTATTTACTTCCTGAAATAAATAAAAAAGAGATAACAAAAAATAATATTATTTCATGTCCTGGTTGTTATCCAACTTCTATTCTTTTGCCACTTATTCCATTATTTAAGAAAAATTTAATTAAATTTAACAACATCATAATTGACTCTAAATCAGGATATTCGGGTGCAGGTAGAGATGTGCACAAAAAATATAAAGATAAAAATCTATATGAGTCTTTGAGTGCATATGGAATTGGTTTACATCGTCACAATTCAGAAATAGATCAAATGTTAAGAAAATTTACTAAGAAAAAATTTCAATTTAGTTTTACTCCCCACTTATCTCCAATGTTTAGAGGTATATTAAGTACTATTTATTTGGATCTAGAAAATAAAATTACCACAAATATTATTTATAAAGAATTGAGTAAATTTTATAAAAATAAAAAATTTGTAAAAGTACTAAAAAGAGATTCGTTAGTAAGTACAAACAATGTGATAAATACTAACAATTGTTATATCTCAATATGCAAATCAAAGTATAAAAATAAAGTAATCATTTTGTCTGCAATAGATAACCTAATAAAAGGAGGCGCGGGTCAAGCTGTGCAAAATTTAAATATAAAATTCAATTTTCCAGAAAAAACTGCGCTATAATGATAATATTTTAATATGAACAATTTAATTAATATAGCAGTTGTTGGACTCGGCCAAGTAGGTAATTATTTATTAAATGAGTTAAATACTAAAAAAAAAGATATAGAGTTTAAAACGTCCAAGAGAATTAAAGTAATCGCTGTTTCTGCTAGAAATATTAATAAAAAAAGAAAATTTAAAGTTGATAAAAAAATATTTTATAAAAATCCTTTAGAAATTTTTAAGAAAAATAAAATTGATATACTATTTGAAGCCATAGGTTTATCAGATGGAATTTCAAAAAAAGTTGTAGAAACTGCTTTGAAAAATAAAATCCATGTTATTACACCTAATAAAGCCTTAATTTCAAAACATGGTAATGAATTAGCAAAACTAGCAGAAAAAAATAAAGTTAATTTAGAATTTGAAGCATCAGTTGCTGGAGGTATTCCAATATTAAGATCAATTAAAGAAGGATTAGCAACAAACAAAATATCAAAAGTTTATGGAATTCTTAACGGTACTTCAAATTATATTTTATCTGAAATGGAAAATTCAAATGAAAATTTTGTAGATGTTTTAAAAAAAGCACAGATACTTGGTTATGCCGAACCTGGTAACCCTAAATTAGACTTAAATGGTTTTGACGCATTTGCAAAAGTCAGAATTTTGTCTGCTTTAGCCTTTAACAGTAAAATTTCAAAACATAAATGTTTAATGGAAGGAATAGAAAAAATTGAATTAAAAGATATTAAAATTGCAAATCAATTAGATTTAAGAATAAAGCTGTTGGGAATTTCTGAATTAAAGAATAATCATCTTTTTGAAACCGTTCATCCATGTTTAGTTAGTAAAAAATCTTATATTGGTAATGTTAACGGTGTAATGAATGCAGTTATTCTGCAAGGTAAACCTGTTGGCGAAAGTGTATTGCAAGGGGAGGGAGCTGGTCCAGGTCCTACTTCTTCATCATTACTTTCTGATTTATTATCAATTTTGCGTGGGAATATAAAAAAACCTTTCGGTGTTAGTGTTTCTAAGCTTAAATCTTTAAAGCCATATAATGTAAATAATTATGTAAATTCATTATATTTAAGATTTGAAGTAAAAGATAAGCCTGGTGTGTTATCCGAAATAACTAATCGTTTAGCTAAATACAAAATTTCAGTTAAAAGGTTAATCCAGACCCCTGATAAGAAAAACAATAAGGCAACAATAGTTATTATAACTCATAAAACAACTGAAACTAATATTCATAATTGCTTGTCTATTTTCAAAAAAAATAAAAATATTTTAAAAACACCAAAATTAATTAGATTGCTTGGTTAATGGAAATTTATTTAAAACTTTTTGAAGTTTTATTTCCAGTATTCCTAATAGTAGGTCTTGGATATCATTTGGGTAAAAAAAATCCCGATTTTGATACATCATTTATAACTACATACGCTGGTAATTTTGGAACTCCAGCTCTAGTTATTTTTGCTATTACTGCAGGTGGGGTAACTTTTGAGTTATTTAGTGAATATTTTAGTTACGCAATTATCTTATTAACATTATTTGGGATTGTAGGTTTAATTTTTCTTGTTCTTATGAAGAAAGATTATATTCGTGAATTACCAACATTTATCTTACCAAATACTGGGAATATGGGTATTCCGATTTGTTTGTTTGCCTATGGTGAATTAGGAATGGGTATAGCAGCTGCAATTTCATCTCTTATTGTTTTACTCCACTTTACTTTAAATATTTTTTTAGCAAAAAGAGCCTTTGATTTTAAAACAATATTAAAAAGTCCATCATTTTACGCAATTTTAATAACAGTACTCTTTTTATATTTTGAAATTCCATTTCCTCAATTTGTATTAAATACTGTAATGCTTTTAGCTTATGGAATGATTGTAATGATCCTTATGTCGCTAGGTGTTGCTCTTACACAAATGAAAGTATTTTCTTTTAAAGATGCATTAATAACTTCTTTTGGAAGAGTAATATTAGGTCCTATTATAGGATTTGCTGTTATAAAATTTTTTAACTTATCTGGTATACCAGCTGGTGTTCTGTTAATTCAGTCTTGTATGCCTAGTGCAATTTTGTGTTATTTGATTGCGCACATGTATTCTCCTAAAGAAATTGTAGATAATATATCTAGCACAATTGTAGTATCTACAATCATGTCCTTATTCACTATTCCGATTACATTATTCTTTGCTTTAAAATACTTCTATTAAGAGATATCCTTCTTTTATGAAGGCTATAATTTTAAATGCATCTGCTTGGATGATTGTTCCTGTAATGGATGCTTTTGCAAAATATTTAAGCTCATCTATGGATGTTTTACAGATAACGTGGGCAAGATATTTTTTTACTGTAGTCTTTACATTATCTCTGATGCTTATCTTTTATAGACATTCATTAGTTTGGACTAAAAAACCAACTCTTCAATTAATCAGAGGATTAATTTTTGTTTTTTCTACTTATTTATTCTTTTATGCAATATCGGAAATTTCACTTCCTAAAGCCCTAACCTTAGCTTTTGTAGCTCCAATTTGTGTTACAGCCTTATCTCCATTTTTTTTAAATGAGAAAGTAGGTATGAAGAGGTGGACTGCTGTATCATTAGGATTTATTGGAACTTTAATTGTAATCAGACCTGGCTTTATAGAACTTAATTTAGCTACCATGGCTGCTTTAGGAAATGGAATTTGCTATGGATTTTATCTTATTATCACGAGGAAGCTCAGCAACTCTGATAATCCTCTTTTAACCCTTTTACTATCGGGTTTAATAGGAACCATAATAATTTCTCTATTTATGCCCTCAGTTTGGGTTACTCCTACGTCAAATCAGTGGATTTTAATGGCTTTAATCGGCCTTATAGCCTCTGTGGCGCATCTTTTTCTCATATTATCTCTGAAATACGCTGATGCCTCTAAATTAGCTCCTTTGGGCTATACAGAGATAATTACCAATATACTAATTAGTTACTATTTCTTTCATGAATTACCAGATAACTGGACTTATTTAGGTTTATTTATCATTGTTCTCAGCGGTCTATATATTTCAAGAAGAGGATATTTGCATACTAGTTCTAATAAATAGTAAATAAATAGTTACTAATATATAATCTAATACATTAATATATATAATTAAACTATTGTAATTATTATATTTTTTACTATTATAAATATAGATAAATTAACACAAATTATCAAATAAATTAGTATTATGTTTAATAGAAAAAGGCAAAAATATCAATCTCCATAAAGAAAATAAAACATAATACATAAAAGTATTTAATACCAATGGTTTTATTAGATGGTTAAACTCAAAATTCAAAATTATTGTTATAATAAGTGGGAAGGGGAACAAAAATTTTTAAAAATTCAATAAAAATTGACACTAAATTTAGCTTTGATATCATTGAAAAGTAGAGCAATGCAGATATAGAATATATGTTTTAAACGGCCATAGAGGTGCTTTATTTTGTTATATCCCGATATATAGTGCAACTGAAGGGTGAATATTACTATTCATGTTAAAATAAGCTTAAATATTGAAAAAACGTTGATTATACTAGTGTTTTCGACTATAAAATAGGCCAAAAAAGCCACTAAATATCAACTTTTTCAGATCTCAATAAACGCAGTTTTGTCTTAATTCCACCTTTCCCTGAGTATCCACCAAGACCTCTATCGGACCGAATTACTCTATGACAAGGTATTTTGGGGGCATAAGGGTTTTTTCCACATGCATTAGCTACAGCACGGGCTGATTTAGGGCTTTTTATAGCTATTGCTACCTGTTTATAGGTTTTAACAGTCCCTTTTGGTATAGTTTTTAGGTAATTCCAGACTTTTAATTGAAATTTAGTACCTTTCATCAATAAAAATTTAAAATAACGAAGCAAATTATAAAGAAAACAGTTAAAATTGAAAGATAAACAGTTTCAAGAGTTTTTCCAGATTTTCTATAATTAATGAAGCTTAATATTGCAAAACCAAAAGATGTAATTAAGAAATACATCGGTTCAATTACTCCATCTATGCCCATCTACAAGTTATATTTCATCATCATTGAGCTCGCAATACCATTAATTGTCCAAAATAAGATAATAATTATTTTATTTGACATTAGAAAACTCTTGATATATTACTAATGATAATTAATTGTTATCAATAGTAACTATATGAATGAACTGACAACAGACCTAAAATTACTTCATGAGGCAACTTTAAATAACCTTAAAAACTCAAAGGCAAATAATACTTTAAGGGCTTATAAATCTGACTTTAAAGACTTCGGTACCTTCTGTGCTAAGCATGGATTAGTTTCTTTGCCAACAGAGCCAAAAGTAGTTTCCTTATACCTTACCCATCTCTCTAAAAACTCAAAAATAAGCACTTTAAGACGAAGATTAGTATCAATAAGTATGGTTCACAAATTGAAAGGGCATTATCTAGACACAAAACATCCAATCATTGTTGAAAATTTAATGGGAATAAGAAGGGTCAAAGGTAGTATTCAGAAAGGTAAAAAACCTATATTAATCAATCATTTAAGATCAATTATTAATATAATAAATGAACAAAAAACTGAGGAAATAAAAAAACTTAGAGATAAATCAATAATCTTAATTGGCTTTGGAGGAGGTTTTAGAAGAACCGAGCTCATTTCAATTAATCATGAGGATTTAGAATTTGTTGCTGAGGGTCTAAAAATCACTATTAAAAGATCAAAAACTGACCAATTCGGAGAAGGAATGACTAAAGGACTACCCTACTTCGATAATGAAATTTATTGTCCTGTTACAAATCTAAAAAAATGGTTAGAAATTTCTAAAATTAAGTCTGGACCTATTTTTAGAAGATTTTCTAAAGGTTTATCATTATTAGATAAAAGATTAACGGACCAATCTGTAGTTTTATTAATGAAAGAGTATTTAAAATTAGCAGGTATCGAAAACAAAAATTTTGCAGGTCATAGTTTAAGATCTGGTTTTGCAACAGTAGCTGCTGAATCGGGTGCTGATGAGCGAAGCATAATGGCTATGACAGGTCATAAAACAACTCAGATGGTTAGAAGATATATAAAAGAAGCTAATATATTTAAAAATAATGCACTAAATAAAATAAAGATTTAATTTAAAAAAAAATTAAATTGATATCCAAGACTCAGGCCAGAAATCAACGTTATTTGAAGGATTTATATTTTTAGGTCTAATACATATTTTACTTTGATTATTAGATAACCAAGCCCCCCACCAACTAAAAGTCGACGGACCAACAATGAAATATTTACACTGTGTTAACAAATAAAAATCATTTAAAATTTTATTTTCTTGATTAATTACATATAAAAATTCATTAGTTGGAAAATATTTTTCAAGACCTGCAAAATCATTGCTCCATAAAAGAAATTTAGGGTTATGTACTTTTGATTTAATAAATTTAATTGATTGATAAATATAATCAACAGTTTTAGCAACAAAATCTTGAGATTTAGTAATTGAATGTTGGTCAAACTTATTGCTCATTCTTTCAGAATATCGATTTTGTCTAATGCTTATCGATACAACGTTATGGTTCCTAATAATATCTAGGTATTTATTATTACTCATATCATTTTTAAATGAGAATTGATTTAAAAGATCATTTCTATAATCTAGGAAATATTTTTCTGACTCAAAGTTTCCATCTATATAAATTTTATCATTAAAACTATCTAAATTAATAGAAGAAAATTTTGTAAATTTATTTTTGTCTTTTGATTCAAATAAAAAAGATTTTTTATTTTTAAATAAATCAAATTTAATTTTAATTTTTTTTATTAAATTCATATAATCATTAGAAAATATCCACTTAGACGGTGCGATTTTAGATGATATATTAAAATTATTTAGCATAAATGATCTAATATTATTTTTATAGTATCCACTGTATGGATCTATACATAAATTGAGATCAAATTTTCTTGAAATAGCGTAAGCATTTGCATACATAAACAGTTGATTACCTAATCCCTCTGAGATTTTTGCAATTATTATTCTGTCCATTGAATTAAATCTTATAATAAATAAATTTAAGTTTATTAATAAAGTAATCAATAAACATTTCAAAATTCATCTTTGGATTATTTAAAGGACCATTGTAAGAATTAGAACCATCACCTTTTAAATAATATTTTCTAAAATATCTTGGATTAAAGCCATATTTGAGTGTGAATCTTTTGGTTCCATTATTCAATTTAATCATACCTTTTCGAGTTGTTACAGAACTAAAATGATAAACCTTAAATTTAGAAATTGTTTTAAAAACCCTAACATTTTTGTTCCACAACTTCATACAAAAATCAGGATCTGAGCCATCTCCAGGATTAAATTCCTCACTAAATCCCCCTATACTTTTCCATAAATCTATATGTATCAAATGAGGTGCCCAATGAGATCCTTGTAAATCTTTACTCAAGTCATTATTACAGAATTCATCAAATTTTTTTTCATTAAAATTTTCCGGCGTTGATCCGCAGTCAAAATTTATGAGTCCACTATTAACAGACACATTTGTACCAGTTAAATAAAATAAATTATCTGGAAATTTCTTAATTTCGTTTTCTAAATGTAGATCCCAATTTTTACAAAAAAACATATCATCATGAGCATAAAGAATATAATTTGAATTAGCTAACTCAGAAGCTTTATTTACAGAACTGCATAAACCAATATTATTTTCACTATAAGTAAATAATAATTTATTCTTTTTTGCAAGATTCAGAGTGCCATCTGAACCGTCATTAATATGTAGTATTATTTGATGATCATATAAAGAATTTTTTTTAATCGACGATAAAAAAAAATTAAGATAATTGAGATTGTTAAAAGTGGGAACTACTATAGAGAATTTCATCAATAAAGATTAGCGGCCTTACCAAGCGATTTATCTATAATATATTTTGTAGTCTTTAGTTCATTAAATAATTTAAAATATTTTTTTCGACCAGCAGACGCTATCTTACGTCGTAAATTATCATTTTTTTTATAAAAATTAATCTTATTTGTTAAATCATTTATGTTTTCGTAAATTACTATTTCGTTCTTAGTAAACATATCATCTAGTTCAGTTTTTTTATCAACGAATGTTAGCAATCCGTTCCCCATTAAAGATGCAATTCTGTTACTTGAGTAATGTTTTGTAGGAAGACCCCTGCTCAAATTTAATCCCATTTTTGAATTAACTAATGCTTTGTAGAAATCGTTACCCCATATTGGTTCCTTATTCTGGAAACCATAAAAATCATAATCAATATTTTCTAATTTTTTGATAAGATTATTTAAAAAATGTATTCTTGAGTCATTTTTTCCTTTTTTTAAAGTTGCTCTATTAACACCGTGACTCATTGCATAAAACAGGTCTTTAATTGGGTTTTTTTTAGAAACATCAAAGCATTCAATGTTTTTATCAACTGGAATAAATAAAAAATGAAGATTTTTTATATTAATTTTTTGTTTTTTTAAAACACTTGGATGAGTTGTCACAAAATTATGATCTACTATTTCTGAATATTTATTTATATTTTCTATATTTTTTTTTGAATAATTTAAACTTTTCATAACCGGATCTTCGTTCCATTGAGAAATTATTAATTTTTCATTTAAGCTTTTGAATTCTTTAATAGTTTCAGGAGATATATTTTGTGTATGACCAAAAAAAATTAAATCAGGGTTATAATTTTTTGATGTATTAATTAAATAATCTTGAAATTTATCAATATTTTTCGCTTGGAATATATTTCTATTTTGTCTAATGAAATCACGATCACTAATTTCCAAAACATCATGTCCATTTCTTATGAAACCATTTGTAAATTTCTTTCCTAATGAAATATTGTAAAGTCTATGGAAATTTTTTTGTCCAGTATTATATATGTTTATAATTCTTAACTTATTTCTTATATAATTAAGGCTAAAATTTTGAATTAAACTATCTCTAATTCTATCTATAAATTCAGAATTATTTTGAACAAGATGTTTAATATTCTTAAAGCCATTACTTTGTATTTGTTTTCTTAATTTTGGATTTAAAATTAATTTTTTAATTTCTTTATATAGTTCTTTTGAATTTAATTTTTTTAAAATGATACAATGATCTGTAGTTTCAGGCAAACCGCCTCTATTAGATATAATAGTTGCACACGCCCTAGATGATGATTCTAGCGCAGTTCTACCAAAAGGTTCTTCCCACCTTGACGGCACAACCGCAATTTCAGATTTATTTAAAAATTTCAAAACTTCTTTATGTTTGAGAAAACCTAATTCTTTATGATTTTGGTGATTGATAACAGGTCTTTTTCTGTCCTCGTCACCAATAGAATAAGCTCTCCATTCTTTATATTCATCTAGTATTTTAGTTATTGCATCTTTATAAATATCATAACCTTTTGATATGTTTAGTTTACCAACAAATGTAATTTTTTTATCTTTTTTATTTAGTTTGTTTATTTTATGAATACTTGGGTAAACAATTTCAGTTTTATCTGAAAGTTTTTTATCTAAATCTATAAAAAATCTTTCTTGAACCCACTTACTCACAAATACTATTTTATCTAAACTTATAAGTAAATTTAACCTTTCATTTGATGTCTTTGATCCATTCATTGATAATGGATCATTGTGGAAATATAAAATATATTTTGAACTAATTTCTTTTTTTAAATAATTAAAGATTAATGGTCTATTGTGTATTTCAATAATATCAAAATTTTCATTTTTAATTCTAGCTATTATATTTTTGCAATATTCTTTAGTTGTACTTGATAGTTTAGATTTAAGATTGCTTATATTAATATTTATATAGTTTTTTGATAAGTAATCTTTTGTATTTGTATTACCAAATATATAATTTGTATCTTGGTATTTAGAATATTTAAAAAAATCGCAGACCCATATTGCTGCTGCTTGTGCTTTAGATATAGTATAATTTTCTTTATACGGAAGTATTGTTGCTATTTTCATATATTACTTTTTATTCTTTTTAATATGGATGATCTTTTTTTTCTATCTTTTTTAAGTAAATATTCAAATGATAGAGCTTCAGATTTAGACATAAACCTTTTTTTATAAATTATTTTCCATTTATAACCTCTGGTAGATTTTGCTCCTTTGGAGGAATTGTGTTTTTTTAATCTTGAATTTACGTCAATTGAATAACCAACATATGTTTTATTTAGATATCCATCTAAAGTTTTCAGGATATATACATAATGATACATTTTTTTGGCGGTCCCTAGGGGAATCGAACCCCTCTTTCGAGGATGAAAACCACGTGTCCTAACCGATAGACGAAGGGACCGAATTGCTGCTTTTTATTGTAAAATCATCAATTAATCAAGCTTATCATTATATATTTTGTTTCTGTTTTATGACTTTTTTTAGTCCAGATGATTTATGTGTCACTAAAGTCTCTGAAATAAATTCGTTACCTTTAATTTCTATTCCTGAAACCAGGTCGCCTGAAGTAATACCAGTTGCACAGAAAATAGAATCACCAGAAACTATTTCATTTAATTCATATTTTTTATTTAGGTCATTTATACCCATTTTTTTTGCTCTAAATTTATCTTCATCTGTTTCAAATAAAAATCTTCCTTGAAAACTACAACCAAATGAATCTAAAGCCGAAGCGGCTAATACGCCTTCTGGCCCCCCTCCAATTCCCAAAAATATATCAACATTGTACTTATTATCTGTAACTAATAAAGCTCCAGATACATCACCATCTATAATTAATTTTAGATTAACTTTTAATTGTTTTAGTTCATCAATTATTTTAGTGTGTCTTTGCCGATCAAGTATACATGCGGTAATATTTTCAGGATTTTTATTTAAATAGTCGCTTAAATTACTAATATTTTTTTTAACTGAGTAATCTAAATCAATTACATTTTTTTCTGTTACTCTAGTTGATATTTTCTCCATATACGTTTCGGGTGCATTTAATAAATTATTTTTTTCTGAAATAGCAATTACTGATAATGCACCTGGAAGATTATTTGCAGCAAAATTTGTTCCTTCCAAAGGATCAACAGCTATATCTAGTTCAGGTCCATTTTTATTACCAACTTTCTCACCAATATAAAGCATAGGTGCTTCATCTAATTCGCCTTCACCTATAACTATTTCTCCCTGAATGTTCATTTTATTTAACTCTGATCTCATAGAATCTACTGCAGCTTTATCAGCTGCAATTTTATCTTTTTTACCAACTAAATATGAAGAAGATAAAGCTGCTTTTGTGGTAACTTTAATAAATTGATCAATTAAATTTTTATCAATTGCCATTAAATTTTTTCATCAACTAAATCTTCTTGATTTATTTTAGACTCAAATTCTCTTAAACGTTTATAAACACTAGCAAGTTCTATTATGGTTGGCCAAGCTTTTAATAAATATTGCATAGATCCCTCAACTCTTCCAAACGCTCTTATAATTTGCTGCATAACACCTAAAGTAACAACACCTGCAACTATAGCTGGAGCTAAAAAAACATATGCAGATAAAACATTTGCTTGTAAATAAGCAATTCGTCCAATATTAAAATATAAATATCTTAAATAACTTAAAAAATGAATTTTACGAACATCATCAAATAATTCATCTATTGTTTTTGGTCTCACATTTCCATCATCCTCAGCAATAACTAAAATTTTTCTATATGCAGCTTCTTGTTTTTGTAAATCATATTCGATACCAACTAGTCTTAATATTAAGCCCAGAACAATTAAAAAAACAGTTCCCCCAATAGTCCAAATCAATGCTCCTACTATTAGTCCATATTCCCATTCTCCAAAAAAGAAAATTGGGATACCCACACTTAAACCAAATAATATGGGAATAAATTGTATCAAAATCATTATAGACTCTATTAAACTTGTGCCTAATCCCTCCATTATTCTTGTAAATTTAATTGTATCTTCTTGAACTCTTTGTGATGCACCCTCAATTTTACGTGCTTTGTCATATACAGAGTGATACCACTCCACCATTGATGTTCTCCATCTAAATAAATAATGAGCTGTAAAGAAACTAATAGCTACATAAACAGCAATATACATTGCTGCCAAGGTAATAAATGAAAATAGGCTTGCAAAATATTCTTCAATCGAAACTGCATTTGGCTCTGCAAGAGCTTTCTGAATCATATCATAAAACACACCAAACCACTCATTTATTTTGACATCTATTTCAACTTGAACCCAAAGTGATGAAAGAATAATAAAGGAACCTATCCAAGACCAATAAAACCAACTCTTTTCTGTGAAAAATCTAAACATTTTTTATTTAAGAAAATTATCAGCGTAAGATTTTTTTACAGTTTTTCTTTTTCTTGGTTCAATTAATTCATAATCAATTTTCTTTTTTTTTGCATAATTGATTGCGAGCTCTTTAGAAGAAAATTCTAACTTTAGCTCTGTATAAGTATCTGAAGAACTTTCCCAACCCATTAAAGGATTCTTTGTAGGATCTTCAGTCTTAAACTCCAATATCCATTTATTATTTTTAGCTAAGCCTGATTGCATTGGATTTTTATTAGGAATATAAATAATAGCTTTTTTCATAACTGATGGTCGGAGTGGCAGGATTCGAACCTGCGACCCTCTGGTCCCAAACCAGATGCGCTACCAGGCTGCGCTACACTCCGATCCGAGTACTAATACAGCAGTTATTGATAATTTCAATGTATAAAGAAGCCAAAATTAAAAGAAATTTGATTAAAATCTGGTATATAACGAGGCATGATTATTAGTTGCCCTTGCGAAAAGAAACAATTCAAAATTGATAGTTCATTAATACCTCAAGAAGGACGAGAACTTCAATGTGGATCATGTGAAAGAGTTTGGTTTTATAAACCAAAAAATGAAAGCAAAGCACCATTAACATTAAATGAAAATATTTCTAAAAACAAAATAGATCGAGATGTTGAAACAAATGACAAAAATTTAGAATTTAGTAAAAACTTACAGAAAGAAAAAATAATAGAACCTGAAATAAAAAAAAAAACCTCTAAAGAAATTCCAAAAAAGGTTAAAAAATTGGAAAATGAAAATAAAGGATCTAAATTCTTTTCTTATTTGATAGTATTTATTATATCAATTGTAGCACTAATTATTTTGCTAGATACGTTAAAAACACCACTAATTAATGTGTTTCCTGGATTAGAAATTGTTCTATTTAACCTTTTTGAAACATTGCAAGATATAAAACTATTTATTATAGACCTAATTTAATTTTTTATGATTAATTATATATCTAAGCCTTTTAGATGGTTTTTTAAATTAGAAGCCGCAAGTGGATTGGTATTATTATTTGCTGCAATAATTGCATTATTTATAAGTAATTCTGGACTAGCAGATTTATATTTTACTACTCTAAATAAATATTTATTTATTGGTATTAATAATTTCGGATTAAAATTATCAGTATTGCATTGGATCAATGATGCCTTAATGGCAATTTTCTTTTTCTTTGTTACTTTAGAAATTAAAAGAGAATTTATACAAGGGGAGCTTTCCAATATTAAACAAGCACTTTTACCAATCATAGCTGCAGTAGGAGGTATGTTAGTCCCTGCATTATTTTATGTTTTCATAAATTTTGGTGATAGTGAAACATTAAATGGGTGGGCAATTCCATCAGCTACGGATATTGCCTTTTCTTTAGGAGTTTTATCTTTGTTAGGTAAAAGAGTTCCTTTGTCTTTAAAAGTATTTTTAACTGCTTTAGCTATAATTGATGATTTAGGAGCAATAGTAATTATTGCCCTATTCTACTCTGGAGATTTGAGTATTAAGTATTTAACCTTAATGTTGTTGGCTTTTATTATTTTGTTATTAATTAATAAATTTAATATTAAAAAGTTTTTACCTTATTTGGTTGTAGGTCTTTTTCTTTGGGATTTTACACATAACTCAGGAATACACGCTACTATTGCGGGAGTTCTATTAGCCATGACAATTCCTCATAGAAAAAAAGAAAAAGATTTTTCATTATTAATAAAAATTGAACACGCAATTAGTCCATATGTTGCTTTTGGAATAATGCCTTTATTTGCATTTGCAAATGCTGGAGTATCTCTTGAAGGTTTGTCGCTCGCTTCATTACTTGATAAGGTGCCCCTTGGAATCGTATTAGGACTATTCCTTGGCAAACAATTTGGTGTTTTTGTTTTCTCATATGTGTCAATAAAATTGAAAGTGGCTCAAATGCCAAATGATACAAGTTGGTATAATTTTTATGGCGTAGGAGTTCTTACTGGGATTGGTTTTACAATGAGTTTATTCGTTGGAAATTTAGCTTTTGTAGAAAACATGCAGTATATGGATGGTGTAAAAATTGGCGTATTAACTGGATCGTTGTTGTCAACTTTATTTGGTTATTTTTTAATATTACTTACACCAAATAAACCTAATTAATGAGAAAACTAATATTTTTATTTTCTATAATTATGTTTTTTTGTAAAACTTCAGCAACTGCTAACTACGGAAAAAAAATTTATGATTTTAGTATTGAGAGTATAACTGGCGAGACAATTAATTTTAAAGATTACAAAAATAAAGTTATTTTAGTTGTAAATACTGCAAGTTATTGTGGATTTACAAAACAATATGAAGAATTACAAGAATTGTGGGATTTATATAAAGAAAAAGGTTTAATTGTTCTTGGTGTTCCATCCAATTCGTTTAATCAAGAAAAAAATAATAATGCTGATATTAAAGAATTTTGTGAAGTAAATTTTAATATTAACTTTCCTCTAACAACAATAACTGAGGTTAAAGGCAAAGATGCTCATGAGCTTTTTAAATGGGCAAAAGAAAATCATGGTAAGTCGGCAGAACCTAAGTGGAATTTTCATAAAATTTTAATTAATAAAGAAGGCAAAGTTCAAGATACATTCGCATCATTTACAAAACCAACTTCAAAAAAAATAATTAAAGCTATAGAAAATAGCTTATAAGTTTATTGTTAATCCATCATGTGCTGGAATAACATTTTTAGGCATCATTTTTTTAAGCACTTTATAATCTAATACTGGTGATAAATTAGTAAGAATAGCTTTTTTTGGTTTAAATTTTTTAATTACAGCAAGTGAAGTTTCTAAATTAAAATGTGATGGATGATAATTGTACCATAAGCAATCAATAATTAAATATTGAAGATTTCTAAAATATTTATGATCTTTGTTATAAATTTTACTTACATCACTAATATAAGCTAATTTTTTATTAATTATAAAGCAATTTGATTTTACTTTACCATGTTGAACTATAATTGATTGAATACCAATTTTTTTATTATTATTTTTAGTAAATATTTTTTTAGGCAATTTATTAAGTTTTAGTGTTGCAGGATATTCTTTTGAATAACTTTTAAAAATATAAGAAAATGTAGTATTGAGATATTTAGAAGTATATTTATCAGCATAAACATTAAGCTGTTTTTTGCTGTTTATAAAAAAAGATCTCAAATCATTTATTCCATGAGTTTGATCGCCATGCATATGAGAATACAACACTTTATTAATTTTTTTTATTTTATGTCTTAAAAGCTGTTGACGTAGGTCAGGAGACGTATCTATAAGAATATTTTCATCTGTGGTTTTTATTAATGCTGAACATCTTGTTCTATAATTTTTTTTATTATTAGGATCACAATTCCCAAAGAAACCATCTGGTCTTGGTACACCCATTGAACTACCACAGCCTAAAATAATAAATTTCATTAATTTCAATTAAAAAATAGTTTATTAAAGTTATCTGTAGTTTTTTTTATAAGATCTTCTTTGGATATATTTTTAATTTCAGCTAATTTTGTAGCAGTAAAATCAATGAATGATGGTTCATTTTTTTTTCCTCTTTTAGGAACGGGTGCTAAAAAAGGACTGTCAGTCTCAATTAAGATATTATCCATTGGAATAGATTTGAATGTATCTTGTAATTCCAACGAGTTTTTAAAAGTAATGATGCCGCTTGCTGAAAAGAATGAATTTAAAGTCATTAGTTTTTCTGAGAATTCTTTAGACCCAGTAAAACAATGCATCAAAATTTTAAGGTTTTCATTTTTATATTCATTTAAAATTTCAAAAGTTTCTTTTTCTGCATCTCTTGAATGAACAATTAATGGAATATTTGTTTTTATAGATGCATCTATATGTTCTTTAAAACTTGCTATCTGCTTGTCTTTTTCACTATTATTATAATAAAAATCTAATCCAGTTTCTCCAATTCCAATAATTTTTGAGTTTTCATTTAGACTTTCAATGATCTGCTTTGAAGTGATAATATCTGTAGAGCTTTCATGAGGATGAATACCAATAGTACCATAGATCATTTCATCTTTTTTAATTAAATCTTTTACTCTAGAAAAACTTTCAAACGAAGTTGAGATCGTAAGTAATTTTTCTATACCAACTTGTTTTGATCTTTGTATTACATTAGCCAAATCACTTAATAATGGCTCATGATCTAGATGACAGTGTGAATCAATCATTGTTCTTCTCTATTTTTTTAAAAAGTATGTCTATCTTATTAATATTATTACCTTTTGTTAAATACTCATTATTAGAAACTGAATTTAATTTTATATTTTTTTCTTCAATGTCAAAAATCTTTAATGCCTTTAAAGAAGATTCAGGAATAATTGGATATAATAAAAAACTTATTTTTCTTACAATTTCTAAAGTAGTGTAAACAATAGTATTTAATCTAATTATATCATCTTTCTTTTTCCATGGTTCTTGATCATTAAAATATTTGTTAGCTTCAAAAAGAGAATTTACAATATAATCAATGTAAAAATTAATATTTTGATTTTCAATTTGTAACCTAATATTATCTAAATTATCTTTATACTTATTTAGTATTAATAAATCTTCATCATGAAATTTAACTTCTAATGGAATTTTTTCATTACAATTTTTTAATGCAAAAGCGGTTACACGCTGACATAAGTTTCCATAATTGTTGGCTAGATCACTATTAATACAATCTTCTAGTCTTTCTTGAGATATATTTCCATCATTCCCAAAAGAAACTTCTTTAATTAAGTAGTATCTTAAAGGATCTAGACCGTACTCTTTAATTATTTCAAGTGGATCAAGAATATTTCCTTTAGATTTAGACATTTTTTCTTCCCCAGATAATATCCAGCCATGGCCGTAAACTCTCTTTGGTAAATCAATTTTTGCTGCTAATAAAAAAGCAGGCCAATAAACAGCGTGAAATCTGAGAATATCTTTTCCAATTAAATGTATTGAGGCTGGCCAAAATTTTTTAAACAAATCATCATCTGTATTAGGATAATTTAATGCACTTAAATAATTAGTTAAAGCATCAAGCCAAACATATATTACATGGTTTTCATTATTTGGAACAGGTATACCCCATGAAAAACTTTTTCTACTTACCGAAAGATCTTTAAGACCACTTTTTACAAAACTAATAACTTCATTTTTTTTAGATTGAGGAAAAATGAAATCTGGATTAGCTTCATAAAATTCTAGTAAAGGTTTTTCCCATTTTGAAAGTCTAAAAAAATAAGATTCTTCTTCAATCCATTCAACATGAGATTTTGATGATATAGCAATTTTTTTTCCATCTAATTCCTCAATTTCGTCTTCGTTATAAAAGGCTTCATCAGATACTGAATACCATCCAGAATAGTTTGATAAGTATATATCATCATTTTTCTCAAGTTCATTCCAAAGATGTTGAACTGTTTTTTTATGTCTATCTTCTGTAGTTCTTATAAAATCAGTATTAGATAAATTTAAAGTATCCGAAAGATCTCTAAAGGTTTGACTAATTTTATCACAAAACGCTTTTGGATCCTTTCCTGCTTTTTCTGCAGATCTTTGAATTTTTAATCCATGTTCGTCTGTACCAGTAAGAAAATGAACCTGATAATCGTCAATTCGTTTAAATCTTGCAAAAAAATCTGCAATAATGCTTGAATATGCATGACCCATATGAGGCTTAGCTGATGGGTAGTAAATAGGCGTGGTAATATAATAATTTTTATCCATTTATTATTTTATCCTCAAATTCCATAAACAATGTTTCCTCATCTAAATTATAAGTTCTAGTATTATTAATTTTTTCTAAAAAATAATGGTATGACTTTAGTAAATTAATATTTTTGCTAGATATATTGTTTCTAAAATAAAGTTCAATAAAAGAATAAATGATTTCGATAATTGATTTATCTTTTTTATAAATTTTATTTTTAATTATGGTTGTTAGAGTTGTTTTTAAATCAAAATTAACAAGATCTAAGTTATATTCTTCAGATAACTTAATTAATTTAAATAACTTTCCAGGAGTTGCATAATAATCAAATAACTTATTATTGATAATAGTATTTATGTCATCATTTAATAATTGATTAACAATTCTAATAGACTGTTCTTTTGTTAAAAAAACTTTGAAATTTAAACATCTAGATTTAAGAGTTGGTAGCACTCTTTTATTATTATTTATTAAAATAAAATTTATATTCTCATTAGGTTCTTCTAAAATTTTTAACAAAGCATAAATAGAATTTAAGTTTAGTAATTCAATATTATCAATTAAAACAAATCTCTTTTTATTATTAAATGAGGATTTATTTAGATTTTTTATCAATTCCCTAATTTGATTAATATCGATATTTTTTTTTTCCTCTAAGACATCAATTAAATAAAAATTTGGATTAGATTTATTTAGCATAAGTTTGTATGACTTATTATTTGGATTAATTTTATTATTTTCAAAGTCATATGGATGTTCTTCATTTTCAGATAATACAAGATTAATTAAATGATACGCTAATGTTGATTTTCCGATACCTTTTTCACCAGATAAAAGAATTTTATTAGGCAAAGAATTTTTTTTAGATAATTTATATAATTGATTAAAAACTTCTTTGTGCTCAGATAAATTTATTTGAGTAAGTGGATTTAAATTCATTTAATTAATTTTTTAATTTGATTTATTATTAAATCTTCATTTATTTTTATATCTAAATTAGAATCAATTATTTTGTATAATTTTTTATTCGATTTAGCTAATTTCAAAAAACCTTTTTGAACTTTATTATAAAAATTCATATCAAACTGATCATATCGATTGAGAGATTTTCTATTTTTTAATCTTTGAAATAGATTTTTTTTATTCACAACATTGAGGAAAGTAAAATTGACTTTAATGCTTTTTAATAGAAATTTATTTATAATATTTATAATGTTTAAATCAACACCCATACCATAATGCTGATATGCAATAGTTGAGTCTATGAATCTATCAATCAAAATAATTTTTTTTTTGTATGATTTTTTTATAAGATTTATATTTTCACTACGCGCTGCTAAATATAAAAGTAAATCAGTATATATGTTAAAATTAGATTTTTTATTTAAAATTAATCTCCTTATTTTTTCAGAATTAAGACTTCCACCTGGTTCTCTTATCTTTATGTAGTTAATTTTTTTTTTGTCTAAATATTTAGATACTTTATTTAAATGATGACTTTTGCCACTACCCTCTATACCCTCAAAAACAATGATGGGTTTTTTAGACATCACCCCAAATTAGATAATTTATTGATTTTATTAATCTTGTAAAAAAATTAACTTTTTTAATTTCTTTCGATGAAAGTAAATCATATTCACCAACGAGCTCTTGATCATAAACAACTCTTAAAGTGGCTATTTTTTGATCTTTTTTTATTGGTGCTTCGACTGGCCCATCATACCTAACAACAACTTTTAAAAGTTTTTTTTTCGCTTTTTTGATTGTTTTATAAATATCTTTCGTCGAATATGCTTCTACACTATTCTCTTTTCCTAACCAAACATCAATTTTGTGTAATGGTTTATTAGCTTTAGCTATTTCTACAAGATCATAGTTAGTAAGACCAAATGTAAGTAATTTTGTGCTCTCTTTAGATCTAGCATTTTTTGAATTAAAACCGCTTCCTACAGCAATCAATCTTCTGCCATTTCTATCTATCGATGATGCCAAAGAATATTTTTCAACAGCTAAATAACCAGTTTTTATTCCATCTGCCCCAAGATTTTTATAAAGCAGTGGATTTCTATTTCCTTGTGTTATTGGATCGCCCCCTGTTCTATCCCACGTAAATTCTTTTTCAGCAAACATTTTATAAAATTCAGGATGTTCTTTAATTAAATATCTAGACATTTTTAAAATATCTCTAACAGTCGAGTAGTTGTCAGGGTCATTTATTCCTGATGAATTAGAAAAGTTTGTATTATCCATCCCTAATTCTTTTGCTTTAGCAGTCATTAAAATTGCAAATTCTTCTTCAGTACCTGCTATACCTTCGGCCAATGCAATACATGCATCATTACCTGAAGCAACGATGATACCTCTTAATAAATTTTCTACAGAGACTTGATCACCTACCATTATAAACATCGACGAATATCCTGATGTAGATAGTCTCCAAGCTCTCTCTGATATTATAAATTTTTCATCCAAACTAAGATCGCCAGATTTTATTAAATCAAAAGCAATAATTGCTGTCATTATTTTTGTCATAGAAGCTGGATAAATTGAAATATCTGGCTCTTTTTCATAGAGAATTTCTCCAGAATGGTAATCTTGTAAAATTGCAGTTCTTGCCTTTACATCAAAATTAGCTTTTGAAACACTTACTAATGAAAAACTAAAAAAAATTACAATTAATAATATTCTAAACATCTTTTAATATCTCTATATTTTCAAAATTTAATACTTTTATTTTGTTAAATGATTTTTCTAGTTTTTTTATATCATTAAATGGACCCAATAATACCCTATATTTAGTTTTAGATAATTTCTTAATTACAGATCTTTTTATATTTGTCTCATCTTTAATTCTATTAACCATATTTTCTGCTGAGTCTCGGTAATAAAAATCTGCAATCTTTATCGAATATAAAAATTTATGTTTTTTTGTTTTGACTTCTTTAGTCTTTTCTTTACCCAGATTATCTATGGTAATTCCGTCAACAGGAGCTTTTTCAGCTACACTTTTCTCTTCATCAAAAGTCTTTGCCTTTTTAGCTACAAATGTTGAACTTTTTGAGATTAAAACAAGATCAATATAAGGTTCTTTAGGGTCAAGTGATAACTCCTCAGCAATTCTTTGCGTAATTACAGAGTTATAAAAAGTAGAGAATTTAACGTTATTAGAGATTACTTCTGCTATAATGGACTTATCATTAATTGGATTGGTAATTTTAACAAATGAATTTTTTTTAATTTTATTATGAAAAATTAAAAGAGACCTATTATCGATTTTTTTAGATATTTTTTTTTCTTTTTTTAATTCATCATCATAAATTAAAGCAAATCCAGTATTACTATACTTTTGATCACTAATATAAACTAAGTTTTTATTATTTTGATCAAATTGATTACATGCAGATAAAAAAAGTATAAAAATAATTAATTTTAATTTTTTAAAGTTCATTTTTAAATTTATCTTTTAATGTACAAACTGCTAAAGCAAATCGCAATGACCTATTCCATTTTAATATTATCTCATAGTTATCAAATACAATATAAGCTGGATTTAAAGTTTCGGCATCAGGTATGATATCTTTATCTGGAGTTATAATAGCTACCTTTAAAGAGTTGTGCTTATTATCTATTTGATCATTATTTTTAATATATTTTCTAAAATATTTTAACTTTTTTTTATCATGAAGTTTTTTTGCGGAAATGTTTAAATATTTACTTGGTATATTGTCTGATAAATCAATTCTATAAAAACAAGGATTTTCACTTTTCCAGCCTATTTGATTTAAATAGTTTGATGCTGAAGCATAAGCATCATTATTATTTTTTAAATCTATATACCCATTACCATCATGGTCAATTGCATAATTTTTCATTGTTGATGGCATGAATTGGAAAAAACCAAAAGCACCTGCCCAAGATCCATATAATGTTTTATAATCTATTTGTTCATTTTCTATTAATCTCAAAAGTATTAATAATTCATTTGTAAAAAATTCTGATCTTCTTTTATCAAAACTTAAAGTTGCTAAAGAGGATAAAATATCCATTTTTCCAACATAGGTTCCAAAATTAGTTTCTATTCCCATTAAAGCTAATAGCAATTCTCTCTCTATACTAAATTTGTTTTCAACTGCATTTATCAACTTTGAATTTTTTTCATAGAATTTTTTACCTAGGGAAACTTTTTTTGAGGATGTTCTTTTTGAAATATAAGTTTTAGTATCTTCATAAAATTCAGGTTGATATCTATCATATTTTATTACATCTGATAAAAATTTAGTATTAGACATAACTCTATCAAACGTTTTTTCTGAAATGTTATTTTTTAAAGCTATTTTTTTAAAATTTAATTTCCAATTTTCAAATTCTTTATTGATATCAGCAAATGAGAAATTAATAGAAATAAAAATAAAAAATAAAAAAAAGTTAATTAGTTTCATGTAAATCCTTCAAATATATAATTACAGCAATCCAAATAAAAATAAAACTAACTAATTTTGTTATTGAAAAAGGTTCGTTGTAATAAAAATAGCCTAATAAAAACTGAAAAGTGGGAGTTATATAAAATATCATGCCAGTTGGTCCTAAACCACAGAGTTCAACCCCCCTAACATATAAAAATAAAGGTATGACAGTCATAGGTCCAGCAAGATAAATAAATAGCATCATCGATGGATCAGATAATCGAAAATCATTATATCCTTTACTTGCTATTAAATAAAAAGCTAACAGTGCAAATGGTAATATAAATAAACTCTCAATAAGAAGGCCTACATCAGTATCAACGTTTATTTTTTTTCTAACAAGATTGTAAAAGCCCCAACTTAAAGCAACAATTAAACCAACCCAAGGCAATGATTTAATGCTTACTATTATTAAAAAAAGGATAGATAGAATAACTAACAGAATTGAAAAAATTCTTTTTTTATTAAGTTTTTCTTTAAAAAAAAGATAACCAAGCATTACGCTTAAAATGGGCATTATAAAATACCCAAAACTTGCATCTATAATTCTATTTGTTGCTATAGCATATATCCATACACCCCAATTTATAAAAATTAAAAATCCTGAAATAAATAAATAAAATAAATTTGATTTATTTTTTACAATTTTAAAAAAAACATTCCCTTTAGAGAAAAAAAAAGTAGTCAGAATTAAAGTAAACGCTGTCCACAAACATCTATGAACTACTAATTCGATATGCCCAATATAAGCGATATATTTAAAATAAATTACACCAAAAAATCCCCACCAAAAAGATCCAAACCCAGCAAGTAATAAGCCTTTGTTAAATTCTTTATTCATAGAAAAGCATGATGCTTGTAATTAATAAGTTTATTAGACTATTTTATGGTTGAATTAAATAATTATAATTATAAAACCTTGCTCACGGAGAGATGGCTGAGTGGTTGAAAGCACCGGTCTTGAAAACCGGCAAAGGGGCAACTCTTTCCTGGGTTCGAATCCCAGTCTCTCCGCCATCATTTTTGTGTATAGTTAAAATTTTTATATAAGAAATTGATATTATTATTTTCAAATTCAAAATCGGTTTTAAAACCATTATAAAAATTATACAAATTAGTGTCATCTATATTCAGTAGTTTTTCTAAATCAAGAAGATCATTTTCATTTAAATCATTTAGATATTTTTTTGTAAATGCACCCAAAAGATTATCCATTTCTTTCGTGCCTCTATAATTAGATCGGTAAATAATTTTTTTTTTTAATTCATCTATGTTGATCATAATAATTAGAATATATTAGTAGTTAATGAATAATAAAACAAATTATGAATATTTATTGTCAGATTTAAGTTCTTTAAAAGGTGTAGGTATTAAGACAAAAAATTTATTAAAGAAGAAAAATATTAATAATTTATTTGATTTACTATGGAAACTTCCAAAATCTTATACAGATAGAAGCTTGTCATCAAAAATAAAAGATTTAAAAATTGGTGAAATACAAACAGTAACTATAATTCCTCGAAAGTACAACTTCCCTCGTATTAGGAAATTACCAAATAGAGTTTTATGTAGTGATGAAACTGGAGAAATAGATTGTGTTTTTTTTAATAGTTATGAAGGATACATAAAAAAAATACTTCCATTAAGAAAAGAAATTACTGTTAGTGGTAAAATAGGTCATTTTAGGAATAAATATCAAATTTCAAATCCAAAATACGTTTCTGAGGATTCTTCTTTAATCAAACAAACTCATAATAAATACTCATTAACAGAAGGTATTTCTGAAAAAATATACAATAAAATCTTAAATCAAATAATCAATAATTTACCAGTTTTTAACGAATGGCACTCTAAAAGTATTATATCTAAATTTAAAAACATAAGTTGGAATAGTTCAATTAAAGAACTGCACAAACCTGAAAATATCGGAAATTATAAATCAAATTTCTATCAAAGACTTGCTTTTGATGAAATATTTTCAACGTTTCTTGTTAATTCTGAAATAAGAAAAAAAATAAGAAAAATTAAAAAAAAAAATAAAGTTATTAATTTAAATAAACAAAACTCTATAATTAATAAATTAGATTTCTCTCTTACAGATGATCAACAAAAATCACTTAACGAAATAAACAAAGATTTAAGTTCACCAACTAAAATGTTTAGACTTTTGCAAGGAGACGTTGGTAGTGGAAAAACAATAGTGTCTCTTTTAGCGGCGATAAATACCATAAATTCTGGTTTCCAAGTTGCTTTTATGGCTCCTACAGAAATTCTAACAAGACAACATTTTAATCTTGCAAAAAAAATATTTCCTAAAAATATAAATATAGCTCTCATTTCTGGAAAATCAGAATACAAGGTAAAAAAGGAAATACTTCAAAGATTAGAAAATAATAAAATTGATATTATTTTTGGTACACACGCTATTTTTCAAAAAAAAGTAATTTTCAAAAAATTAGGATTAATAATTATAGATGAACAACATAAGTTTGGAGTGAATCAAAGAAAAAAATTGTCGGACAAAGGTGGATCAAATTGTGACGTATTATTAATGACAGCAACACCTATACCTAGAACTCTAACAATGACAATTTATGGTGATATGGATATTTCAATAATTAGAGAAAAACCTAAAAATAGAAAACCAATTAAAACGTATAGTAAATTAGAGATAAAAATTGAAGATGTTTTAAAATTTATAAGAAAAGAAATTAACTTAGGAAATCAAATTTTTTGGGTTTGTCCATTAATTGAAGAGTCTAAAAAGCTGGATCACTCATCTGCTGTAAAAAAGTATGAATATTTAAAAAGAAAGTTTCCAAATCAAGTTTGTTTACTTCATGGAAAAACTGATGTAGATGAAAAAAATGAAATACTAAACAATTTTTTAAATAATAAATTTAAGATTTTGGTTTCTACAACGATTATTGAAGTTGGGATAGATTTTCCAAATGCAAATACTATTATAATTGAAAATGCTGACAAATTTGGTTTATCTCAACTTCATCAATTAAGAGGTAGAGTTGGTCGTGGAGATAAAGACTCTACATGTATATTAATGTTTAAATCAAATCTAAGCGAAAACGCAAAAAAAAGAATAAAAATTTTAAAAGACACTAATGATGGTTTCTTAATATCTGAAGAGGATATGAAATTACGAGGGTTTGGGGATATTTTAGGATTTAAACAAAGTGGTGTAAAAAATTTTAAGTTAGCAGATCCAATTCAGAATAGTGATCTTTTCTTATTAGCTGAAAAAGAAATGAGAAGAATAGAAAAATCAAATGAAGATATAAGTAAATTCAAAACTTTGATAAAATTGTACGATAGGGCTGATATAATAAATGATATTGCTTAAGTTTTTTTGGTAGAGGTGCCTGCTGAAACTATAAACTTAGATGCCTCCTCAAATGACATATTTAAGTAAATAACATCCTCTGTAGGAAACATTAATAAAAACCCACTAGTTGGATTTGGAGTTGTTGGCACAAAAACGTTAATTAAATTCTTACCAGTTTTTTGAGCCATTTCTCCTTTATTTTCTTTCGTAGCAAAACCAACTGCCCAAACACCTCGTCTTGGATATTCAACTAAAACTACACTTTTTTTTCCATCATCTTTTTTTGAAAAAGTTTCTGTCATTTGAACAATTGCTGAATAAACTGTTCTTAAAAATGGAATTCTTTTGAATAAATCATCTATCAGTTTAAGAATTCTTCTTCCAAAAAATGATAATGAAAGTCCACCAACAATGGTTATTAATAATATTGAAATAATAATTTCAACCCCAGGAATATTAAATGGCAAATAACTATTTGGATTAATATTTTTAGGAATTAAATTTGATGAAATACCTATTAAAATTTTAGTTAAATAGAGCGTAAAACCAATCGGTATTAAAACAACAACACCAGTAATAAAATAATTTCTTAATGTTAATGAAAAAGATTTTTTTGAGCCCTTTTTTGCCATATTTAAAATTAACTATAACTAGCGTATACAACAAAAACAATTGCAATGATAAATAATACAATTAAAATTTTGTTATTGAGATTCATGTTAAAATACTATTATCAATTTTAAGTAGATATGGATAGAAGAAAATTTTTGACATATATAGGTTGTGGATGTGGAAGTATACTTTTGCACTCTTGTTCTACTGCTCCAATAACTGATCGAAAACAATTAAAAATTATACCTGAGGCTAAATTAAATGCACAAGCAGCTCAAATTTATGAAAAAGTTAAAGAAAAAGAAAAGATGAGCGATGATTTAAAAACATTAAATCAAATAAAAGAAATTGGAAAAAGAATGGAAGATTCGATAAGTGAATATTTTTATAGATCTAATTTGGAAGACCCAACAGTAAATTTTGACTGGGAATATATTTTAATTGATAATAAAAAAATAAGAAATGCTTGGTGTATGCCAGGTGGTAAAATAGCTGTTTACACAGGTATATTAGATGTTACAAAAAATCAAAATGGGTTAGCTGCAGTGATGGGCCACGAAGTTGCTCATGCAGTAGCAAAACATTCAGTTGAGAGAGCTAGCAGAGGTGTTTTGTTAAATACAGGTGCTAGAATTATAGATATAGCTAGTGGAGGTATTTTGTCTGACATTAACAGAACTACAGGAATGGATACTGTAGGTATGCTTGCTCAATTAGGAATAATGAATCCGTTCAATAGAAAACAAGAAAGCGAAGCTGATTATTTAGGTATGATTTTTTCATCTTTATCTGGTTACGATATTAGAGAGACAGTTAAAATTTGGGAAAGAATGAAAGAATTTAATAAAGGTAAAGAGCCACCTCAATTTATGAGCACTCACCCCTCTTCAGATACAAGAATAAAGCAACTCAACGAATGGATGAATGAGGTTATTTTAGATTATCCACCAATTAATTTAGGCTAATTGAATTAATGGTGAGCCCTGATGGACTCGAACCATCGACCCATTCCTTAAAAGGGAATTGCTCTACCAACTGAGCTAAGGGCCCCCAAATTATTCAAATTGAATAGTTGTTATATATAGAATTATTATTTTTTTTCAAATGTCAATTTTAACCAAATCTATAAAGCTTCTACAACTTATCAATGTATTTGTTGTGAAATTGATCAAAAGTGCCTTCGTTAATATTTTTTCTGATTGAGGCCATTAATTCTTGATAAAAATTAATATTATGTAGTGTCAGTAACATTGAAGCTAGAATTTCATTAGTATTAAATAAGTGATTTAAATAATTTTTTGAATATTTATTTAAATTAAGATTTTCACAATATGGGTCAAGTGGAGTGTTGTCATTTTGATATTTATTATTTTTAATATTTATTCTTCCCTGCCATGTAAAAGCTAAACCTGTTCTACCAGATCTAGTTGGCAATACACAGTCAAACATATCTATGCCTCTTTTTACAGCACCCAAAATATCTGATGGTGTTCCAACACCCATTAAGTAGTGTGGTTTTTCAATAGGTAAGTTTTCCTTAATATCATCTAAAACGTTAAACATTTCATGTTGAGTTTCTCCCACAGCTAATCCTCCAAGAGCATACCCATCAAAACCAATTTCAATTAACTCTTGAAGAGATTTTAATCTTAAATCTTTAAAAAGACCTCCTTGGACTATACCAAATAAAGCTTTATGTGGATTATTTCCAAATGCCACTTTAGATCTTTCTGCCCAGTAAAGTGATAAATCCATAGATTTTTTTATTACATTATAATCATTAGTTTTTTTTGGGCACTCATCCATGATCATTACAATATCAGAATTTAAACCTAACTGAATCCGTATACTTTCTTCCGGGCTTAAGTAAAATTTTTTTCCATCAACGTGAGAGTTAAATATAGCACCCCTCTCTCTGTCAATTTTATTTAATTTTGACAAAGACATAACCTGAAATCCACCAGAGTCAGTTAGAATAGGTAAATCACAATTCATAAATTCATGTAGACCACCAGTCGATTTAATTCTTTCAACACCTGGACGTATCATCAAGTGATATGTATTTGAAAGTATTATTTCTGATCCAGTTTTTTTAATATCATCTATCGTACAAGCTTTTACTGTAGCTTGTGTTCCAACAGGCATAAATGCTGGTGTGTGTATATTTCCACGATGAGTCTCTATTAAACCACACCTAGCAAATTTATCTTTTTTTAAAACGCTAAAGGCAAATTTTTTTAATGCCATTAAAAAAAATTATTGAGATTTGAAACTAATAATTTTATCTGGGTCAGTAACAGCACCATTATTGTTTTGGTCTCCTCTTTTGATTCTATCAACAAATTCCATTCCGTCTATTACTTTTCCAAAAACTGTATATTGTCGATCTAAAAAAGGAGCTGGCTGGAAACAAATAAAAAATTGACTATTTGCACTATCAGGGTCTTGAGCTCTTGCCATTGATAAAGTTCCTCTTTCATGTGGTAAACTATTAAATTCTTGCTTTAAATCTGGGAAATCAGAACCACCCATACCTGCTCTTCTAAGATCAAAATCCTTTGACTCTGAATTACCAAATTTTACATCTCCTGTTTGAGCCATGAAACCATCTATAACTCTGTGAAAAACTACGTTATCGTATTTACCACTATTAGCTAATTCCTTAATTCTTTTTACATGATTTGGTGCAACATCTTCGAATAATTCAATTTTAACATCACCATCTTTTAACTTTAATATCATTATATTCTCCTCAGCTATTGATTGATTAGTAATTAAAAAAAACAAAATCAGTATATTAATAAAAATTTTATTCATATTTATCTTTTAATGATTTAATTGTACTTTTTGTAGTAAATTTTTTTATATCACCTTTTAATTTAACAATCTCTTTAACAAATCTGGATGAAATGATTTGATTTTCTACATCAGACATTAAAAAAATTGTTTCTATATTTTGGTTCAATTTTCTATTCATACCAGCTAACTGAAATTCATATTCAAAATCGGATACAGCTCTTAATCCTCTTAAAATTATGTTTGATTTATATTTTTTACATAAATCAGTAGTTAAAGATCCAAAAGAAACAACTTTTATTTTTTTTTTATTTAACTTTAGATCTTTAAATAAAGCTTTATTTACTATTTCTATTCTTTCATTAGAACTGAATAGATAATTTTTATTACTTTCATCAGAAACACCTACGACTATTTTATCAAACAATTTTAATGATTTTTTAATTACATCTATATGTCCAAAAGTAATTGGATCAAATGTTCCAGGATAAATTGCTATTTTACTCATTAAATTAAATTATCATCAATTTTAATTGCTGAAACAACTTTTTCCTCTCCTGACAACTTAATTATTCTAACACCTTGGGTATTTCTGCTTGCGGTTCTAATTTCTTTAACTGCAACTCTTATAACTCTACCCTTGTTAGTAGAAATTAAAATTTCATCTCCTTCAAAAACAGGAAAGGAAGAAGTAATATTTCCATTTCTTGGTGAATTAACTATTCCTATAATACCTTTTCCACCTCTGTTAGTAACTCTGTAATCTGTATGTGAGGTCTTTTTACCATAACCATTCTCACTTATTGATAAAACAAATTTTTCACTTGCTTTTAATTCAGATTTTTCATCTTTTGATTTTTTTCCATTTTTATTAATTTTATCATTATCGATTACTGATAAAGATACTATTTGATCATTAGGTGCTAACTCTATACCTTTAATTCCTTTAGAAGATCTACCTTTAAAAACTCTAAGTTTTTTAGCTTCGAATCTAATGCATTTTCCAAATTTTGTACTTAAAATTATATCTTGATCATCTTTACAAATTTTAACACCTACGATTTTATCATTGTTATCTAATTTCATCGCAATTTTTCCAGATGAATTAATTGACGAAAAATCTTCTAAACTATTTTTTCGTACTTTTCCCTGCGCTGTAGCAAAAATTATTTGATAATTTTTTAAGTCTGTTTCATCTTCAGGCATTGGCATAATTGAGCTTATTGCTTGGTGACTCTTTAAAGGTAAAATATTAAATAAAGATTTCCCTTTTGATGATGATGATCCCTCAGGAATTTTCCAAGCTTTTATTTTATAAACCAATCCTTCGGTAGAGAAAAAAAGAACTGATGTATGGGTATTTACAGATAATGTTTGAACTACTGAGTCTTGATCTCTTGTTGTTATGCCTGATTTTCCCTTACCACCTCTTTTTTGCTTTTTTACTCCATCCAAAGAACCTCTTTTTATGTATCCTTGTAATGTAACTGTAATTATTACCGATTGTTTTTGGATTGTTTCCTCGATATCGTAATTTAAAACAGCGTCAATAATTTTAGTTCTTCTTGGTATAGCAAATTTCTCTTTAATATTTTTTAGTTCTTCGCTGATTACTTTTAGAAGTTCTTTTTTTGATGAAATAATTTTTTTATATTTAGTGATTAAATCAGCTAATTTTTTAATTTCAACTTCAATTTCATTTATTCCTAAAGCAGTTAATTTTTGAAGTCTTAATTCTAAGATAGCTAAAACTTGTGGTTCAGATAAAGAATAAAGGTTTTTACCTTTTTTTCCTTCTACTAAAGAAATTAATTTTTGTGATTTATTTATTTTCCATTTAGTTTTTAAAATTGATATTTTAGCATCTTCAGGTGTTTTAGATGATCGAATAATTTTTATTATTTTATCTAGATTTTCAACTGACACTGATAATCCAATTAATATATGTGCTCGTTCTTCAGCTTTTTGAAGATCAAATTTAGTTTTCTTAATAACTACATCTTCTCTAAAAGTTAAAAAATTAGATAAAAAATCTTTTAAAGTACACGTTTGAGGTTTTCCCTCAACAATAGCTAAAGTATTAAAACCAAAAGAACTCTCTATTTGAGTATTTTTATATAATTGTCTCTTTATAGTTTCTGGTTCTACACCATTTCTTAAATCTATTGCTACCCTTATACCTTCTCTGTTCGATTCGTCACGAATATCTCTTATACCTTCTATCTTTTTTTCTCTTACTAACTGAGCAATCCTTTCATTTAAAACAGATTTGTTAACTTGATATGGTATTGAAGTTATTACCAGTCTCTCACGACCATTTTTTTGTTGTTCAATTGAGATTTCACCTCTTATCTTAAATGACCCTCTTCCGTTATTATACCCTTGTTTAATTATATCTTTACCTATAATAACACCACCAGTTGGAAAATCTGGACCAGGAATATGTTTCATTAACTCTCTAATTTTAATATCTTTGTTATCTATTAAGGCCAAAGTACCATCTATAATTTCACCTAAATTGTGAGGAGGTATACTTGTTGCCATACCAACAGCAATACCGCCTGCTCCATTTACTAATAAATTTGGAAACTGTGCTGGTAAAACACTAGGTTCTTTCTCAGTTTCATCATAATTGCTTTTGAAAGAAATTGTATTTTTTTCAATATCATCAATTAAGTATTGAGAAACTTTTGACAAGCGAGTTTCGGTATATCTCATTGCTGCAGCAGGATCACCATCTATAGAACCAAAATTTCCTTGCCCTTGTATCAGAGGTAGACTCATAGAAAAATCTTGTACCATTCTTACTAAAGCATCATAAACAGACTGATCACCATGAGGATGATATTTACCAATAACATCTCCAACTATTCTTGCAGATTTTCTAAATTGTTTTGACCAATCGTATCCACCTTTATACATTGCATACAAAATTCTTCTATGAACAGGTTTTAACCCATCTCTTACATCAGGAAGTGCACGACTTACAATTACACTCATTGCATAAGAAAGATATGATGAGCTCATCTCATCATGCATTGAGATTAATTTTATATTTTTATCTTTAAACTCTTCAGTATTTTTCATAGAAGTTAAAATGGAATTTCATCATCCATATCTGACACTTGTGAAGAGTCCTCAATATTATTTTGTTGAGTTGTGTCATTTTGAATTCCACTACCAGAATTTCCCCCGCCCAACATCGTAAGTGAAGAATTATATCCTTGTATAACTATTTCAGTTGAATATTTGTCTTGTCCTGATTGTTCATCTTTCCATTTTCTTGTTGTAAGTTGTCCCTCAACATAAACTTGAGCTCCTTTTTTTAAGTATTGTTGAACAACATTTACTAAACCTTCGTTAAATACAACTATACGGTGCCACTCAGTTTTTTCTTTTCTTTCACCTGTGTTTTTATCTTTCCAGGATTGACTTGTTGCAAGGCTTAGTCTGGCTACACTTTTGCCATTTACCATTTGCTTAATTTCAGGATCTGCGCCCAAACGACCAATTAATAATACTTTATTTAAACTTCCAGCCATAATATTTAATATTTGTTAAATTAGTTAATTAGAATTATATCACAATTCCTCTGAATATTAATTTTATTAACTCAAAGCAACTAAAATTATGATGAAAAAGATAGTTATTAAGGGTGCTAAAGAACATAATTTGAAGAATGTTACTGTAGAGATTCCAAAAGACAAATTTGTGGTCATAACGGGTCTATCAGGATCAGGAAAATCATCTTTAGCTTTTGATACAATCTACGCAGAGGGTCAGAGAAGATATGTGGAGAGTTTATCAGCATACGCACGTCAATTTTTAGATAAAATGAAAAAACCAAATGTTGATTTAATTGAAGGGTTAAGTCCAGCAATTGCAATAGAACAAAAAAATACATCAAAAAATCCAAGATCTACTGTTGCAACTGTAACTGAAATTTATGATTACATGAGGGTATTATACGCAAGAGCTGGTATCCCCTACTCACCATTTACAGGTAAACCAATAACCTCGCAAACAATTACACAAATAGTAGATTTAGTTAAAAAATTACCAAAAAAATCGACAATTTATATTTACGCTCCAGTCGTAAGAGGGCGTAAAGGTGAATATAAAAAAGATATTTTAAGCTACAAGAGAAGAGGATTTAGAAAAATTAAAATTGATAATGTTTTATATGATATAGAAAAATTACCTATTCTAGATAAAAAACTTAAACATGATATTTCAATCTTAGTTGATAGAATAGTTTTAAATTCAAAACTAGGAAATAGATTGGCTGAAAGTATTGAAACAGCTGTAAATTTAGCCAACGGTTTAGTTTTTGTTGAATATGAAGATGAAACACTTCCTCAGAAATTTAGAAAGATTGAAAAATTAATTTACTCTACAAAGTTTGCTTGTCCTGAGAGTGGATTTACAATTGAAGAAATTGAACCTAGACTTTTTTCATTTAATAGTCCCTATGGAGCTTGTGAAGAGTGTGATGGAATCGGAATGAAATTAAACGTAGATCCAAATTTAGTCATTCCTGATGAAAGAAAAAGTTTAGCTGATGGAGCAATTGAACCTTGGTCAAAATCTACCACATTATATTATGCTCAAACTTTAGCATCTTTAGCAAAACATTATGGTTTTTCTTTAGATGAAAAATGGAAAAAATTACCCAAAAAAATAAAAGATGTTATTCTTTATGGTTCAGATGAGGATGAAATTAAATTTAATTATGATGATGGGTATGAGAAATATTCATACAAAAAAACCTTTGAGGGTGTAATTAATAATCTTGAAAGAAGATTTTTAGAGTCAGATAGTGAATGGAAAAGGGAAGCTATTGCTGAATATCAATCGGATACGGCATGCGAAGCATGTAATGGTGACAGATTAAAAGAGGAAGCTTTATGTGTTAAAATCAATGATCTTAACATTAGTGAAGTAACAAAAAAATCTATTTTAGATGCAGCAGAATGGTTTAAAAATTTAGAAAATAATCTTGATAAAAGACAATTTAAAATTGCTGAACATGTTTTAAAAGAAATAAATGAAAGATTAAATTTTCTTCTTAACGTTGGTTTAGATTATTTAACACTATCAAGGGAATCAGGAACATTATCGGGTGGGGAAGCTCAAAGAATAAGATTGGCCTCACAAATTGGATCTGGTTTAACAGGTGTATTATATGTTTTGGATGAGCCTTCAATCGGACTACATCAAAAAGATAACGTTAAACTGATTAATGCATTAAAAAGATTGCGAGATCTTGGTAATACAGTCATTGTTGTTGAGCATGACACAGAGACAATGGAAAATGCAGATCACATTATTGATCTTGGTCCTGAAGCTGGAAGTAATGGTGGTGAGATAACAGCACAAGGATCATATGATGAAATTAAAAAAGATAAAAATAGTATTACAGGTCAATATCTTGCAAATAAAAAAACAATTGAAATCCCAAAATTACGGCGTTTAGCAAAAAATGGAAGATTTGTAGAAATCAATGGTGCAAGTGGAAATAATTTAAATAATGTTAATCTTAAAATTCCAACTGGAACATTTACCTGTGTAACCGGTGTTTCTGGAAGTGGTAAATCTACTTTAATATTACAAACACTATTTCATGCTTTAAATTTAACATTAAACAGCAAAGCAAGAAAAGCACCCAAATCATTTAAAGGTTACAAGGGAGTAGAGTTAATTGATAAAATAATTGATATTGACCAATCTCCAATTGGTAGAACTCCAAGATCGAATCCAGCAACATATACAGGAGCTTTTGGGCCTATTAGAGATTGGTTTACAAGCCTGCCAGAATCTAAAACAAGAGGATATAAACCAGGAAGATTTTCTTTCAATGTTAAAGGAGGTAGATGTGAGGCTTGTGAGGGTGATGGTGTAATTACATATGAAATGCATTTCTTACCTGATGTTTATATACAATGTGATGAGTGTAAGGGTACCAGATACAATAGAGAAACTTTAGAAATTAAATTTAAAGGTAAAAGTATTGCCGATGTTTTAGATATGTCGGTTGATGAAGGGTGTGAATATTTTGAGAATATATCTAATATAAAAACAAAACTATTAACTCTTAAAAAAGTTGGATTGGGTTATATAAAAATTGGTCAACAAGCAACTACACTGTCGGGAGGTGAAGCACAAAGAATTAAGCTCGCAAAGGAACTTTCAAAAAGATCGACAGGAAGAACAATGTATATATTGGATGAACCAACTACAGGTTTGCATCAACATGATATTAAAAAACTTTTAGAAATACTTCATACATTTGTAAAACTTGGAAATACGGTCGTTGTTATCGAGCATAATCTAGATGTTATTAAAACAGCCGACTACATTGTAGATATGGGCCCTGAAGGTGGTGTTAAGGGTGGTAATATTGTCGCCGAAGGAAAACCTGAAGAAGTATGTAAGGTTAAAGAGAGTTATACTGGTCAATTTTTAAAACCTCTTTTAACTTAGATTTAACAACTTAAAAAAATTAAAAAATTAGTGTATAGTTAAAGAGAATCATGAGTAGTTTATTGTCATCATTATCAAAAACAGTGCATGCATCCCTTGCGTTAGCAATAGTATTGTTTTTGGGGTTGTTCTATTTAAACGATGGAATTGCTTTTGATACGCTATTCTGGAGCTGGTTATTTAGATACATTCATGTAATTGTTGCAATTATGTGGATTGGATTACTTTGGTATTTCAATTTTGTTCAAATTCCAAATATGGGAAAAATTCCAGATGAACAAAAACCAGCTATTGGTAAAGTAATAGCACCAGCTGCATTATTTTACTTTAGATGGGCTGCTGCATTAACTGTTCTTTCTGGTTTAATTCTAGCTCTTCTTAATGGATATCTTCATGATGCAATGACTTTAAGTATTGGTTCGGGTGTACCAAAACATACTGCAATTGGAATCGGAATGTGGTTAGGAATTATAATGGCATTTAATGTATGGTTTGTAATTTGGCCAAATCAGAAAAGAGCTTTGGGAATTGTTGAAAGTGATCCAGACACAAAAGCTAAATCTGCTAAAACAGCAATGCTATTTTCAAGAACTAATACCCTGTTATCTTTGCCAATGCTGCTTTCTATGGTTGCAGCACAAAATATATATTAAAAAAAAAATTAAGATTGTAACTCTTTAATATTCTTAAATTGATTTAATGATTCAGGGTTAGCTAAGGCCTCTTTATTTTTAATTTTATTTCCCTCAATTATATTTTTGACAGCTAGCTCAACAATTTTACCACTTTTAGTTCTTGGTATATCATTTATTTGAATTATTTTTCTTGGCACATGTCTAGGAGATGCATTTTTTTTAATTTGTAATTTTAATTTTTTTAATAAGCTATCATCAAGTTGATACTTAGAATTTAAAACTACAAATAAAATAATACGAACATCGTTATCCCAAGATTGTCCAACAACTAAAGACTCCTTAATTTCTTTAAACCGCTCTACCTCAGAGTAAATTTCGGCAGTACCAAGCCTTACTCCACCAGGATTTAAAGTTGTGTCAGATCTTCCTGATATTATTATTCCATTATTATTTGTTATTTGAGCGTAATCGCCATGGTGCCATATATTTCTATATCTGTTAAAATAAGCTTTTTTAAATTTTGTATCTTTATGATCATTCCAAAATTTTGAAGGCATTGATGGAAAAGGATTAACACAAACCAATTCACCTTTTTGATTTAAAATTGACTTTCCTTTTTCATTAAATACTCGTACATCCATACCTAAACCTTTGCTTTGTATCTCTCCTGCATGAACAGGTTGATATAAGTTACCCAAAACAAAACAAGAAACAATATCTGTGCCTCCAGAAATAGATGCTAAATGAACATTTTTTTTAACATTCTTGTATACATATTTAAAACTATCTGTTGATAATGGAGATCCCGTAGAGCAAATAGTTCTTAGTTTTTCTAACTTATGAACTTTTTTAAAATTTTTTTTTGTTTTTCTTAAAGAATCGATATATTTGGCACTAACGCCAAATAAGGTTATGTTTTCTTTATTGGCTATCTTTATTAGTAGATCATCACGTTTATACATTGGAAAACCATCGAATAATACGATTGATGCTTTTAAGGCTAAAACTGAAATTAACCAATTCCACATCATCCATCCACATGTTGTAAAATAAAAAACATTGTCATTTTCTTTAATGTCACAATGCAATTGATGTTCTTTTAAATGCTGTACTAATACACCCCCATTTTTATGACAAATACATTTGGGTTTACCTGTTGTACCACTAGAATAAAGAATTGCTAAATCATGTTCAAAATCAAATTTAGGAAATTTAAATTTTAAAACATCTTCATTAATAATATTGTTCCAATAATGTGTTTTGATATTTTTGTAATTTGGTAGTTTTTTTAAAACAGGCTGACCAGGATAAATGGAAATAATTACATGCTTTATCGTAGGAATTTTTTTTATTATTTCAGGAATTCTTTCTAAAATATTAATTTTTTTTCCATTGTAAAAATATTGATTAGTAACAATTAAAATTTTTGGTTTAATTTGAGAAAATCTCTCTATTACACCATTAATTCCAAAATCAGGTGAACAAGATGACCATATGGCCCCAATAGCAACAGTAGCCAAAAAAGCCTCCACTGTATCAGGTATGTTTGGCATATAAGCTGCTATTCTATCTTTTGGCTTAATATTTAATTTTTTAAAATTATTTGAAATATTTTTTACATTTTTATTTAATTCATTCCAATTTCGTATTTCACGATAGCCATTTTCACTAATAAAAGTAATTGCTTTCTCTTTTGTATTTTTTGAAAGTAAATTTTCACAAAAATTTAATCTTGAATTTGGTAAAAAAGTATTTTTAAAAAATTTTTTTGATTTTTTGACTTTAGTATTACTTTTAACACCTTTAACTTTTGAGAAATCCCACACACTACTCCAAAAATCACCTTGGTTTTTAACTGACCAATCATGAATTTTTTTGAAATTTTCATTAAAATTTTTATTAAATCTTTTAGATATAAATTTTTCAAATTTAAATAAATTTGAATTTTTTTTTGTTTTACTGGATGGTTTCCAAAGTCTTATATTCATAAAATAATTATAGTACTTTGAAGTAATATAATGAAATTTTAATTATTTTAATGATTAATTCAATTTATTTTGATCGTCTTCTCTCAAAACTGTTTTTTGAGAAACTCTTAATCTCACTAGAACAGTATTCGCTATATATATTGAGGAATAAGTTCCAAAAACGACACCTAATATCATAGCAAGTGAAAATCCTTTAAGTATCTCTCCACCAAAAAAATATATAGCTAATAAAGCTAGTAAAGTGGTTGCAGATGTTATGATTGTTCTTGATAAAGTTTCATTAATTGAAATATTTGTTAATTCAAAAATTTTAATATCTGAATATTTTCTTAGATTTTCTCTTACACGATCGAAAATGACTACTGTGTCATTCATAGAGTATCCTACTATTGTTAATACAGCTGCTATAATTGATAAGTTTATTTCTAAACTAAATAGTGAAAAAACTCCTAGTGTTACAATGACATCGTGAAACAAAGCTAAAATTGCTCCTAGACTAAATTGCCATTCAAATCTAATCCAAATGTAAATCAACATTAATGCTAATGACAAAGATATTGCTATCACCCCTGATTTTAATAATTCGGCACTAACTTTAGGACCAACATTTTCAACTCTTCTAAAATCATAATTGTTTCCAAAAGATTTATCTAAGTTAGCTTTAATTTCTTCAATAATGTTCTTCTTATTGTCTTTATTTTCAAATTTCACTAAAAAATCAGTATCATTACCAAATTTCTTTACTGAAACATCTCCTAAGTCCATTTGATTAAATCTATCTCTTAATGAACTAACATTTATTTTTGAGTCTGAGGCTCTTAATTCAATTAATGTACCGCCTTTAAAGTCTATCCCAAAATTAAGCCCTTTAAATATTAACAATAATAATGAAACAACAATCAAAACTGATGATAATAAATTAAAGTGATTATAATATTTATTAAAAGCAATCATTAAATTAATTTTTCCTTATTCTTATTTCTTGATACATAAATACTAGTGAATAATCTTGCTATAAAATAAACTGAAAAAAGTGTTGTAAATATTCCAACACCTAATGTTACAGCAAAACCTTTTACTGGTCCTGAACCCATAAAAAATAAAATAATTGCAGCTAATAATGTTGTTATGTTAGCATCTAAAATTGCTGTTCTTGATTTGGTATAACCACCGTCAAAAGCCAAAATATTATTAGTCTCGTCTTTTAATTCTTCTTTAATCCTTTCAAAAATTAAAACATTTGCATCAACTGCCATACCTACAGTCAAAATAATCCCTGCAATACCAGGTAATGTTAAAGTAGCCTCGAATAAAGTTAAAACACCCAAAAGAATAAACAAATTAACTATAAGTGTAACATTAGTAATTAATCCAAAAATTTTATATTTTACAAACATAAAAATTATCACCAACATAAAACCAATTGCTAGTGCAATCATTCCTGCATTAATTGAGTCTTGCCCAAGATCAGGTCCTACTGTTCTTTCTTCAATAATTTCTAATGGCGCTGGTAATGCTCCAGATCTTAACAATAAAGCTAAATCGGTTGCAGTTTGAAATGTAAAGCCACCGCTAATCTGACCAGATCCACTTGCTATAGTATCTCTAACAACAGGAGCACTAATAATTTTACCATCTAAGACAATTGCTAGTTGCTTCCCAATACCAGTTGACGTTGCCTTACCAAACCTTTTTGCACCTACTCTATCTAAAGTAAATGAAACAATTGTTTGGTTAGCTTGAGTGTCCATTTTTGGTTGAGCATCAAGTAAATTTTCACCACTTATTATAATTCTTTTACTAACTGTTGCTTCTTCTAAACCATTTTCAAATTTTAACTTTTCAACTCCAAAACGATCATTTTCGTCATTTGTTACAAATCGAAAAGTAAGGTTTGCAGTTTTACCAAGCAATGATTTTATTCTCATTGGATCATCTAATCCAGGAAGCTCTACTAAAATTCGGTTGTTTCCTCTTTTAAGTATGTTTGGCTCATTAGTTCCAACCTCATCTACTCTCCTTCTAACTATTTCTATAGCTTGATCTTGAGAAGAAGTTTTAAGTTTAATTAAACCTTGTCTTGAAAAATTAACTTTTAAATTTAACCCTGTATCTTCAATTTCTAACTGATGTGATTTAAATCTTGGGTAATATGGGTTAAGGTTGCTATTTTCATCCTGAAAAACATCTAAAACAGATTGCTTATCATTATCTAATACATTAAAAAAAATATTTTGATTTTCTATTTTTATATTGTTGATTTTAATATTTTTTTCTTTGAAGTAATTTCTAATTGTTGTTGTTAGGTTTTGTAATTTTTGTTCAATTACAGGTTCATTATCAATTTCAAGTAATAGATATGATCCACCTTGAAGATCTAATCCTAGATTAATTTTTTTATCAAAAAAATTATCATCAAATTTAAAAATGTTTGATGAGGCTAATAAAATAAATAAAACCGAAAAAAGAGTTATAAATAAAATTCTTAACTTAGAGAAATAAAGCACTTAACTAAAAATAATTATTTTTTAACTTCTTGAGTATTTGTATTAACAAGACTTTGAATACCAGTTGATTTAACTATCTCAACCTTTACATTTTCAGCAATTTCTACTTCAACTTTATCGTTGTCTATAAGCCTCTCCACTGTACCTGTAATTCCACCAGAAGTAACAACCTTGTCACCTCTCTTAAGACTTTCAACCATTGCTTTGTGCTCTTTAACTTTTTTTTGCTGTGGTCTGATTAAGAAAAAATAAAAAATAACAAATATTAAAATTAACGGTATAAATTGTCCTATTCCTGAGCCTTCCATAAATCTCCTTATAATTATGTGAATACTTATACTATCTATGTAATTAAAACAACTTTATTTAGTTGAAATCAATTCCAAATTATTCATATACGGTCGCAGTACCTTAGGAACAATAATCGAACCATCTTTTTGTTGATAGTTCTCTAGTACAGCAATTAAAGTTCTGCCCACAGCTAAACCACTTCCATTTAATGTTCCAACAAAAACAGTTTCTTTGTTTTTATTTTTATATCTTGATTTCATTCTTTGTGCCTGAAATGTTGAACAAGAAGAGCATGATGATATTTCACGATACTTGTTTTCTGATGGTAACCAAACTTCAATATCATAGGTTTTTTCAGCGCTGAAACCCATATCCCCAGAACATAAAATTATTTTTCTATAAGGTAACTCTAGCTTATCCAGAATATCTGTTGCACAGTTTGTCATTCTTTCTAATTCTTCAAGGCAATTTTCATTTTCTACAATACTGACCATCTCAACTTTATAAAATTGATGTTGTCTAATCATTCCTTTGGTATCTTTTCCATAACTACCTGCTTCCTTTCTAAAACATGGAGTTGAAGCGACAAATCTCATTGGTAAATCTTTTTGGTCAACAATTTTATCTTTAACAATGTTTGTTAAAATTACTTCAGCAGTTGGAATTAAAAATTTTCTATCGGATCCTTGATCAAATTTTATTTCAAATTGATCATTTTCAAATTTTGGTAATTGACCTGTTCCATACATCGTATTATCAGAAGCAATTAATGGAGGTGAAATCTCTTGATAACCATTTTGAATAATATGGGTATCTAGCATAAAATTAGATAAACCTCGTTCTAGTAATGCTAACTCATTTTTAACAAATACAAATCTTGATCCAGTTGTTTTTGTTGCAAGATCAAAATCAAGCATGCCTAATTTTTCACCAAGTTCGTAATGAGATTTTGGTTTAAAATCAAATTTAGGAACTTTCCCTGCTTTTAGAACTTCCACATTGTCATTTTCATCTTTTCCATTTGGAACATCTTGATGAGGTATGTTTGGTATACTTGATAAAATATTATTTAATTCAGTTTTAATATTTTTTTGTTGCTCAGAAATCTTCTCTAATTCAATAGATATTTCTTTAGATTTTTTGAATAAACTTTCATCTTTAGATTTTGAAATATCTTTTTTTTCTTTTTCTAAGTTTTCTTTTTTTTGAATTAAATCTCTATTTAACTCATCAAGCTTTTTTAAATTATTAGAATCAATTTTAACTGAACGTTTTTCAAGATCTTTTTCAAATTTTGAAAAATCTTTTCTAATTTCTTTTAAATTATGCATCAGTTTTTTCTACATTTTTGTTTTCTATAAATTTTACTGAAAATATTGATAATTCATATAAAATTAATAAAGGAATAGCTAAACCTATTTGAGTAATTGGATCTGGTGGTGTAAGTAATGCAGCTGCAGCAAATATAATTACCACCACATACTTTCTTCTTTCTTTTAGAAATTTACTGTCAACAACACCTATTCTTGCTAACAAACTTAAGACTATAGGTAGTTGGAAACTTATTCCAAATGCAAAAATTAACTTCATAACAAGTGATAAGTATTCATTTACTTTGGCTTCTAATTGAATTGGTAAACTTGTAGACATCCCTGTGCTTTCAAACGATAAAAAGAATTTAATAGCTAGAGGCATTATCAAATAGTAAACAAGCATACCTCCTAAAAAGAAAAGGATTGGTGTTAGTACAAGATATGGGAGTATTGCAACTTTTTCATGTTTATATAATCCTGGTGCAATAAATTTCCATATTTGAATTAGAATAAATGGACAGGTCACAAAAAAAGCTGTGAAAAAAGATACCTTAATATATGTTAAAAAAGTTTCTTGTAATGCTGTAAAAATAAGCCTTCTGTCAGACCCATCATCTTTTACAGCTTGAGCAAATGGATCAACTAAAAAACCGTATATGTGTTCTGCAAATACGTAACAAATAACAAAAAAGATTATTAAAAATATAAAACTATGTATTAATCTTTTTCTTAGTTCTGTTAGATGGCTAACAAATCCACCTTCATTTTCTTCATTGCTCATCTTTTTTAGTTTCTTTTTTTATTTCATTATCAACTTTTTCGTCATCTATTTCTAAATTAGAAACTTCATTTTGAATATTGCTCACATACCTTTTTGCAGTCCCTATCCAAGAACCTGCTTTCTTTAACATGATTGGAAAATCTTTTGGACCAAGAACAACAATTGCAATACCAACAACAATTAATATCTCAAACCAACCAATAGTAGGCATGTGATTTAATCTTTGTTTTCTGAGTCTTTATTTTCGTCGGATATATTTTTTGGCTCTGTATCGTCAGTAACATCTGACGCCATTCCTTTTTTGAAACTTTTAATTCCCTTAGCTACATCACCCATCAGACTAGAGATTTTACCTCGTCCAAATAATAAGACTACTAATATAACTACGATTGCTATTTGCCAAATTCCTATGCTCATGAAAAACTTATAACCTTTTTATGGTTAATTTAAAAGTTACTTTTTTGTTAATCTTTCTCTTCTGTATCAAGAGTGCTGTTTAGCATCTCATCAATATTGGAATAAATATCCTCTTTTTTTTCTTCTTGTTTTTCTTTGTAGAATTTTCCTGTTCCAAATATTGCATTATCAATACTAGAACTATCAATTAAACCAGCTGCGCCTAATTCATCAATTGTTGGTAAATCAGATAATTTTTGAAGATTAAAATGACTTAAAAATTCGTCTGTTGTAACATACTGAATTGGTCTTCCTGGTACATCTTTACGACCACCTGGCTTAACCCAGTTAAGCTCCATCAATATTTCAAGAGTATTCGTTCCAAATGCAACACCTCTTATCTCCTCAATCTCTGCTCTAGTAACAGGTTGATGATAAACGATTATGGCTAAAGTCTCCACAGCAGCTCTAGAAAGTTTTTTTTCAACGGTTCTTTCTTGCGACATGATGATTGACAAGTTAGGAGAAGTTCTGAAGGACCACTTTTCTTTTATACAAACCAAATTAATTCCACGTTTAGAGTATTCTTGCTGCAACTTTTCTAATGATTTAGAGACGCTACCTTTTTTAGTAACTTTACTTTCAATTGTATCAACATCTAATGGTTCAGCAGCAGCAAAAATAATTGCTTCAATTTCTTTTTCTAAATCAGTTAACTTAGATGGAAATTTAACAATATTATCTTTTGAAATTTTTTCTTTTTTAATCATTATTTTCCTTAATATAAATATCATCAAATAATTTATCTTGTTTCATAGTTAAATTTCCTTCTTTAACTAATTCTAACGATCCAGCAAATATACCTGCTTTACCCGTACGTTTATATTTTGAATTACTTTTAAAATTTTGGGGAATTAAATCATCTAATTTCTTCCACTCAATTAATTTACCAAAAAACTCTCTAATTGTTTTAATTCCATCTTCAGCAGTAAATACAGGTAATTTAGGAATATTCATTTTTTGAAAGTCTTTAGTCATAATAATTGTTGAATATGATTTAAGAAGCTCAAATAAACTTAAATTATATTCTGTGCTATATATAGATCTTATATTTCCTTTCATTCCTCTTGATCGAATTTCTCTTCCTAATCTTTTTCTTTTTAACATTTGTTCAGAAAGCAATCTAATCAATTCTAATTTTTTAAGTTGTAATTTTAATTTTTCAGCAACTTCTTGAACCTTAAATTCTTCTTCTGGTGTTCCTGGAAGTAACAATTTAGATTTTAAATAAGCTAACCAAGTTGCCATCAATAAATATTCTGAGGCAATTTCTAAATTTAAATCTTTTTCTTTTGTAATATATTCGTGAAACTGATCTGCTAACTTAGTTATTGATATCTCTTCAAGGTCTACCTTTTGAGCTTTTGCCAAATCTAAAAGTACATCTAGAGGGCCATTATAATTATTTATATCAACATTAAATAATGCAGAATCGGAAATAGTCATGATAAGATATTAACTTAAAATTTTATAAAATAGCGATGTTTTTTTTATGATAAAATTACTAACCTTTGGTGAATTATCAGCAACTATCTTCATTTCAGACAATTTGCCATTACAATGGAGAGCAAGATTACAACCTGCACTAAACGTTTTAATAGTATTAGTTTTTAAATCATCTTTTAAACTTTTCATTGATAAATCATCTGAAATTAAAATGTTTTTAAAACCAATTTTACTTCTAATTAAATTTATAATTTTTTTAGAGTGTGTAGCTGTATTTAACTTATCAATTTTTCGATATATTATATGCGCTGTCATAGCAAAATAGCTTTGTTTTTTCTTGAATGGAAAAAAATCATTTTTATTCAAATAGTTTAAGTTTTTGCTAACTATAGGAGTAAATTTATGACTATCCACCTTAGCTAATCCATGCCCTGGTATGTGTTTCATCACAGTTCCAATGGAATTTACATGAAAATAATCAATACAAATATCTCCAATTTTAGAGATATTTTTTTTATTTTTTGAAAAAGACCTATCTCCAATAATGTTGCTGGCTCCTTTAACCCGAAGATCTAAAACAGGAACAGTATTTATATTAACACCAATTGATTTAAGCAAATACGAAGTTTTATCGATAAATAATTTATAAATAATATTAAATTTTTTCTTATCTTTTGTGAATAAATTACCAAAATATTCAGAAGACAAATTATCAAATGAAATAATTTTACTTAGTCGATTTACTCGTCCACCTTCTTGATCAATCAATATTGGATATTTTTTGTCTTTAAATATCTTTTTTATTTTATCAGTCAATTTTTTAGTTTGTTCAATTGAATTTATGTTTCTTGAAAATAAAATAACTCCCCATGGTTTATATTTCTTTAAAAAACTAATCTCTTTCTTTGATAATATTGATGATTTTAAACCAACAATAAAAGCTCTTCTATTCTTAATCATTATCTAAAAGTTTCCAAAAATTAAACTTTTTTTTCTTTTTTTTATTTGTTTGCTTAACGTATTCAATTACATTTTGTGTATCATTTTTCAGAATAGGTAAATTTTTAGAATATAATTTAATTTTCTCATCATTATTTTTATAAGATCTATAAGATTTTTTCTTATTTTCATCTGAAAAATAATATCTACCAGTCAAAAAAATAAATAAAGCAATTACAACAATAAAGATTAAATACTTAATTTCTTTTAGCATTACATTTTATCTGGTGTATCTACACCAACTATATCCATACCTGATTTTACAACGTTAGATATTGCTTTTAAAAAAATTAATTTATCTGGTGAAACTTTTTTTTGATCATTAATAAATCTTTTCTCTGGGTTTTGTTTACCAAGATTCCAATAAGAATGAAATTCTGAGGCAAGATCATATAAATAAATAGGTATTCTATGTGGTTCCAATTTTGAACTAGCTGAATCGATACATTTTGGCCATTCTGAAATCTTCTTTAAAACTTTGATCTCATCATTTGAGTATTCGAAACTAAAATCATCTAATTTAATATTTGAATTTAAATCTTTGCCAATATGTCTAAAGACAGATGAAATTCTAGCATAACAATATTGAACGTAATACAATGGATTATCTTTTGATTTTTCTTTTACAGCATCAAAATCAAAATCTAATTCGACATCACTACTTCTGTTTAGCATAATAAATCTGGTTGCATCTTTTCCAACTTCTTTAATTAAATCATCAACTGTTATATAATCACCTTTTCTTTTAGACATCTTAAATGGTTTGTTATCTTTAATGAGTTTAACAAGTTGACTAATTTTGCAGATCAATTTATCTTTTTTTCCTGACAAAGCCTCAACTGAAGATGAAATTCTTTTGATATAACCAGCATGGTCTGCACCAAGAATATTTATTAAATAATCAAATTTACGATCTACTTTATTTTTGTGATATGCAACATCGCTTGCAAAATAAGTCCATGCTCCATCTGATTTTTGCAATGCTCTATCTTTATCATCACCAAAATCAGTAGATTTAAAAAGTAACTGTTCTCGTTCTACCCAGTTTTTATCGTCTTCTCCAGCTGGAGCTTTAATTTTTCCTTTATAAACAAATTTATTTTTTTCTAAAAATTTTATTACACTTTCTACTTCTTTGTTTAAAACAATGCTTTTTTCACTAACAAAATTATCGTGATTAATTCCTAAACTCTTAAGGTTCTTTTTAATTAAAAGCAGCGCCTGTTCTATAGATAAAACTGTTAACTTATCGCTTATTTGATCATAATTATCAAAATTAAGATCTGAATTGTCTGAAACTATATTTTTCGCAAAATCGACTAAATAATCTCCTGGATATAAATCAGGATTATTTTGTGGAAAAGTTTCGTTAAATTTTAATTCCCTAATTCTAAAGTATACGGATTTTGTAAAATTAATAATTTGATTACCATAATCATTTACATAATACTCTTTTGTAACTTTATGCTTATTAAATATTAACACATTAGATATGACATCACCTAAAATAGCTCCTCTACAGTGACCAACATGCAAGGGACCTGTGGGATTAGCTGATACGAATTCAACTAAGTAATTATTTTTTTTCTCTTTTTCATTAATTCCAAAATTTTTAGCATTATCAATTATTTCTTTAATAAAGTTTGACCAAAAAGATGGCTTAAATTTAATATTTATGAAACCAGGTTTAGCAACAGATATATTTTCTATTTGATCGTCACTATTTTTTATTTCAGGTGCAAGTTTTTCTGCTAATTGTATTGGAGAAGTTTTGTTTAGTTTCGATAAAACCATTGCAACATTAGTTGAAATATCACAATCAAATTTTGGAGGTGGTATTTCTGCATTAATACCATTGAAACTTTCTGGAATGATGATTTGATTTTTTTTACCAAGTTCAATAATAACAGATTTAATTTTATCTAAATATAATTCAAAAATATTCATTTATTATCGTTATAAAGGTTAATTGCGTATCTGTCTGTCATACCAGATATAAAGTCTGAAATAGCTCTATATTTGTCCTTAGTCAATTGCTCTCTAGTTAGAAATTTTCTTGGATTTGATTTAATTATTTTAAATAATTTCTTAATTATCATTTTACCTCTTTGATTCTTGTTAAGCACCGATTTATTATCATACATTCTATGTCTTAAAAATGATCGGATTTCTTGTTCTGAATTTTCTATTTTATCTGAAAAAGAAACTATTAATTGATTTGATTTTGATACATCTTTTAATGACTTAATTTTAAATTTTTTAATATTTTTTTCTGTATTATTTAGTAAATCTCTAATCATAATATCTATTGAATCTCTGATTATTTGATAAATGGCAATTTTATAATTTTTTTTATTAATTTTATTTTTATATTTTTGATAAATGTCTTTAAAAAAATCTAATTCAACTAATTCCTCAAGTTTAAATAGGTTAGCTTTAATTCCATCCTGAATATCATGATTATTATAGGCAATATCATCTGATATAGCTGATATTTGAGCCTCTAATGATGGATACGTATTAAAGTTAATCTTATTTTTGAAAACTTTTGATCCAATTAGTTTATTGATCATGCTTAGATCATCTACTGGTCCGTTATGTTTTAAAAGTCCTTCTAAAGTTTCAAGAGTTAAATTTAATCCAGCAAATTTAAAATATTTATTCTCTAAAAACATTACTATTCTTAGTGTCTGAAGATTGTGATCGAAACCACCATAATTTTCCATACATTCATCTAAAGCATCCTCTCCTGCATGGCCAAATGGAGTATGACCTAAATCATGAGCAAGACTTAAGGTTTCAGATAAATCTTCATTTAATTTTAGATATTTTGCGATTGATCTTGCTATTTGAGCAACTTCAATTGAATGAGTAATCCTTGTTCTAAAATGATCCCCTTCTGTGTTAACAAATACTTGGGTTTTATGCTTTAATCTTCTAAATGATGCGCTGTGAATTATCCGATCTCTGTCACGTTGAAAAGGAGATCTGTATTTTGAATTAGCTTCTTTATTAAGTCTGCCTTTACTTTTAAATACGCCTAACAAAGTGTCTTTTTTCATCCTTTAATTTAAATAATTAAGTATTATATTAGTAATATCAGTGTTCAGACATGATTAAAGAAATTAAATTTACGGATAAAGCGTTAAAACAAATAGATAATTTGTTGTCAAAAAAAGACAAAGGATCATTCTTCAGAATCGCTATCAAAGGTGGAGGATGTTCTGGTTTTCAATATGAGTTTACTTTTGATAAATCAAAACAAGATGATGATTTAAATTATCAAAATATTTTAATTGACAAAACTTCTGCTGATTTGCTTAAAGGATCTGAAGTTGATTACGTTTCTGAACTTATAGGTGAACAATTCAAAATATCTAATCCACAGACCAAATCTTCATGCGGTTGTGGAGTTTCTTTCTCACTTTAATGCTCATTTCATCTTGGAATGTAAACTCGGTAAGAGCAAGAATTGAAAATATCAAAAGCTATTTATTAAAATATAAACCTGATATTTTAATGATGCAGGAAATCAAAACTGAAGATGTTAATTTTCCATATGATGATTTTTCATCAATGGACTACGAAAGTCATGTATTTGGTCAAAAAAGTTATAATGGTGTAGCAATTATATCTAAAAATAAATTAAAAAATGTCAAAACAGATTTAATTAAGGATAAGTTAAAACAATCAAGAATAATTTCAGCTGAATTTGAGCATAAGAAAAAAAATATACAATTAATAAATATTTACACCCCTAATGGTAATCCTGTAGATACAGAAAAATATGATTATAAAAAAAATTGGCTTGGTCAATTAATAAAACAATTAAAAACATTATCTAAAAAAAATTCAAATATTATTTTAGCTGGTGATTTCAATATTATCCCTTCAGCAGAAGATGTTTATAATGTTAAAAGTTTTGAAGACGATGCTTTATACAGGCTTGAAATAAGAAAAAAATTTAGAGAAATGATCAATCTTGGTTTTAATGACGTCTACAGACATTTTTATGAAGATAAAGAAGGATATACATTTTGGGATTATATGAGAGGTGCATGGCAAAAAAATAACGGTATGAGGATTGATCATTTTTTAGTTTCAAATTCTATAATTGATCAAATTAAAGATATTAATATTAATAAAGATCCACGTGGAAGAGAAAAGCCTTCTGATCACACACCAATTGAGATTAATTTAGCTTAAAGATTTAATTTTATTTATTAATTCTTCGTTAATATTTCTTGGACCAGTATCCATTCTATTCTTGTGACGTCTTTCTCCAGGTAATCTTACTTCACCCATTGATTTCATTTTTTCAAAAAATTCCTCTGCATGTTTTTGCCAATTAGTACCTGAGGTTTTATTTGGGTTAATTGCTATTATGAATTCACCACCACTTGGAGGACCACCATCATTATTATCTTTGGCAGCAGTTTCAAAACTAAAATTGTCTCCTACTAATGCGCCTGCCATTAATTCTACCATCATTGCAATTGCAGATCCTTTGTAACCACCAAATGGTAATAGAACTCCACCATCAGCAATTTCCCCTGGATCAGTTGTTTCTTTACCATCTTTAGTTAAACCAGTTCCAAGTGGAACTTTGTGCCCTTCTCTTTTAGCAACTTGAACTTCTCCCATCGCCATTGAAGCTGTTGCCATATCATAAACAACTGGTGTTTTACCTGGACGTGGCCAAGCAAACGAAATTGGGTTAGTTCCAAATAATGGCTTAATAGCACCAGCAGGTGCTACAGCAGGCTTGTAAGATGTACAAGCAAATGCAACCAAACCTTCTTCTGCTAATTTTTCTGTTTCAGGCCACATAGCAGCCATGTGATGTGAATTATTTATTGCTAATACAGCAACACCATTTTCTTTTGCTGCTTTTGCTAATTCTGGCAAACCTTTATTTAATACAACGGGTGCTAAACAATTATTACCTTCAACTTTTATTACAGATAGAGATATTTTTTTTATCTCAGGTTTACCCTTACCATTAATCTTTCCGCCTTTAAGACCAGTAACGTATGCTGGCAATCTAAATAAACCGTGTGATACAGAACCATCTCTTTCAGCATTTCTAATTAAGTCTGATAAAATTGATGCTGTTTCATCATCACAACCATTTGCCAAAAGAGTTTTTTTAGCTAGTTCAAATATTTCGTCTAAAGTTAATGAAACTGTGCCCATTATTTTGATTTACATTTTTTACATAAACCAAAAAATTCTAAATTATATTTGCTATATTTCATACCAGAGCTTTCAGCAAAATTAGATAGGTATTTGGAAAGTTTTGTATTACTTATTTCAGATACATTTTCACAACTTTCACAAATCGAAAATGCTGTTGCTTTTGAGATTTGACAGCTAGAATTTTGACACGCGATAAAAGCATTTCTGCTTTCAATTTTATGAATTTTTCCAATTTCAACCAACTTATCTAGGGCTCTATAAACTTGTAATGGAGCTTTAATTCCTTTTTTTTGTACATTAAAAAGAATTGAGTATGCCTTCATTGGCTCCTGTGATTTATCTATTAAATCAAAAATAATTTTTTGGTTTCTTGATAAAGTTTGTTGTTTTTGCATTTTAATATTTTCTATAATACTTCATTAATTTTTCAATTGAATCGTTTGTTTAATTTTAAGTAATGAAATTATAAAGAGTAATAGTGCAGCAGTTATTATTGAAGGACCAGATGGTGTATTAAACTCTAAAGAAGAAAATAGTCCAATAAACACTGATAACAAGCCTCCAATTATCGAAAAAACAACCATCTTTTGAGGAGTATTTGAGATATTTCTAGCCATAGCAGTTGGAATAATTAACATTCCTGTGATCAACAAAACACCAACTAATTTAATTGAAATCGCAATTATAGCTGCCAGTAAAATTGTAAAAATTGCTTTGGCTCTATCTGGATTTAAACCCTCGGCTTCAGCTAATTCATAATTAACGGTTGAGGCAAACAACGGTTTCCAAATAAATTTTAAAACTAATAATATCAATCCTCCTCCAAACCAGATAATAATAAGATCATTCTTGTCAACGGCTAAAATATCTCCAAACAAAAGCCCCATTATATCAAATCTAATAAATGTTAAAAAACCAATTACAACTAAACCAACTGCCAACGATGAGTGAGCAAGCAAACCAAGTAAAGCATCACTAGGTAGATTAGTTTTTCTTTGAAGATGTATTAAAATTAAGGCAATTAATGATGAAATTAAAAATATTGAGACAGCAATATTTAATTCCATAGAATAAGCAATTGTTACACCAAGCAAAGCAGAATGAGCAAGAGTATCTCCAAAATAAGAAAGCCTTCTCCAAACAACAAAACAACCTAGTGGGCCAGTAACTAGAGCAATGCCAATCCCTGCAATTAACGCTCTTATAAAAAAGTCATCTAACATATTAATTTTTTTTTATTTCTCCATCGGTAGTGTGAACGTGATCATGTTTATGTTCATATATTGTAAGTGTTTTTGAAGCTTGTTCACCAAATAAAGCCTTGTACTCTTTATTAAAAGCAACCTCTGTTGGACTTCCACAACAACACACATGTCCATTTAAACAAACAACATAATCAGTCGCACTCATTACAGTATGAAGATCATGAGATATTAATAAGATTCCACAATTTAAATTTGCAGATATTTTTTTTATCAATTCATACATTTCAATCTCACCTGTAAAATCAACTCCTTGGACTGGTTCATCGAGGACAAGTAATTCTGGTTTTTTTGATATAGCTCTTGCTAATAATACTCTTTGAAATTCTCCACCAGACAAATTTCCTAAATTTTTATTTTTAAGATGATATACACCAGTTGATTTTAGTGCTTCATCCACAACGTCATCACTAAGTTTATCTGTTAAAAGCATAAAATCATTAACTCTTAATGGTAACGTCCAATCTATCGAAATTTTTTGTGGGACATATCCAATTTTGTTTGTAAATTTTTCAACCTGACCTTCTATACCTTTATAAAATCCAAGAGCTATTTTAGCAGTTGTACTTTTGCCTGAACCGTTTGGTCCTATTAGGGTAACAATTTTACCCTTTTCAACAGTAAAAGATACGCCTTCAACAAGCCATTTATTATCTTGCTTATATCCAGCATTATCTAATTTTACTAAAATATTATTTTCAGTGCTCATAAAAATCTTGACATGTAAATGTTATATTATTACATAGTGTTATATTATAACAACCAATAAAATATTTTAATTATGACAAACTTAAAAAAAATACCTTTTATCTTTTCAATATTATCATTATTGACATTTTTTACACCAACTAACGCTGATATTAAAGTAGTTGCATCTATTAAGCCCATACATTCTCTTGCAAGCTACCTTATGGATGGTGTTGCTAAACCTGATTTAATAGTCGATGGTTACGCATCTCCACATGGATTTGCAATGAAGCCATCGCATGCAAAGATGTTACAAAATGCTGACTTAATTTTTTGGGTCGGAGAGGATTTGGAAAATTTTTTAGAAAAACCGTTAAAATCAATTGCAAAAAAAGCAGAAAAAATTGAATTAATGGAAATCAAAGGATTGCAAGTATTAAAATTTAGAGAAAGAAATATTTTTGATGATCATGACGATCACGGACATGACGATCATGACGATCATGGTAAAAAAGAAGATGACCATGACGACCACGATCATGATGACCATGGCAAAAAAGAAGATGACCATGATGATCATGGACATGACGAACACGGTAAAAAAGATGGTCACGATGATCATGACGACCATGATGGACATGAAGGACACCACCACGGTGAATTTGATCCACACATTTGGCTAGATCCTGTAAATGCCAAAGTTATATTAAAGGAAATGGCTGAACACTTAATTGAAAATGATTCAAAAAACGAGGCTACTTATAAAAGTAACTTGAAAAAAGCTCTTAATGATATCGATAAGCTTACTGCAGACGTTAAGGCTGAGTTAAATAAGAGTGTTGCTTCAATTGTTTTTCATGATGCATATCAATATTTTGAAGAAAGATTTAACGTAAATATTTTGGGTGCTTTCACAGTTAACACTGATGTAATGCCAGGTGCAGAACAATTAAAAGAAATTAGAGAGGTAATAGAGCATGATAAAGTTGCATGTGTATTTTCAGAGCCACAATTTAACCCTGATATTATTAAAGCTGTTGCAAAAGATATGAATATTAAAACTGGAGTAGTGGATCCTTTGGGAGCTACTTTAAATCCAGGAAAATCATTATACTTTGATTTAATAAGAAACATGTCTGCATCCTTTAAAGGTTGCTAATAGTTGTTAATGGAAAACAAGCACCAAGTACCTGTTACTGTTTTAACAGGTTTTCTTGGTGCTGGAAAAACAACACTTCTTAATAGAATTCTAACAGAACAGCACGGCCAAAAGTACGCCGTTATTGTAAATGAATTTGGTGAACAAGGTATTGATAATGACCTTGTGGTGGATGCTGACGAGGAAGTTTTTGAAATGAACAATGGCTGTATATGCTGCACAGTCAGAGGTGACCTAATTAGAATACTTAGTGGGTTAATGAAGCGAGCTGATAAACTTGATGCAATTATAGTTGAAACAACAGGTTTAGCAGATCCAGCTCCTGTAGCTCAAACCTTCTTTGTAGATCAAGATGTGGCAAATAAAACAAAGCTAGATGCAATTGTTACAGTTGCTGATGCAGTTCATCTAAGCTCACAAATTGAAGATCATCACGAAGCTGAGGAACAAATTGCTTTTGGTGATGTAATATTACTAAACAAAATAGATCTTGTGAAAGATGAGAATATAGACGTAGTAACAAAGAGAATTCGTAAAATTAATCCTTTTGCTAAAATTATTAAAACAACAAAATGTGGAGCACCACTAAAGGAAATTCTTAATCTTGATGCTTTTAGTTTAAAACGTATTTTAGAGGTAGAACCAGATTTTCTTGAATCAGATCATGATCATGAGCATGATGATGATGTTACAAGTTTATCATTCGTATCTGACAAACCTCTAGACATGGAAAAATTCCAAAACTGGTTTGGAAAACTTTTGCAGACAAAAGGTCAAGATATTATGAGAACTAAAGGAATACTTGATTTCAAAGGTGAAAATGATCGATATGTATTTCAAGGTGTTCATATGTTGATGGATGCTTCTCCTATGGGAAAATGGCCAGACGATAAAGAACGTAGCTCTAGACTAGTGTTTATTGGACGTAACCTAGAAACCATGAATTTAAAAGAAGGATTTGAAGCCTGTAAATCAGAATGACAACTGATTTAAATCAATTTCCACAGTTAGATAAAACTAAATTTGAGCAAAGAGGAATTCAGTTAGAAATTGGAGTTCCAGTAACCTGCGCAGTTTCAATTGGTAATTATATAGCTGCTGGTTTTGGCGATGGTACTATAAGAATTTTTAGTTCTGAAGAAAAACACAAAACGTTAAAGGCTCATAAAGGTGTTATTCTTTGCATGGCAAAAGATGGTGATAATATTTTAACTGGTGGTGATGATGGTTATTTTTTAAAAATTTCACTTAACGGAGAAATAAATAAAATTGCAAACTTTGGTTCACGATGGGTAGATCATGTTACAGCACATAATGGAAACTTAGTTTGTTCTTCAGGTAAGGTAGTTTATTATTGGGATAAAAATAAAAAAGAACCAAAATCTTTAAATCATGATAGTACAATTGGAGGTTTAGCATTTGATGCTAAAGGAAGAAGGTTGGCTGTATCTAGATACGGGGGTGTTACAATTTGGAAAAAAGATTACAGCAATAAATGGAAATCAACAAAATTAGATTGGAAAGGTTCTCACAATAAAGTGAGTTTTAGCCCAGATGGTAAATACTTGGTTACGTCCATGCAAGAAAATGTACTTCGTTGCTGGCGTTTAAAAGATAAGCTTGATTTTGCTATGTCAGGATATGGCTCAAAAGTCAAAAGTTTTGCATTTATTGATGACACAAGTTACTTGGCAACATCAGGAGCAATAGATGCAATATGCTGGCCTTTTGACGGTGAGGGACCTATGGGACGCACACCTATTTGTGTTCCTTATGTAGGTAATAATCAAGTTACATTTATAGAACCATTCCCAGATGAAAAAGCAATTTTTGCTGGTTTGAGTGATGGCTCTGTTTTTTTATCTCAAATTGAAAATGAGAATAAAACTATAATAATTAGAAGTTTCACAGGTTCTGAAGTTAGTGCAATCGCAATGACTGATGATAAATCAAGTATATTTATTGGTGACATGAATGGAAATACTTTATGGACTTCAATTTGGGATCAATAATAAATGTTTAATAAAAAAAAACCAAATTTAGAAGCAATTCAGAATTTAAAAAATTATTTTATAAAAAAATATCAAATACCAGAAAGTACAATTTTAAGCATTGCAGAATTAAATTGTCATGAACCTGATTGTCCACCTACTGAAACAGTTATAACTGCTAGATCAATTGATGGAACTACGAAAAACTGGAAAATTCATAAACCTATTGAAGAAATAAGTGAAAAGGATGTTAAGGATTTAGAAAATAACAACCATTAATTGAGTAAATAAAATATTATAATAATTATAAATGTGCTAAAATTAAGTTTAATAATTTAAACTTAATATTATATCTTGCATTATGAAGATTAGTATTGGATACAGATTAGAGGAGATTACACTACCAGATCAAAATGGTAGTTCATTTAATTTATCTCAGACGTTGGGAAAAAAAGTCTTATTAACTTTTTATAGAATTGCTGGTTGTAGCTTCTGCAATCTAAGACTTAATGAAATTAGTAAGAAATTTGGTGAACTTGGAAATAACTTTACACATGTTGGAATATTTCATTCACCAGTAGATAATTTAAAATTGTATATGGATAAACATAAAAATTTACCATTCACAGTGTTAGCAGATGAAAATTTTGAATATTTCCAAAAATATGAAATTGAGAGATCAGTGAGTAAAACACTTAACGCAATGTTGTTTAAAGCACATAAAATTATCCCTGCTATGATAAAAGGTTATATTCCAACAAGAATAAAGGGTCATTTAGATATAGCTGTGACCGACGTTCTAATTAATGAGGATGGTGTAGTTCAAGATGTTTATTATGCTAAAAAGGACATTGCAGATCATTTTGAATTTGAAAAAATAAAGCAGTTTGCACTTAATTAAATAAATAATGAAAATTGAATATTATTTTAGTGTCTTGTCTCCATTTACTTACTTAGGTGCTGATAGATTTACAAAAATAGTAAGTCAATATAATTTAGAAGTAATAGAAAAACCACTTGATTTAGTTGGTGAAATTTTTCCAAATACCGGAGGATTACCAGTTCCTAAAAGACACCCTGCAAGACAAAAGTACAGACTTTTGGAAATGGAGAGAATTTCAAATAAATTAGGTTTGCCAATTATTAAACAGCCAAAATTTTTTCCACCTAGTGATCCACATTTGCCAGCAAAATTTGTAATCGCCTCAAATAAAATGGGAAATAAACTTCATTTTGGAAATGAGTGTTTAAAATATTTATGGTCTATGGATAAAGATCTTTCAGATCACAAAATACTTCAGGAAATTTGTGAAAAATTAAATTTAAATTTTGAGGAAATGAAGAACTTAGCTTTAACTGACGAAGTAAACATTGAGTACCAAAAAAATTCAAAAGATGCAGTTAATAACCATGTATTTGGTGCTCCTTCATATGTCTTAAATAACGAGATTTTTTGGGGTCAAGATAGATTGGATTATCTTGAAGATGCATTAAAAAAATAATTTAAAATTACTAAATTTTATTAATAATTTAATTAAACATTGTATTTTTTTATAAGAAGATTTATTTTTATTTATAATCTGCATTTATGAATGATTTGAATTTATTTAAAAAAAATGGCTTTCTTGTTAAAGAAAATCTAATTTCTCAAACAAAGATAAATAAAATTAATAAAATTGTTAATGAAGTAATTTCAAAAGAAAAAAAAAGAAAAAAAGGTAATGGCACAAATGGAACTCAGTCTTATGATAATTACCATTTTGTTTACAATTCAGGATCTCCAAAAAATAAAGAAATTCTAAGACTAAATAATCCTCAGAACAGGCATAAAGTTTTCTATGAATTATCTAGAGATAAAAAGATTATATCCATAGCTAAAAAATTATTAGGTGGAACAGTGAGATTTCATCTGGGTAAATTAAATTTTAAACTTCCAAATAAGAAAAAAGGAAGTGAAATTGGATGGCACCAAGATTGGGCTTTTTACCCTCATACAAACGATGATTTAATTACAGTTGGTATATATTTGGATGATTGCTATGAAAAAAATGGGCCGCTTAAAATAATAAAGAATTCACACAAAAAAAAATTGTACAGCCACCACAGCAAAGAAAATTATTTTGTTGGAAAAATAGATACTAAGAAAAATAAAATAGGAACTAAGGATAGTGTTTCTATAACTGGAACAGCTGGAACAGTAGTATTTTTTCATTGTAGATCAGTTCATGGGTCAGGACACAATCAAATGAATAATTCAAGACCCTTAATTTTATTTGGATATAGAGCTTGTGATGCGTGGCCATTAATCAATGATGGAAATCCTCATCCTGAGGTTGATTTGGAAAATTATGACAAAAATATAATTGTAGGAAATAAATCAATAAAACCAAGATTGACTAAAGTTCCAACCATTATCCCACTGCCTAAGAAGAAACATTATGTTTCTATCTACGAACTTCAAAAAAATTAGATTAAATTTTAAATTAGAGAATAACCAGAGGATCTTACAGTCCTTATAAGTTCTTTTTTATTTTGGATATTAATTGATTTTCTTAATCTTCTGATATGAACATCAATAGTTCTGCTTTCAACATTTATATTGTTGGGCCAAACATTTTCTAAAATCTGATCTCTAGAATAAACTCTCTTTGGATTTACCAAAAAAAATTCTAGTAACCTAAATTCCGTAGGTCCAAGTTGTATTTCTTTTTTATCTCTGTAAACTCTTTTTTCAATCCTATCTAAAACTAAATCTTCAAACTCTAAATTATCAGATACAGTGTTAGGGTTAGATCTTCTTAAAACAGCTTTAATTCTAGCCATAAGCTCATTAAAACTAAATGGTTTAGTTAAATAATCATCAACACCGCTATCTAAACCTTTTATTTTATCTTCCTCTTCGCCTTTAGCGGTTAACATAATTACAGGTAAATTTTTGATACTATTGTCTTTTCTAATATTTTTACAAATTTCAATACCGGAGAGATCAGGCAGCATCCAATCTAATAAAAGTAAATCTGGCTGAAATTTTTTTAATTCTTTTAAGCCATCATTGCCATTTACTGATGATGAAACTATAAAACCATTTTTTTCTAGATTATGTTGAACTAATTGAATTATTGAAGGTTCGTCCTCAATAATAAATATTTTGCCATTCATTTTATTGCTGAATAACTTTTCCTTTAGGTCTGCTTCCTTTTAAATATTCACCTTTAATTAAAAAACATATTGACTCGGCAATATTTGTTATATGATCACCTGCTCTTTCAAGATTTTTTGTTGCAAAAATTAAATGTGTTGAAAAGTCTAAATTCTTTTTATCTTTAGAGAGAAAATCAATTACACTTTCCATAGCAATATAAGTAAGGTCATCTACTTGTTCGTCTTTTTCCCACACTTCTTTTGCTTTACCATAATTTTTGTTAACATAACTATCGAGTACATCATTTAACTGCTTTATAACTAAATCACCTAGTCTTTTTAAATTACCTAAAAGTTCCTCAGGTAAATCTAATGGAAGAGGTTTAACTTTCTTTGCATTACTTTTAGACAAATCTCCAATTCTTTCTAAATCTTGAGATATTTTTAATGAGCTAATTGTTTCTCTTAAATCAATTGCCATTGGCGCTCTCTTTACCAACAATGTCATTATTTGAGTATCAATTTTAGATCTGAATTTATTTATTTCATCATCACTTTTAATAATTTTATCAATTGAATCTTTATCAACTTTAATAACGGCGTCCATAGAGTCGACTAATTGTGACTCGGTTAAACTTCCCATTTTTATAACAGAGTCTATTAAGTATCTTAATTCTTCTTCATAAGACTTTACTGTATGTTCATTACTCATAATTTATCCAAATCTACCTGTAATATAGTCTTGTGTCATTTTATTGTCAGGATTTTTAAAAATTTTCTCTGTTTTGCCTACTTCGATTAATTTACCAAGGTGAAAAAACCCTGTTTTCTGCGAAACTCTAACTGCCTGTGCCATTGAATGCGTCACAATTACAATAGTGTAAGTTTTTTTTAGTTCATCAATTAATTCTTCAATTTTTGCCGTTGCAATAGGATCTAGAGCAGAACAAGGTTCGTCCATTAATATAACTTCAGGATTAACAGAAATTGCTCTAGCAATACAAAGACGTTGTTGTTGACCACCAGAAAGACCAGTTCCAGGTTCATCGAGTCTATCTTTAACTTCTTCCCACAATGCAGCTTTCTTTAAACTATTTTCTACAATTTCATCTAATTCACTTTTAGTTTCACCTTTTCCATGAATTTTTGGACCATAAGAAATATTATCATATATGCTTTTTGGAAATGGATTTGGTTTTTGAAAAACCATTCCTACTCTTTCTCTTAAAGATACTACATCTAAATTTTTATCGTTGATTTCAACACCATCTATTTCAATGTTTCCAGATACTTTACAAATATCGATTACATCATTCATTCTGTTTATACATCTAATAAAGGTAGATTTTCCACATCCTGATGGCCCAATTAAAGCAGTAACTTCTTTTTCGTTTAAATCTAAATTCACATCAAACAAAGCTTGTTTTTCTCCATAATAGACATTTAGATTTTTAGATTTTATTTTTACATTATTCATTAGTTCCATCTTTTCTCAAATTTTTGTCTTAAGTATACTGCTAAAAAATTCATTACAATCAAAAAACTTAATAACATCATAATAGTGGCTGATGTTTTTTCAACAAACCCTCTCTCAGCAGACTCTGACCATAAATAGACTTGTACGGGTAAAGATGAAGAAGGATCAATTGGTGTTGATGGAATATCAACAACAAAAGCTACCATTCCTATCAAAATTAATGGAGCTGTTTCTCCTAATGCTTGTGCTAATCCAATAATAGTTCCTGACAAAGTACCAGGTAAAGCTAAAGGAACTACATGATGAAATACAGATTGAAATTTTGATGCACCTACTGCTAACGCACCTTCTCTTATTGATGGCGGTACCGCCTTCAAAGAAGCCCTACAAGGAATTATTATTCTAGGTAAAGTCATAAGCGCCAAAGTGATACCAGCTACCAGAGGAGTAGATCTTGGTAATTGAATTGTAGCTAGAAGTATTTGAAGAGCCAATAAACCATAAACAATTGAAGGTACAGCGGCCAAGTTATTAATATTTATTTCTATGAAATCAGTGATTTTATTTTTTGGTGCAAATTCCTCCAGGTAGATCGAAGCTAATACTGCTACTGGGAATGCCAATAATAAACAAATTAAAATACTATAAAAAGAACCTACAAGAGCACCACCTATACCAGCTATTTCTGGATCTCTTGAGTCTCCATTTTTAAAAAAGTAATTATTAAAATTTTTAGTGATTGTTTTACTTTCTACTAAGACATCGTAAATTTCTAACTGGAAATTGGAAATTCTTCTCCTGTCTTCAGGTAAATCTCTTGGATAATTCCCCTTATGTAATTGATCAATATCATCTGAGGCCGTGATTTCTAAATTAATTTTTTTACCGATTAAATTTTTATTATTTAAAAAAGCTTTTTTTATTTCAATTTCAGCATCAGTTGTAAAAAGTTCTATAAGCGCATCTTCTTCATCCATGTTTTTTGCTGGATATACCTTTAGCAAACTTTCTATCGTAATATCAAAAAAGTCAGCCTCTAATATTTCTTCTTCGGATGACCCAGGTTCCAATTCAAGAAGATCTTTATCATAGAAAACCTCAACATTTATTGCTGTTTTCATAAATGCAGAACTACCTTTAGAAAAAATGTTATGCACTAAAATCAAAACAAATAACAAAGCGAAAAAAATTGATGCTAGACCATAAAACCTAAATCTTTTTTCTGCATTATGTCTTTTCTTTAGTCTTTGTTCTTTAGTCATACTTTTCTCGATATTTTTTAACAGCTCTTTGAGCAATGTAATTCAAAATTAAGGTTGCAATAAATAATGTTAACCCTAGAGCAAATGCAGATTGTGTTTTAGGGCTATCAAACTCTTGGTCACCAACTAAAATCATAACTATTTGAGTTGTGATTGTTGTGGTTGATTCAAGAGGATTTATAGTAAGGTTTGCAGCTAGACCCGCAGCCATCACAACGATCATAGTTTCACCTATTGCTCTTGAGACTGCTAAAAGAATAGAACCTATTATTCCCGGTAAAGCCGCAGGTATAACTACTTTTTTAATTGTTTCAGATTTTGTAGCACCAATTGCATATGAACCATCTCTAAGTGATTGAGGGACAGAATTAATTACATCATCTGATAAGGATGAGACATACGGTATGATCATTATACCCATTATCAATCCTGCTGCCAAAGCACTTTCTGATGAAACTGTTAAACCAAAATTTTCTCCAATTTGTCTAAAAAAAGGTCCAACTGTTAAAGCTGCAAAAAAACCATAAACAACAGTTGGAATACCTGCTAAAATTTCGATTATTGGTTTTGAAATCCTTCTAATTTTTAATGAGGCGTATTCTGCCATATAAATTCCTGAAAAAAGTCCAATTGGAACTGCAACTAACATTGCTATGAATGCAATAAAAGTTGTTCCAGCAATTAAAGGAATAAAACCGAAAGCATCCTTTAATTCTTCAAATTCTGCTGCAGTAATTGAAGAGGCATCTCTTACAAAAGCTCTTTGTGGGCTCCAATTTGTTCCAAATAAATAATCAAAAATATTAATTACAGAAAAAAATTTAATACTTTCAAATAATAATGAAAAAATTATTCCTAGTGTTGTTAAAATTGCAATAAGAGATGATACAAACAATAAGCCTTTTAATATAATTTCTACATCATCTCTTGCTTTATTATTTTTGTTAATTTTTTTTAAGGAATAAATTACCGATACTATTACTATAGCAAAAATTAGTACAACTTTTGAATTTGTAAAAAGATTAATAAATTTTGCATAAGCAAGTGCGCTTTCTCTTAAAATATTGTCAATATCACCAAAATAAGTTCCTAAATGAATAGCTTTGATTTTTTCATAAATTAAATTAGCTTCATTTTTGTCATTAAAAATAGCCCCTTGATTTGCTGCAGTTTCAATTATTATTGATTTAACTATTACAGGCTCAAATAATGACCATATTAATAAAAAAACTAGAGAAGGAATTGAACACCATAAAACAAGGTAATATCCATAAAATTTAGGTAATGCATTTAATTTAATATTTTTTTCGATTGCAATACTTTTAGTTTTTGACCTTCCATAAAAAAATAATGATAGAGAAAATATTGTTATTAAAAATATTAGAACGAAGTTCATTCGAGGTTTCTATAACTTTTAAATGTTACATTTTTGTTACAAACTAACTCTGAAATTGAAATTAAATAAAAGGCCAGTATTTACTGGCCTTTTATTGGGGATAAGTTTAAATTTATTTGATACTTATTGTGTTTAAATCTAAAGCAGCTGTTCTTGTTATTTGGTATTCTTCAGATGCTAAAGGGACTAATCCTATTTTCGCTAAGTAACCTCTGTTACTCATAGCTTTTTTAGAAGTGAACTCTTTTAAAAATTCCTGAATGCCAGGAATTACACCTATGTGAGCTTTTTTAACATAAAAAAACAAAGGTCTTGCTATCGGATAAGAGTAATCTTGAATACCTTCTAAAGATGGTTGAACTCCTTCAACAGAGGATGCTTTAACCTTATCTTTATTAGCAACTAGATAACTATAACCAAAAAAACCAAAAGCATCAGGGTTAGATGTAAGTTTTTGTACAATTAAAGTATCATTTTCACCTGCTTCTACAGCGTAACCATCTTCTCTAATTTTAGCACATTCTTTTTTAGCTTTATCACCAAATAAAGATTTAGCAGTTTTTGTACATCCTTTAACCATTACAAGAGAATTCCATGCGTCTCTAGTACCAGAAGTTGGAGGAGCAACTAAAATTTCAATTTTTTTATTAGGAAGACTTGCATCTATATCACTCCATTTTTTGTATGGATTTTCAACAAGTTTACCATCAACATCAACTTTAGCAGCTAAAGCTCTCCACAATTGCTCTTTTGTAAAATCTGCATCTGGAGCACTAACAGCATGTGCAAATGAAATTCCATCATTGCCTACTACAATTTCAATAATTTCGGAAACTCCATTTTTTTCACATAAAGTTTTTTCCTTAGGTTTAATTGCTCTTGAAGCATTAGTAATATCTGGATGATTAGCACCAACTCCAGCACAGAATAATTTCATTCCACCACCAGTTCCTGTACTTTCAATAACTGGTGTTTTGAATTTTCCACTTTTACCAAACTTTTCTGCAACTACTGTTGCATAAGGGTAAACAGTTGATGACCCCACTATTTTGATTTGATCTCTTGAGTAACTTGATGTCGTAAAACCAATTACTAAAAGAAAGCCTATAAATATACTTGTTAATTTATTCATATTTCTCCTTGTTAAATTCATAATGCAAAACTAAATAATTCTGATTCTTTAATACTTTATTAAAGGAAGGTTAAACTTTTGTTACAAAGACTAACTTTTTAGTTGAATTACAAAGGATTAAATTTGATGTCTATTGTAGTTCCTTTATTTTCAATACTATTAATGTCCATCTCAGCTCTATGTTGTGAGACTAAATGTTTTACAATGGCTAATCCAAGACCAGTACCACCTACACTTCGGCTTTTACTTGGATCAACTGTAAAAAATCTCTCAGTGATTCTATGTATAGACTCTTTTGGAATACCTATTCCCTGATCTGCTACTGAAACAGTGTTATACTCACCATCTTTTTTAGCAGTGATTGTAATTTCTTTATTTTTATCACTGTATTTGATTGAATTATCTATAAGATTAGTAAAAATTTCTATTAATTTATCTCTATCACCAATTATTTTAAAATTATCAGTTTTATTAAATTTAATACTAATATTATTTTTACTAATTATTTTTTCATAAGTTTTAATAACATAATCAATCAATTCTATAAGATCTATTTCATGCGTTGGTCGTATATGTTCCTGTAATTCAATTTTAGATAATGACAATAAATCTCTAATTAAATTTTCCATTCTCTCAGATTGAGAGCTCATTACTGGTAATAAATTAGTTACTTCCGAATTCTTTTTTAAATCTGAATTATTTTCAAATGTTTCAAGTCCCATTTTAATGGATTGTAGAGGTGTTCTTAGCTCATGTGATACATTGGCCACAAAATCAGATTTTAATTGTTGGAATTTATGAAATTCAGTTAAATCCCTTATAAATAAGACACAACACACTTCATCAAAAAAAAGATTATTCTGATCAAGGTAAATGGTTATATTTAATCTTTGAACAGCTTGATTTCTAATTTCAATTTCAAGATCTGAAATATTGTTACTTTCAAATGATTTATCAATCGAACTTAAAAGATCAGGGTTTCTTAAAAAGCCACTTATATTCTCATCTAATTTTATCTGAAATAATTTATTAGAAGAGTTGTTGCTAAAAAGAATTTTCTTACCTTTGTCTAAAATTATTATTCCCTCAGGAATATAATTTAATAAATTATAAATATTTTTTCTATAATCTTTATTGTCTACAACTTTAATTTGATCATTATTATCTTTAGTTTCAGTATTAATACCTAATACTTTTTCTTTTTTTAATAATAGATAAGTAAGAAGAACAATTATTACTAATAAAATTATTGTTAATAACTCCATTACTTCACTCTACCATATACATCTTGATATCTAACAATATCACTTTCCTTCAAAATTGAGCCAACTTGAGCTTCAACAATTTTTACAGGTTTTTTTCCTGGATTTTGAACTCTATGAATTGCTTCTAAAGGAATGAATATATGTTCACCTGGCTTTTTAATTATAATATCTTTGTTAAGAGTTATTTTAGCATTTCCTTGTGTGACTAACCAATGTTCAGCTCGGTGATGGTGTTTTTGTAAACTTAAGATGCCTTTTGGTTTTACGTATAGTTCTTTTATTAAAAACTCTTTTCCTTCAAATAGATTAGTATATCTGCCCCATGGACGGTAATAGACATTTTTTTTCTTAATATATTTCCTTTTATTTTTATCATACATCTTCAAAATTTCTTTCCAACTACCAAGATCTGACCAAGGAATGTCTAATTTGATAGCGTTAATTTGTTTAGTTTTTTCTAGAATTGCATAATCAAATGATTTGGCAGTCGCTTTTATGAATGAAGCTTTATTTAGATAATATGTATTAGCCTTATATTTTGCTTTGCTAACTGCATCTAAACAATTTCTGTAAGTTTTGGGCTGATATTTTTTAAAGTTATTAATAATAGAATCTTTTCTAAGATAAAACATTCCAGAATTCCAATAGCCTTTATTCTTTATAATTTGTTTGGCCTTAGCTTCTTTTGGTTTTTCAATAAATCTAGTTACTTTATTAATGTTACCTTTGATTTTTTTAGTTAAAAAATAACCATATTCGCTAGATGGTGAGCTTGGTTTTATACCAAATATAAATATATTTTGATCACTTAAATTTTTTTTGTTTTTATTAATAGCCTTATTAAAAATACTCATCTTTTCAATTAAATGATCTGCTGAAAAAAACATTAAAGGTTGATTGTCTGGAATGTCTTTAATCAAAGCCGTACTTAATATAGCTGGTGCAGTGTTTCTTTTTGCTGGTTCTAGAACAATTTTGTAATTATTTATTTTATACTTTCTAAGATGTTGTTTTATTTGTTTAAGATATTTTTTATTTGTACTTATAACTGGAGCATCAAATATTGATGCTTTTGTTCTCTCAAGTGTTTTTCCTAGTAAAGTCCAATTACCAAAATCAATAAACTGTTTAGCTTGATGATTTTTAGAATTTGGCCAAAGTCGAGTTCCAGCACCTCCACATAAAATAACTGGACGAATTTTCATTAAATCTCTGAATAATCCTTAACTTCTTTTTTCTTACCTGGATGTGTTGGTGCTCCTAAATATGCAGGTCCAACTGTTTGCGCATATTTCCATAAAGTACCTGATCCAAAATCTGATTTTCTAGCCTTCCATTTTCTTTTTCTTGCAGCCATTTCTTTTTTAGAAAGTCTTACATTTATAGTTCCCTTCTTGGCGTCTATATCGATGATATCTCCTGTACGTAAAAGGCCTATAGGACCCCCTAGAGCCGCCTCAGGGCCCACGTGACCGACACAAAAGCCTCTTGTGGCACCAGAGAACCTACCGTCTGTAATAAGGGCTACTTTCTCCCCTTTTCCTTGTCCGTAGATTGCACTTGTTGTCGATAACATTTCTCTCATACCTGGACCTCCAACAGGTCCTTCGTATCTAATTATAATTACATCACCATCGTTATACTTTTTGCTTTGAACAGCTTTCATTGCACTTTCCTCATTTTCAAAGCATCTTGCTTTTCCAGTAAATTGTAATTTTTTAAGTCCAGCAACTTTAACAATTGCACCTTCCGGTGCTAAGTTTCCTTTTAATCCAACAACTCCTCCAGTTGGTGATAACGGATTTTTATAAGATCTCATTACTTTTTGTTTTGGATTAAATTTAATTGCTTTTAAATTTTCCTTCATAGTTTTTCCAGTAACAGTCATGCAATCACCATGAATATATCCACCTTCATATAAAGTTTTTAATAACATTGGAACGCCACCTGCTAACCACATATCTTTAGCAACATATTTTCCGCCTGGTTTTAAATCTGCAAGATAAGGTGTTCTTTTAAAAATTTTAGCAACATCCATTAAATCAAATTTAATTCCTGCTTCGTTTGCAATAGCAGGTAAATGTAATCCTGCATTTGTAGAACCACCAGTTGCAGCAACTACAGTTGCAGCGTTTTCTAGAGCTTTTCTTGTAACAATATCTCTTGGTTTAATTCCTTTTTTCAAAAGGTTCATAACCGTTTTACCACTAGCTTTTGCATATTTATCTCTTTCTTCATATGGTGCTGGTGTTCCTGCTGAATAAGGAAGTGCTAATCCAATTGCTTCAGATACACATGCCATTGTATTTGCTGTGAATTGACCTCCACAAGCGCCTGCACTTGGACAAGCAACTAATTCTAATTTTCTAAGTTCTGCAGCAGACATTTGACCTGTTGAATGTTTTCCAACCGCCTCAAATACATCCACAACTGTTACGTCTTTCCCTTTATATTTGCCTGGAAGGATCGATCCACCATATATAAATACACTTGGTACATTTAATCTAACCATAGACATCATTAGACCTGGTAAAGATTTATCACATCCTGCAATCCCTACTAAAGCATCATAACAATGACCTCTTACCGTAAGTTCAGCTGAGTCAGCGATTATTTCTCTAGATATCAATGAAGACTTCATTCCTTCATGACCCATTGCAATACCGTCTGTTACAGTAATTGTACAAAATTCTCTTGGAGTTCCACCATTTGCTCTAACTCCTTTCTTAACTGATTGAGCCTGTCTCATTAGCGCAATGTTACAAGGAGCTGCCTCATTCCATGTAGAAACGACACCAACAAAGGGTTTTGCAACATCTTTCTCGGTTTCCCCCATAGCATAATAAAACGATCTGTGTGGAGCTCTATCTGCCCCTAATGATGTATGTCTACTTGGAAGTTTCTTTTTATTAAATTTAGCCATTATATACCCTTTATTGTTACTGATATTTTATCAATATCATTCTTTAAATTATTATAATTATTTTTTTCTTGTTCAACAATCTCTTTTGGAGCTCGGTCGACAAAACTTTTATTCTCTAATCTTTGAGATATTTTATTCATCTCTTGCTCTAATCTACTTTGTTTGTTTTTTAAATTTTCTTTTATTAATTTTAAATCAACATCTTTATCAAAATAAATCTTAAACAAATCACCAGAAACAACCATTGTCGCAGCTGGTTTATCTAAATCCTTATCTAATATGCTGTTTATTCTTCCTAGTTTTTTTAGAATAATTTCATTTGTATTAATAAAGTCTTTTTGATTTTTATTAATATTGCTTATTGATACATCAATAAATGAACCTGGGCTTACATTTAGCTCATTTTTAAATGATCTAATCTCTGAAATAATGTTAATGATATTTTCAACCTGTTCGGTGCTACTGTCCTTATTCATCTCACCCGACAACCAATTTTTAAGCATCAAGTAATCACTGCCGTCATTATCAAATTTGTTCTTAAGCCAAATTTCTTCGGTAACAAAAGGAATAAAAGGATGTAGCAAAATCAAAATTTGTTTGAATACAAAAGATGATACCTTTTTAACCTCTGCTTTAGCCTTTTCATCTTCCGAAAATAGTATTGTTTTAGATAGCTCTAAATACCAATCACAATACGAATGCCATGCAAATTGATAAGCATTTTTAGCAGCTTCATCAAATCTATAATCTTCAAGATTTTTTTCTATCTTATTTTTAGTTTCAACAAGTTCTGAATAAATCCATTTGTTAATATTTACATTTAAACTAGGAACTTTATCTATATTTTTAAAATCACATTCATTAGTGATTAAAAAGTTATTTGCATTCCATAATTTATTTAAAAAATTTCTATAACCTTTTACTCTATCTTCAGAAAGCTTAACGTCTGTACCTGGTGAGGCCATAGATAACAAAGTGAATCTAAGTGCATCTGCACTATATTTTTCAATTAAATCTAAAGGATCAATTACATTACCTTTAGACTTAGACATCTTTTGTCCCTTCTCATCTCTAACCAATGCATGAACATAAATATCCTTAAAAGGTTCTTTGTTTAAAAATTCAGTACCAAACATAATCATCCTAGCTACCCAGAAAAATATAATATCAAAACCTGTAACCAAAACTGACGTTGGGTAAAATTTATCTACAAATTTATTATCATCTGGCCAACCAAGTGTAGCAAATGGCCATAAGCCAGATGAGAACCAAGTATCTAAAACATCAGGATCTCTTTTTAATTCAACATCTTTACCGTAATGTTTTTTTGCTTGTTGTTTTGCATCATCTTCATTTTCTGCAACAAATATTTTTTCGTCAGGACCATACCAAGCAGGTATTTGGTGGCCCCACCAAAGTTGTCTTGAAATACACCATGGCTCAATATTATTCATCCATTGAAAATAAGTTTTTGACCAATTCTCAGGAAAGAAATTTGTCTTTTTTAAATTAACAACTTCTTTAGCTTTAATAGATAATTTACCTGCATCAGCAAACCATTGTTCTGTTAAGAAAGGTTCAATTATTGAATTAGATCTATCCCCATAAGGAACTTTATTTTTTATATTCTCCTCTTTTACAAAAAATTCTTTTTCTTTAAGTTCTTGTAAAATTTTTTTTCTTGCTTCAGACCTATCAAGACCTACGTAAGTTTGTGGAGCATTTTTATTTATTTTACCTGCTTCAGTAAACATGTTTATAATTTCAAGATTATTTCTTTGCCCAACTTCATAGTCATTAAAGTCATGAGCTGGAGTTATTTTTAATGCTCCAGTTCCTTGTTCAGGATCTGCATAATCATCTTCAATAATTTTAATTTTTCTTCCAACAATTGGGATAGTAACTGTTTTACCTACAAAAGATTTAAATCTTTCATCTTTTGGATTTACAGCTATAGCTGTATCACCAAGCATAGTTTCAGGTCTTGTTGTTGCAATTGTAATAAATTCTTCAGTACCATCTATTGGATATCTGATGAAATAAATTTTAGAATTTACCTCTCTTTGATCTACTTCTAGATCTGAAATAGCTGTTTTTAAAACTGTATCCCAATTAACTAATTTCTTATCTTTGTAAATTAACCCTTTATTGTAAAGATCTACAAATACCTTAATTACTGATTTGGATAAATTCTCATCCATGGTAAAGGCATTTCTTGACCAATCACAGGAACAACCTAGTTTTTTTAACTGGTTTATTATTATGTCGCCATATTGATTTTTCCACTCCCAAACTTTTTCAATAAATTTTTCTCTTCCAATTTCATTTTTATCAATTTTTTCTGAAGATAATTTTTTCTCTACTAAAGCTTGAGTGGCTATACCAGCATGATCTGTACCTGGTTGCCATAATGTTTCATAATTATTCATTCTGTGATAACGAATTAATAAATCTTGAATAGAATTATTGAGAGCATGACCCATATGTAAACTGCCAGTTACATTTGGCGGAGGAATTACAATGGAGAATTTTTTTGAATTTTCTCTAGGTTTAAAAAGACCATTTTTTTCCCAATAAGAATAAATTCTATTTTCTACATCAGAATGTATATATTTCTCGCAACTCATTGATTTTAAAGTTTATAATTTAATAATCTAAATTAACAATAATCAATTTGGATCGTTATTTAATAGACTAATAGAAAAAATTTAATATAAAAAGGCATCTGTAGCTATTAGCTAAAAATAAGATGGCAACGTGGCGGAATGGTTACGCAGAGGATTGCAAATCCTTGTATCCCGGTTCGATTCCGGGCGTTGCCTCCAAAAAAATTCTTGTTTTAGTTATAAAAAAAAGTAAGTTTGCTTTTTACATTCCTCGGTAGCTCAGTTGGTAGAGCAGTTGACTGTTAATCAATTGGTCGCAGGTTCGAGTCCTGCCCGAGGAGCCAAAATCAAATTAAAAATAGAATATTTCAAAAATTAATATCTAGGGTCTTAATTAAACTTTAATTAAACTGCTTTTGAAATTCCTGAACCTGAAATTTGTAAAGATTTATTAAATTTTAATTTTTGATCAGCATTAAGTTCTGAATATAATTTTACTAAAAAATTATAATTAACATTCATGTGACCTTCCTGTGATTTTTCTAAATTAACTAAATATTCTGAAAAATCTTCAAAGAAATAATTGATCGGCACTTTTAAATAATTTGAAAGTTGCAGTAATCTTATAGAACTTACGCCGTTGGTCCCTTTTTCATATTTTTGAATTTGTTGAAATGTAACATTAATTGCTTTGGCTACTTTAGTTTGAGTTAAACCTAAAGCTAATCTTCTTAGCTTAAGCTTATTGCCTAAGTGTTTATTGAAATTATCTTCCATTAAGACCCCTCTTAATTAAATTTTATAAAGCTCATTCAACCTATTTATTAATGTTACTGCAATAGAAAAATTTATTTTTTTTTGTAGGAAACTTGGAAAAATCAAAATACTGTCAAGCATTACTTAGATAAAAAATTAACGTATTTAGATTGTTTTAATCTTATATTGTGCCCTATAGTTGTAATACTTTTTATAGGATTTGACTTAAAAAAAGCTTTGTTCTATCGCTCTTTGGGTTAGCAAAAAACTCTTTAGTTTCAGCTCTTTCAACTATCATGCCTTCATCCATAAAAATAACCTCATCCGCAACCTCTTTGGCAAATCCCATCTCATGGGTAACTACTATCATCGTCATTCCTGCCTTTGCTAAATTAACCATAGCATCCAAAACTTCTTTAATCATTTCTGGGTCAAGAGCTGATGTTGGTTCATCAAATAACATTATTTTTGGCTCCATACATAATGCTCTTGCTATTGCACATCGTTGTTGTTGGCCACCTGAAAGTTGTCCTGGATATTTGTTAGCTTGGTCTGAAATTTGTACTTTTTCTAAGTGTTGAAGAGCTAAATCTTCTGCCTCTTTTTTTGGCATTTTTTTTACCCAAATTGGAGCTAGTGTGCAATTATCTAAAATAGAAAGATGAGGAAATAAATTAAATTGTTGAAACACCATTCCAACTTCAGCTCTAATTTTTTCTATGTCTTTAGTATCTTCTGTTAATTCATTTCCATCTACTATAATTGAACCTTGTTGATGTTCCTCAAGTCTGTTTATACATCTAATTAATGTCGATTTACCTGATCCTGAAGGTCCACACACAACAATTTTTTTATTCTTCTCAACTTCTAAATTAATATTTTTTAATACTTGGAAATCACCAAACCACTTATTCATTTCTGTAATTTGAATTATTTTATCTGACATTATCTTTCCGTTTTATATTTTTGTTCTAAATTATAACTATATTTACTCATTGCATAGCAAATAATAAAAAATAGTACTGATGCAAACACATAACCTTCCATCGCAAAACCTAACCACTCAGGGTTAGTTTTAGCAAGGTTTAACATTCCAACAATTTCTAAAAGTCCTACAACAAATATTAAAGGAGTATCTTTTACTAGCGCTAAGAAAGTATTGGCAATGCCAGGTATTACAAGTTTAAGTGCCTGAGGTAAAATCACCAAAATATGCATTTTCCAATAACCCATTCCTAAAGATTTGGCAGCATCATATTGACCTCTAGGCAATGCTTGCAAACCACCTCTAATAACTTCTGCTACATAAGCAGCTTCAAACAATGAAATTGCAATAATTACCCTTACCAATTTATCAATAAACATATCCTCAGGTAAAAACATTGGAAACATTACTGAAGACATAAATAATACTGTAATCAATGGAACTCCTCTCCAAAATTCAATCATTCCTATTGAAATATATTTAATTATTGGAAAATCTGATCTTCTTCCAAGAGATAAAAATAAGCCTATAGGAAAACAGAAAATCAAACAGAAGAATGAGACTATAAAAGTTAAGGACAAACCTCCCCAAGCGCCTGTCTCTACCCACTCTAATGCTTCCAGTTTACCAAGTTCAATAAGTTCTTCATAAAAAAATACATATTTTAATAATATGTAGAGTGTGATCGGAACTATAATGAAATAGTACATTTTAAATTTTGAAGGAATAAAAAAACCTAAAATAATTGAAATTACAGCCGCAATAATTCCATAGGAAAAATCAAAAAAAATTGGACCACCAGATATAAAAAAGAAAATAAAGAAAAAAGCAATGATTGGATAAACAACCACATAATAGAGCGTCAAATATTTTTTAAATTTTTCTGTAGCAAAAAAACCAACACATCCTAAAAAAGCTAAAGCAATGAATGATAAGTTAATACGCCATTGCTCAGGATTGGGATACATTCCATACATAAATCTATTAAACCAAATTTTAATATAAGTCCAACAAGCACCACTACCTGTACAAACATCTTTGGAATCACCTGTGATGTTTGCATCTATAATAAACCAACTCAATAATGGTGGGAGTGATTTGATAACTACGAACACAATTAATAATGATAAAAAAGCATTAAAATTGTTTGTATTAATATTTTTATTAATTGAATCTAAAAACCTTAAGCCTGAATAATCAATTCTAATTAAATGAAGTCCTGTAAAACCTAAAATTAATGGTAAAAAGAAGCTTATAGGACCAGGTAAAAAAGAAACTATATCTTTGTTAAAAAAAGAATTTAAAAAAACTATAAATATACTTAGAGCAACTAAAATAACTCCTGTATATAGGTAAGTATAAAAGTTATTTTTATCTGGTTGCAAAAAGTTTAATTTGTTCATTATTTTTCTTTAATAGCTATTTTTTTATTATACCAATTCATGAATATTGAAATTGATATACTTAAAGATAGATATGTTAACATTGTTATAGAAACAATTTCTATCGCTCTACCTGTTTGCATTAAAGCAGTCCCAGCAAATACAAGAACTAAATCTGGATACGCAATTGCAGCTGCAAGTGATGAGTTTTTAGTTAAATTTAAATATTGATTAGTAGTTGGAGGAATTATTATTCTTAAAGCTTGAGGCATCACCACTAATTTTAGAACTTGATTTGGAGTTAGTCCTATGGATGCTGCGGCTTCCTTTTGACCTTTGCTTACGCCTTGCACACCCGCTCTTACACATTCAGCAATAAAGGTTGCTGTATATAATGATAAAGCTAATGCTAAAGATATTAACTCTGGAGGCAGTTTAATTCCTCCTTCAAAAGTAAAACCAGATTGAGACAATTGTTTGATTACAGGTATTTCAACTGAAGCATCAACACCACCAAATAAAAAACTTAAAATTGGTAAAATTAACAATAGACCAATTGAAATTGACAAAACTGGTGTCTGAATACCTTCGTTCTCTTGTTTTTTTTTTGCGTAAATTCTAATAAAAATTATTGAAATTATTGCAGCAATTATTGAATAAATAAAAACATCTAAATTGTTCCAAACAAAAGCAGGAACAAAAAACCCTTTTATGGTGAGAAAAAAAACTCCAAACATGGGATCTGTATCTTGGGGCAATGGTAGTGCTCTTAAAGCAGCAAAATACCAAAAAAATATTTGTAGCAACAAAGGAATATTTCTAAAAAATTCTACGTAAACTGCAGCAGTTTTATTAATAAGATAGTTGTTTGATAATCTTGCAATTCCAACTACAACTCCAATAATAGTTGCAAATACAATTCCAATAACAGAAACTAAAATAGTATTTAATAATCCTACTAAATAAGCTCTAAAATATGAGTGTGAACCATCATACTCAATCAATGAAAACTGAACATCAAATGAAGATTCTTGAGTTAAAAATCCATAACCAAAAGTTATTCCTCTGTTCTCCATATTAATTTGTGCGTTATATGAAAAAAACCCAAAGACAAGAATTACGACTAAAAGTGTAAGTATTTGGGGTAATATTTTTTTTATATTCACAATAGTAAAGACTTATAAAAAAAAGGGCTAGAAAAATCTAGCCCTTTTTAAATATTTAATTAGATCAATTATCTTGCTGGTGGTACATAAAGGATTCCACCTTTAGTCCATAATTCATTTGGACCTCTATCAGGTAAAATTCCTGTGTCAGCTATATTTCTCTTATAGCTCTCACCATAGTTACCAACTTGCTTGATAATTCTTAAACTCCACTCGTTATCTAAACCTAAAGCAGCACCTAATTCACCTTCAGCACCAACTAATCTTTTAACAGCTGGGTTGTCAGAAGTTTTCATAGAGTCTGCATTCGCAGAAGTAACACCATACTCCTCGGCTTCAATCATAGTGTTTAGTGACCATCTAACGATATCTTCCCAAACAGAGTCACCTTGTCTTACAACAGGGCCCAAAGGTTCTTTAGATATAGTTTCTGGTAAAACCATATGATCATCAGGATTACTCAACTTAATTCTTTGAGCAGCTAAACCTGACTTGTCGGTAGTGTAAGTATCACATCTACCAGCATCATACGCAGCTACGACTTCGTCCGCTTTTTCAAAAGTTACTGGCTCATATTGAATTCCTTTTGAATTAAAGAAATCTCTCATGTTAAGCTCAGTAGTTGTTCCTAGGTTTGTACAAGCTGAAACACCTGCTTTGAAATCATTCACAGAAGATATTCCAGAATTTTTTCTAACCATAAAACCTTGACCATCGTAGAAGTTTACACCTACGAAAGTAAGTCCTATGTCAGCATCCCTAGAAAGAGTCCAAGTTGTGTTTCTTGATAAGATATCTATCTCATTAGAAGTTAAAGCTGTAAATCTTTCTTTAGCACTTAGTGGCGTAAACTTAACTTTGTTTGCATCACCTAATACTGCAGCAGCTACAGCTCTACATACATCAACGTCAACACCAGTCCAATTTCCTGCAGCATCAGCATTAGAAAACCCTGGAAGACCTTGAGATACTCCACATCTTACAAAACCCTTCTTTTGAGTGTTTTTAAGTGTTTTAGATTTTTTAGCAGCCATAGTTTCTGTTGTAAAAGTGAACAACACTGCAACCATAGCAACTAAAGAAGTTAATTGTTTTAAGTATTTAAACATTATTCTTCCTTTATGTTATTTTTATTTGTTAACAAATAATTCAAAATTACTTTTGAATATTACTAATTTAAGCATGTTAGAAAATACTCTTCAAGATAAATTAATTTAAAAATCAAGTTATAGGTAAAATCCCGTCAAGCTTAATTTTTAAAAAAAATGTTAAAATAAGTAACAAATGGCGCGCCCTGAAGGATTCGAACCTACGACCCTCGGTTTAGAAAACCGATGCTCTATCCAGCTGAGCTAAGGGCGCAAAATTTATTGATATATATAATACTAAATTAATTTTTAAAAAGAAATTTTTTAGCAATCAACAATAAAGATAATAGTTCAACCCTTCCGATAATCATAAAAAATATTAGATAATATTTGGTTAATAAGTGCAAATTTTGAAAATCAAAGTCAGATACACCGTAAGCAGAAGAATTAACGGTATTCATTAGGGTTAATACAGCTAATTTGAAAGAATATTCAAATTGAATGTTAGACAAAGATAAAAGGATGGTTAAAGAAAAAAGTGAAATAACAAAAATTAATATTGTTAAAAAATATTTATTTATGTCTTTCGTATCAAAATTAATTTTAGAAAAAACCAATTTATTCATAAATACATTTTTTGGCCTACTAAAAGAAAGAATTTGATTAATAGAATATTTAGTTAAAGAATATATTTTTAAAAACCTTAAACCTGAGCTCGTAGAAAAAAAAGATCCCCCTATAATTACAAGTAAAATATATATAAAATGTAAGTTAACCTGACCAACTTCAAGTGAGATACCTATATTTGAAATACTGCTAACTAAAGATAAAAAACTATATGTGAAATTAGTATCATAGCTAAAGAATACAAAAAATATACTTACAACTACAATAAAATACAAAAACAAATGTATGTCTTCATAAAAAAAATTTAGATTTTTATTTCTTAAAAAAATTAAATTATATGTAAAAAAAATACTAAAAAAAGAAATCAGCATTAATAGAGAAAATATAATTATTTGAAGATCATTTATTAAAATTGACGAAAGATCATTTGAAGGCAGAAATCCACCTGATGAAATTAATGTCATTGCTAAATTCAGCGAATTAAATGATCTAATTCCAATAATATTTAGAATAATAAAAATTGATACAGTTAATCCTGAATAAAGTAAAAGAATTTTAATCGATTGTTTTAAAATCTCAGCAGAATTAAATGATAAAAAATTGGTTAAAGATTTTTTTAAACTTTCGTCATAAATATCAATTAAAAAAATAATAGAATATAAAAAATATAACCCACCTATCCATTGTATTGATGATCTCCATAAAATTAAGCCTTGATCAACATGTTTAATATTTTCAAAGACAGTAAAACCTGTTGAAGTAAATCCAGAAACAGCTTCGAATAAAGAATTTAAAAAAGATAAATTATAAATACTTAAATAAAAAGGTATCGATAAAATTAAAGGCATTAAAATATATCCCAATAATACTGTTAGTATTTTTTCAAATATTGAAGGTTTTTTTTGATCAGTTTTAATTTTATAAAAAATTATTCCAATCACTGCAGAAATAATTAAGCTAAAATAATATGTGTTTAGATTTAGATAAAAATTAAAATAATATGAATAAATAATATTTAAAAAAGAAAAAATAGATATTAATATAAAAAAGAAACTTAAGTACTTTACTCTAAAAAATGACATTTAATTAAATAGAGCTTATTCTAAACATATTTTCTACTACTGAAATAGAGTCTTTCTTTGCTAAAAAAACAACTTTATCTTCTTTTTGAAATACAAAATTTGATCTAGGTATAATAACTTTATTTTCTCTTAATACAGCACCTATTCTTATTTCCTCAGGTAAGTTAGAATTTTTTAATTCTTTATTAATAAGTTCTGATGTTTCTATAATTTCAGCTTCTATTACTTCATACTCACCATTCATAATTGTATAAGCTGTTTCAATTGTACCTTTATGAATATGCTTTAAAATACTTGAAACTGTATTCATTCTCGGATCAATAAGATCATCAATTTTTAAAGAGTTTTGTAATAAAGAATAATTTGGCTTATTAATTAAAGCCATTGTTCTTTTATCATCAATATCCTTTTCGTCTTTTGCAAATTTTTCAACAAGGACACTCACCATCAAATTATCTTCATCATCATTTGTTAAAGCAAGAACTGTTTCTGCTTCCTGTAAATTAGCCTCTACTAAGACTTCTTCGTCTAAAGCATCTCCGTTAATGACAATAGTATTATTTAATTCATTAGCAAGAAATTCAGCTCTTTCTTTATTTTTTTCAATAATTTTTACTCTTGCTGCGTCCAAAGTTTCTTCAATGTTTTTAGCCAAATTAAAACCTATATTACCACCACCAACAATTAAAATATTTTTAGATACTTTTTCATCATGTCCAAAAGCTTCCAGAGTGTCTGACATTTGTGATGAATTTATTATCACATAAATTTTATCGTTTTTTCTAACATCATCATTTTTCTTTGGAATTAAAAATTTTTCATCTCTTATTATTCCAATAATGTTTGCATCTAAATTAGGATGTTTTTTAGTTAAATCGTTAAGTTTAATATTAATTAATTTACAATTTTCATTAATTAAAATTTCTAATAATCTAATTTTATTATCAGCAAAAGGAACACTATCAAGTGCTCCTGGTGCCTCAAGTTTTCTTTGTATTGATTTAGCAATTTCAATCTCTGGAGAAATTATTACATCTATTGGTAGATTTTCTTTATTATAAACTCTTGTAAATTTTGGGTTTAGATAATCTTGAGATCTAATTCTAGCTATTTTTTTAGGAATTTTAAAAATTGAAAAAGCTATCTGGCAAATAAGCATGTTAATTTCGTCATTTCTCGTGACTGCTATAATCATGTCAGTCTCTGCTGCGTTTGCCTTTTCTAAAATTGATGGATATGTGCCTTTTCCAACAATAGCTTTAACATCTAAAGCATCATCAACCTTTTGAATATCATCTCCAGAAGGATCTATAACAGTTATAGAATGACCTTGCTCACTTAGTTGTTTAGATATAGTGAACCCTACTCTACCTGCTCCACAAATGATAATATTCATTTAGTTAAATTCTTTTATTCCCAAAACTTTTAATTTTCTATGTAATGCACTTCTTTCCATGCCAACAAAATTTGCTGTTTTTGAAATATTTCCATTAAATTTTTTTAATTGAATAGTTAAATACTCTTTTTCAAATTTTTCTCTAGCTTCTTTTAATGGCACAGATAGGCTATTTTCTGACAAGTGATCGTCAAAATTAGTGTTTTTTAGAGACTCTTTTATTATATTAGAAACTTTATCTTTTGTGTCTGGTTGTAGAATAGCAATTCTCTCAATTAAATTTCTTAATTCTCTTACATTTCCATGCCAATTATGATTTAAAATATAGCTATCATTTTGATCAATTTCTAATTCTTTGATTTTATAATTTTCAGATATTTTTTTTGAAAAATATTTGATTAGTAAAGGAATATCAGAAATTCTTTGATTTAAAGGATCAATATTTATTTCAAAAACATTTATTCTATGAAATAAATCTTCTCTAAAATTTCCAAAATCAATTTCTTTTTTTAAATCTTTACTTGAAGAACAAATTAATCTTACATCAACAATAACATCATTACTTCCATTTAATCTTTTAAATTTTTGATCAATCAAAACTCTCAATATTTTAGATTGTATATCTAAAGGTATTTCAGCTATTTGATCAATTAATAACGTTCCTTTGTTTGCTTTTTCTAAAGCTCCATAAGAAATCGAACCGTTTTCTTTTTCTTCACCAAACAATTCTAATTCATATTTATTAGAGTCTAATAATGCACCGTTAAGAATTACAAAAGGACTATCAGACCTTTTCGAAGATTTGTGAATTTTTCTTGCAACTAGTTCCTTTCCAGATCCTGAAGGACCATTTATAAGAACCCTGCTTTCTGTTATAGAAATCTTATTAATTTGTTCTTTTATATTTGATATATTCTTACTAGTGCCAATAAGCTCATAGGAGGAAAATAATTTACTTTCAAATTCTCTATTTTGCTTTTTTAAATTAAAATTCTCTACTGCTCTTTTTACAAAATTTAATAATCGGTCTTGATCGAATGGTTTTTCAATAAATTCAAATGCACCATTTTGGAGAGATTTAATTGCCATTTCAATATTAGCATGACCAGATATTATTATAACAGGTATATCTTTATTTTTGGATTTTATGTGAGACAAAAGTTCAATTCCATCATTATCACCTTTATCTAGCTTAACATCTAATATTGCAACATCAGGTAATTTTTTATCAATCTCTCCAAGGGCTTGGTTATAATTGGCTGCAACTCTTGTTTTATAACCAGCATCTATTATTAATTCATTGATTAATGTTCTTATGTCTACATTATCATCTACGATTAGTATTTCTTCACTCATTTTATAAACACAATTTTTATTTTTGCTCCTTCTTTAACTGACATTAATTCAATTTTACCATTATGATCGTTAACAATCTTATTTACTATTGACAAGCCTAAACCTGTTCCATTTTTTTTAGTTGTTATGTATGGATTTAATGCATCTTTAATATTATTATTAAATTTTT
>QCDC01000001.1 GCA_003278805.1 Pelagibacteraceae bacterium AG-349-L17 | reverse complement strand
GAATATGACTATTATCATAAACCTCGATTAAATTTATATTGGTTTCTAAATTAAATTTTTTAGATACTGCATCGAATAATTCTTTATTATTCTGACTTTCATAAAGTTTTCTATTTAGACTATCTTTTGCATTTTTAATTGCTTGATTAATTACTTTTAGTTTTGATCCTTTTTTTGCAACTGTAATATTTATCTGTTTACATTCTTTTTGAGTCAGCGTTTTTTCAATTAATGCCTTTTCTTTTATTTCTTCTGAAAGAATAACAGATGAAGGCACACTTTTATTTTCATAAAATTGAGAGACAAATGAATTTAGGATTTCACTAAACTTTTCATCGGGGTCATGTTTCGGAAAAAAAGCTTGATTACCCCAATTTTGTTTGGATCTATAAAAAAACACTTGAATACAAGTTTTTCCAGATTCTTTATATCCAGCAATAACATCTGCCTCAACTAAGTTTGCTTCATTAATTCTCTGTGAAGATTGAATTATGTTTAATGCTTTAATTCTATCTCTTAAAATTACAGCTTTTTCATAATCAAGATCCTCACTTGCCTTTTCCATTTGGTTAGAAAGATTTTTTTGAATTTTCCTAGATTTGCCTGAAACAAATTCAATAGCATCTTCTACTGTTTGATTGTATTCCTCTTTTTTTACATATCCTACACAAGGTCCAGAACATCTTTTTATTTGATATAAAATACAAGGTCTTTCTCTGTTTTTGAATACGGTGTCATCACAAACTCTTAAATGAAAAATTTTTTGGATCATTTTGATTGTCCAATTAGCTGAACCAGCAGAGGCAAAAGGTCCAAAGTAAAAACCTTCTTTTGTTTTTTTTCCTCTATGTCTTTTAATTTGAGGCCATTTATCTTTATTACCAATAAATATAAATGGAAATGACTTATCATCACGTAAAAGGATATTAAATTTTGGTTTATGTTTTTTAATTAAATTTGCTTCTAGTAGTAAAGCTTCACTTTCATTAGATGTTGTTGTTATCTCTAATTTTCTTGTTTGAGATAACATTCGTTCAGTTCTAATTATGTGATTTTTTTCTGCAACATAGCTCTTTAATCTATTTGGTAAATTTTTGGCTTTACCTACATAAAGAATTTCATTTTTTTGATTAAGCATCCTGTATACGCCTGGAAGTTTTGGTACTAGAGGTAGCTCTTTTTTAATTACTTCTTTTCCTATTTCAGAGCTTATCATGGCTTCTCTTTTTGGTAATTTGAATACCAACAGATGAACACTGTTTTAAGATTTCTAATTTTTCAATTTTCAACATTATTTTAGCAATCCTTTTGTCTTTAAATAGTTCGTCAAAAACAGCTTCTGCTAAAGTTTCTAAAAAATTATAATGTTTCTTTTTCACAAGTTTCGTAATTAATTTTACTATAGTTCCATAATTAACAATGGATTTTATGTCTTTATCGCTTGATGGTTTTTTATCTTCATAATCAATTTCTAGACCAAACTTTATTTTTTGAGATTTCTTTTTTTCAAAGTCGTAATAACCGAGTTTTAAATCTAAAATTAATTCATTAATTAGGATTTTTTTCTCATAATTAAATAAAGTTTTATTTTTATCTATTTTGACAATTTTTAAATTATTTTTTTTCATTATTTAGTTCCAAAAATAGTAAGATTCCAACATGCATTCCCATCCTCTATACGAACATAGCAACCAAAAAACGACATTATTTTAAATGCAAAAAAACCACCAATCAAGATTATTGCTGCTGCAAGAAAAGGATTAATTTTTTTCACTCTTTACCTCCCATTATATCAGGGGTTTGCCAGTTCAAACTTTGACCACTATCAACAGAAATTACTTGCCCTGTAATAGATCTATTTTTTATAAAAAAGTCAACAGCATTACAAATTTGTTCTACATCAACTTTTCTTTTAAGTGGGGTTGCCATGTATTGTTTTTCAAAATGTTTCTCAGATTGTCTATTATTTCTTATTGTAGGGCCTGGAGCAATTCCATTTACTCTTATATTTGGTGCTAAGCTCATCGCGCTAGTTTTTGTCAAAGTATAAAGACCAGTCTTGCTTATAGTGTAAGAGAAAAAGTAAGGAGTAAGTTTAAAAACTCTTTGATCAATTAGATTTATTATATTGTTATTTTTACCCCTAATATTTTTAGCAAATTCTTTTGATAATAAAGCAGGTGTTCTTAGATTGGTTCTTAGGTGATGTCCCCAGCTGTCAGTTGTAAAATTTTCCAGTTTATCATTTTCAAATAATGAGGCATTATTTATGAGACAATCAAAGTATTTCAATTTTAACTTTGCAAATTTAACTATTTTATTTACATCCGTTTCTTTACTTAAATCACCCTTAACCAAATAAATTGTAGTTCCATTTTTAGATAAATCTTTTTTTAATTTTTCTGCTTTAGATTTTGATCTATTAAAATGAATTAATATTTCTTTATTAGGACCAGATAATTTTTTTGCAATTGCGGCACCTATTCTGTTTGCACCACCAGTAATTATTATCTTCCGTGCTTCCATTTCTTATCTCTTTTTTTTGTAACTTTAGTTCCTGGCATACCCATAGTTGATCTACCTTTTGGATAAAGCTTATTTTTTACGTCATACTGCCTTATTTTTGGATTTAATGTAATTTCTAATTCAGTGCTTTCTAATTTTCTTATCTCATCTCGTATTTTAGCAGCTTCTTCAAACTCTAAATTAGATGCCGACTCTTTCATTTTTTTATCTAGAGCTTTGAGGTGTTTTTTAAGATTTCCTCCAACATTAGACCCTTCGCTTACTTTAACGTAGTCTTTTTCATAAACACTTTCTAAAATATCACTGATTTCTTTTTTTACCGATTTTGCATCTATCTTGTGTTTCTTATTGTAAGCTAACTGAATTTTTCTTCTTCTATCAGTTTCAGCAATTGCTTTTTTTATACTTTTCGTCTCCTTGTCTGCATATAAAACTACTTTACCATCAACATTTCTAGCTGCTCTTCCTATAGTTTGAATTAAAGATGTTTCAGATCTTAAAAAACCTTCTTTATCAGCATCTAAAATTCCAACTAAAGCACATTCAGGAATATCTAATCCCTCCCTTAATAAGTTAATTCCAACTAAAACATCAAATACACCCATTCTTAGATCTCTCATGATTTCAATTCTTTCTAATGTATCAATATCTGAGTGAAGGTACCTTACCTTTATACCGTTCTCATGAAGATATTCGGTTAAATCTTCAGCCATTTTTTTAGTGAGTGTTGTTACTAATACTCTATGATTATTTTCTATAACTCTTTTACATTCATGCATTAAATCATCCACTTGATTTTTTGCAGGTCTTATTTCTACAGGAGGATCAATTAATCCTGTTGGTCTAATTACCTGATCTATAAACTGACCTTTTGTTTGTTCTAGTTCCCATGGCCCAGGAGTTGCGGAAACAAATACAGTTTGAGTTCTCATTAAATCCCATTCTTCAAATTTTAAGGGTCTATTATCCATACACGAAGGAAGTCTGAATCCATATTCTGCTAAAGTACTTTTTCTTGATCTATCACCTTTATACATTCCATTAAGCTGAGGCACTGTAACGTGACACTCATCTACAAATATTAAAGTGTTATCTGGAAAGTATTCAAAAAGAGTGGGAGGAGGCTCTCCTGGTTTTCTTCCTGACAAAAACCTTGAATAGTTTTCAATACCAGCGCAAGAACCTGTGGCTTCAATCATTTCAAGATCAAATTTAGTTCTTTCTTCTAATCTCTGCGCTTCTAATAATTTATTTTCAGCACGGTGTTTCTTTAAAGTTAATTCTAATTCTTTTTTTATATTAATTACTGCTTGTTCGATAGTAGGCTTAGGCGTGATGTAGTGACTATTTGCATAAACTTTTACTAAACTTAATTCTCTAACCTTATCACCAGTTAAAGGATCAAACTCTTCTATCTGTTCAAGCTTATCTCCAAATAGACAAAGTCTCCAAGCTCTATCTTCTAAATGAGAAGGAAATATTTCTAAATATTCTCCTCTTGCTCTAAATGTTCCTCTATAAAAATTTTGATCATTACGTTTATATTGAAGAGCTACTAGAGACTTTATTATTTCTTCTCTGTTGTAATCATAATTTTTTTGGAGTGTTAAAGTCATTTTGCTATATGCTTCAACAGATCCAAGACCATAAATACAAGAAACGCTCGCAACAATTAATACATCGTCTCTTTCCAAAAGAGATCTAGTTGCTGAGTGCCTCATTCTATCAATTTGTTCGTTAATAGAGGCCTCTTTCTCAATATATGTGTCTGATCTTGGAACATAAGCTTCAGGAGTGTAATAGTCATAGTAGGAAACGAAATATTCAACAGCATTGTCAGGAAAAAAGGTTTTCATTTCCCCGTAAAGTTGAGCAGCAAGAGTTTTATTTGGAGCTAAAATCAAGGCAGGTCTATTGGTAGCTTCAATAACTTTAGCCATAGTAAAAGTTTTTCCAGATCCTGTTACACCAAGTAATACTTGATTAAATTGATCTTTGTTAGCACCATTAACTAATTTTTTTATTGCCTCAGGCTGATCTCCTGCAGGTTTAAAATCAGATTTAATTTTGAATTTTTTTCCACCCTCTAGTTTTCCACCAATTTTAGGATTTTTACTCTGAATATCTGTAATTAAATCTTGATAAGTATTTTCCATATATTAAACAACGTAGTAGAATTTATTTATATTTCAATGAGCATAATATCAGACAGTTTAAAGAAGATTAAACCATCACCTACTATTGCTGTTACTCAAAAAGCAAGAGAATTAAAAGCTGCTGGAAAAGATGTTATTGGACTTGGTGCAGGAGAACCAGATTTTGATACTCCAGATAATATTAAGCAAGCAGCTATAAAAGCTATTAATGATGGTGATACTAAATACACTGCAGTAGATGGAACCCCAGCATTGAAAAAAGCAATTGTAGAAAAATTTAAAAAAGAAAATAATTTAGATTATACAACTGATCAAATTACAGTTGGTGCTGGTGGAAAGCACGTTATCTATAACGCTATGATGGCAACACTAAACGATGGAGACGAGGTAATAATTCCAGCTCCTTATTGGGTGTCTTATCCAGATATAGTTTTATTGGCCGGTGGAAAACCGGTTGTAATGGAATGTGATGAAAAACAAGGCTTTAAAATAAATCCATCGGATTTAGAAAAATTTATCACTCCAAAAACAAAATGGATAATATTAAATTCTCCATCTAATCCAACTGGAGCTTGTTATTCCGAAAATGATATAAAAGCAATTGCTGCTGTTCTAGAAAAATACAAGCATATTTACATTTTAAGTGATGATATTTATGAACACGTCACTTATGAAGGCTTTAAATTTTTTACCGTTGCGCAAATAGAAAGTTTAAAAGAAAGGGTTCTTACAATGAATGGTGTAAGTAAAGCGTACTCAATGACAGGTTGGAGAATAGGGTATGCAGCTGGACCAAAAGATATTATTAAAGCTATTGCTAAAATTCAATCACAATCAACAACAAACCCTTCGTCAATTAGTCAAGCAGCATCAGTTGAAGCACTAAGTGGGACACAAGATTTTATTAAAAAAAGAGCTGACTCTTTTCAAAAAAGACGAGATTTTGTTGTTAACGCTTTAAATGCGATAGATGGAATTGAATGTCTGAACCCAGATGGAGCGTTCTATGTTTTTCCAAGTTGCAAAGGTTTAATGGGTAAAAAAGATCCAAATGGAAATGAAATTAAATCTGATACTGATTTTGTTCAATCATTATTAGAGAATAGTGGAATTGCTGTAGTCCAGGGTTCTGCATTTGGTTTAGAAGGTTTTTTCAGAATTTCTTATGCAACTTCAATGGAAAATCTAAAAAAAGCTTTAGAAAAAATTTCCTCTTTTTGTAAAAGTTTAAATTAATGAAAACAGCCATAGTATTTGGTTCCACTGGATTAATTGGTGGCCATTTAGTTAATCAATTAATTCAAGATAATTATTACACTAAAATTAAGATTTTCGTTCGCTCTCAAACTTCAATTAATAATGAAAAAGTTGAGGTTATAAATATTGATTTTAATAATTTAGGAAATCATAAAACTGAAATTACAGGGGATGATTGTTTTTTTTGTATTGGTACCACAAAGCAAAATTCTCCTGATAAAAATGATTACCAAAAAGTAGAGTTAGATATTCCAAAGGAAATTGCACAAATTGCAAAAGCTAATTCAGTTAAGTCATTTATTTTTATTTCTTCAATATATGCAAATCCAAATAGTTCCGGGAATTATGTGAAATTTAAAGGTTTAGTTGAAGAAGAATTAAAAAGATTAAACTTCTCTAAATTAGGAATATTAAGACCTTCTTTTTTAATGGGGAAAAGAAAAGAGAACAGATTAGGTGAAACAATAGGTATTTTTGCTTTTAGTGCATTGTCACCTTTGTTATTTGGGCCATTTAAAAAAATGAGACCAATCAGTTCAGAATATGTTGCAAAAGCAATGATAAAAATTGCTAATAGCAATTTAGAAAAAACTGTTTATGAATCTAATGAAATAGTTGAATTAACCTCAAGCTAAATTAAGTCTTATTAACGATTTTGCTGCATCAACAACTGCAATTTCAGATGCTGTAAACTTTATTTGAAGAATGTCTTCTGCATATGTTTGGTCCGTTTGCATTTTAAGACCTAAATCAGGAACCATAGTTTTTGCACTTGTGTCTATATAACTTATAAGTTTCACCATAAAATTTGGCAATTCTCTTTTAGGAAGTTTTTTTGCATGACTTGGAATATTTTTGGCCATTATTTTTGATAATTCAAGGATACTTCTTACTTCTGATCCAACAATCAATCTCCTGCCTCCAGCTTTTTTATTACTTAAAGATAGAACATGCGCTTTTGCAACATCTTTTACGTGAGATATCATTACTGAAAATTTTGGAGCAGCCGGATATTTTCCTTGAAGCAATTGTTTTGCGTATTCCATTGAAGTACTTGTTTTTTCATTTAAAAAATCTCCCAAAACAAAACCAGGATTGATACACGTTAGACTATTTTTAAGACCTTTACTTTTCATAAGGTCCCAAGCAGCCTTTTCAGCTCTAGTTTTAGATACAAAATAATCTGTAGTTTTATCCCACTCTAGATCAGTCCAATCATTTTCACCAAATGTATAGGGGTTGGATCTATTTGGTTTTCGAAACATGCATACTATAGAGGATGTTTTTACGAAATGTTCAACTTCCGCATTAATTCCAGCGTTTAATACTCTTAAAGTACCATCTTTTGCTGCTGGGGTGAGTGACTCTCTATCATTTGAAACTTTTAAAGGAAAAGGAGAAGCTACATGGATGATATATTTGCAGCCTTCTGCAGCTTCATTCCATCCTTCATCCTTTAATAAATCTAACTTTACAAAGGATAATTTTTCAGTTGAAACATTATTTTCCTCTAACGTTTTTTTTGTTTGATCAATTGAACTCGAATTCCTAACAGTCCCTAAAACTTCGTAACCTGAATTTAGTAATTCAATAGCAACATGTTTTGCAACAAACCCGCTAATACCAGTGAGTAATACTTTTTCTGACATTTTATTTTTTAAAATTTAAAATATTCTTTTGTATCTTTTTGAAATAATAGGAAAATACAAGAAATCTGTAATAAAGTATTTAAAGTTAAAATAGATCTTACTGCCAATTCATTAAATCCTATTTCTGGTATAGGTCCATAAGGAGCAGCAAAACTTACATTTATTGCACCAATTAAATCTAACAAACCAATTACATTCCAAGATAGCAAAAGACCCCATAATATAGAACTTGGTTTTTTTATAATGTAGTAAACTAAAAATAAAGCAGTTGTCCCAATAAAAAAGTCACCCACAAAAGGAACTATCCATTCAGATGGTGCCGAACGTTCATTACCAGAAAAGATCCAAAACAAAAATAAGCCAGATCCAACTGCTCTAAATGACATCCATGCAGTCACAAAAATGATCCAATTTATTTTCATTTTTTAGTGTGATAAAAACTTTTCAGCTTCAAGAGCAGCCATACATCCCATACCTGCAGCGGTCACAGCTTGTCTAAATGTTTTGTCTTTTACATCTCCAGCAGCATAAACTCCAGGAACATTTGTTTCAGTCGAGTCAGATTTTGTAATTAGGTATCCTTCTTTATCCATCTCTAATTGATCTTTAAAAAGCTGCGTTGCAGGATCGTGACCAATCGCAATAAATACTCCATCAAGTTTTATTTCTTCTACATTATTTGTTTTAACATTTTTAATTTTGATTCCTTTTACATTTTTTGGATCTTTGTCACCGATTACATCCTCAACAACAGAGTCCCAAATAATTTCTATTTTTTTATTATCCATTAATTTTTTCTGAAGCATTTTTTCAGCTCTCAAGCTATCTCGTCTGTGAATCAATTTAACTTTTGATGCAAATTTTGTAAGAAACATTGCCTCTTCAACAGCAGCATTTCCACCACCGACTACCGCAACCTCTTTATCCTTGAAAAAGAAACCATCACATGTTGCACAAGCTGAAACTCCAAAGCCTCTAAATTCTTGTTCTGATTTTATGTTTAACCATCTTGCTTGAGCACCTGTTGAAATAATTATGCTATCAGCACTATATTTCTGTCCACTGTCTCCGATTGCTTCAAAAGGTTGTGATTTCAAATTCACAGATGCAATATGATCCTCAATCATTTCAGTTCCGACTGCTTTAGCTTGATCTTTCATTTGATCCATTAACCATGGACCCTGGATTACATCTGCAAATCCTGGATAATTCTCTACATCTGTTGTGGTTGTTAATTGACCACCAGGTTCAGAACCATAAACTAAAATTGGATTTAGCATCGCTCGAGCCGCATAAACTGCTGCTGTGTATCCGGCAGGACCAGATCCAATTATTAACACTTTTGTGTGTTTAGTTGGATTTTGACTCATATGAAAGCTATATAGTGATTAATGACTAAATTAAAAGGTATTTTATTAACTCAAGGTATGCATGGAATGATAAGCCAAGTTGAGGGACTGGCTAAAGCTCTAGATATTGAATTCACACACCAGAAGGTTGAACTAAATAATTTCTGGAATTTATTGCCACCAAAATTTACTCCTGTTTCACAAAATGTTTATAAAAGAATAGATCATTTGGATTTTGATATAATTATATCTTGTGGAAGAAAGAGCGTAATTCCGTCAATTCATTTAAAAAGTATTTCAAATAAAAAGGTGTTTAACATCCATATCCAAGATCCAAAAGTAGATTTAAATCATTTTGATTTTGTAATATCTCCTGAACACGATGGAATAAAAGGTTCAAATGTAATTCCTACTAAAGGGGCCATACATTATCTTACAATTAACGAAATCGAGCACAACAAGTATTATTTAAAATCATTTATAAAAAAAGATAATAGAAAAATTTGGTCTTTAATTTTGGGTGGGCCTACCAAGTATTATGATTATTCAACAAAAAATATGAAACATATTTTTTCAATTTTCTATAAATTGCTAAAGAAACATAACTTTCAACTTGTTGTAATTCCATCAATGAGAACACCATTGAATACGATCCATTATGCTAAAGAATTTTTTGGAGAAAATCATACTATTATAATGGATGTTGATAAAAAAGCTTATTTATCAGCCCTTGGTTTGTCTGAAAATATTGTAGTTACCTGTGACTCTAGTTCAATGATATCAGAAGCAGCTTTGACTGGTAAACCCATTTATGTAGCAAATATTTTACCGAAAAGAAATGATAAGAGATTTCAAAAATTTAGAAATTTATTTAGAGAATTAAATATTACAAGAAATTTGGGAGAAGAAATAGAATATTGGAACTATGAAAAACTTGACGAAACTAATAGAGTTGCAAAAATATTAAAAAGTAAAATTCAAAGTTAATGTCATTTTTAAATTCAATTAAAAATAATTCGAAACAATACAATTTCCCTTTTGATCATTGGGAATATAGCAATGCTTTATCAGAAGAAGCAATTGATGAAATAGTGAAAGCAGATATTCCTGATGTGAGTAAACACAATCTTAATTACGATGGTACTAGAGCAATAGATGGTGGAGCTGCAGAATTTAGAGAAGGAATAGCCTCTGGAGGACAAGCAATAAAATTTAGATGTTTTATAAATAAAGAAAATTCAACTCAATTTCCAAATTTAGTAAAATTTATAAACGAGCTTCAATCTAAAGAAACTTATGAAACAATATCTAAAATGATAAATAAGAATTTATCAAATTCTTATGTAAGAGTTGAAGTTATATGTGATCGAGAAGGTTTTTGGCTTAAACCTCATTGCGATATAAAAGAAAAACTTATGTCAGGGTTGATATTTGTTAATAAAACAAATGAGTCTGAGGACTTAGGAACAGATTTTTATAATGAAAAATTAGAGAAAGTTAAAACACTTCCTTATAAACATAATTACGGTTATCTTTTCACTAGTGGACCTAACACTTGGCATGGTATGGAAAAGAAAAAAATTGTTAAAGAAAGACGGTGTATTCAAGTAAATTATGTTACTTTTGAAACTGATTGGAGAGTTGAATAGTTTTTATTTTTCCCAATCAAACCTTGGAAAAGAATCGAAAACTTTAAAAATACCCTCAGACCATTGATTACAAACCTTTGAATAATTTTCATCCGTAATATTTAAACACTCAAGTGTAGATAGATTATCTGCATCTTTTTTTAGCACTGCAAAATCTATTGGAGGCCCAACAGTAAGATCACTTTTTAATGTAGAATCCATTGAAATCAGAGCACATCTTGATGCATCACCGATTGAAACATTTGGTTTAATAACCCTATCAAGGATTGGTTTTCCATATTTGACCTCCCCAATTACAAGATACGGTTTACTGTCAGCTGGCCTTATATAATTTCCTTGAGGATAAACTAAATATAATTCATGTTGCTGACCCTTAATTTGTCCGCCAACTATAAATGTTGAACCAAGTAAGACATTATCTGTATTAATTCCTTGAGGTGATGAGTGCTCAATATTTAAAGATCCTATATAAGATGCGATTTGTTCAAAATCATTACAAGTGTTTAAATTCATTATACCTGTAGTGCTTTTTAAATCTTTTTCGATTGATTTATAAACTGCTTGAGAGGTACCTAAATTCCCAGAAGTAACTATTACAACTGTTCTATCACCTACATCGTGTGTCATCATTTTAGAATAAATATTTACATTATCTAATCCAGCATTTGTCCTTGAGTCTGATGCAAACACAAGACCGTCATTTGTTTTAATTCCTATGCAGTAAGTCATTAAGTAAAATAATTAGTTAACTATAACATTTTTTTAAAATCAATTAAAAGCATAACTGATATATCTAAAATGCATTTGCTTATTTTATTTAAGTATTAAACACTATAATTCTATGGTCTCAAAACTTTGGAAAAACTATAACTCAAGTCATGCTTATGATGGTTATTTTACCAAAGATAATAAACTTCGAAAACACGCTGCAATAATTTCATCAATTTTAGAAAGATACGGTAAAAAAAAACTTCAAGAAATTGAAAAAAATTGTCAAAGTACAATTAGTGCTAGAGGTATTAATTTTAGAGTATATGCAGCTAACAATAGGGCAGAAGAAAAAAAATGGCCCCTTGATATAATACCAAGAATAATACCAAAAACACAATGGAATAAAGTTTCAAAGGGTTTAAAGCAGCGTGTAAAGGCGTTAAATTTATTTATTGATGATGTTTATAATCAAAAAAAAATATTCAAAGATAAAGTAGTACCAAATGAAATTATTTTTAATTCTCCATTTTATGTAAAGGAATGTGAAGGTTTTTCTCCTAAACACAAAGCTTGGTCAAATATTTCTGGAATTGATTTAATTAGAAATACTAATGGTGATTATTTAGTTTTAGAGGATAATTTAAGAGTACCCTCGGGTGTATCTTACATGCTTGAAAACAGGATGGTGATGCGAGATGTATTTCCTGAATTGTTTACAAGATATAAAGTTGCATCAATTCATCAATACACAAATAAATTATTTAACTGCATGGTTGAATGTATTCCAAAAAAAACTTCAAACCCTCATATGGTAGTTTTAACACCTGGTATATATAACTCTGCTTATTTTGAGCACTCTTTCCTAGCTGAACAGATGGGTATTGCTTTGGTTGAGGGAAAAGATTTATTTGTAGAGAACGATATTGTTTATATGAAGACTGTCAAAGGTCCATTAAAGGTTGATTGTATCTATAGACGTCTTGATGACAACTTTTTAGATCCAAAAGTATTTTTCAAAAATTCACTGATTGGGGTGCCAGGATTATTTAAAAGCTGGCGCAAAGGAAATGTTGGAATAATCAATGCAATCGGAACAGGTGTTGCTGACGACAAGGTGGTTTACTCTTATGTTAACAAAATGATTGTTTATTATCTAGGTGAACAACCTATCTTAAATCAGGTAGAAACTTACTTATGTCATAATAAAAATGAGAGAAACTATGTTATTGAAAATATTTCTAAGTTAGTCGTTAAACCTGCTAACGCATCTGGTGGTTATGGTATAATGATTGGTCCTAAAGCAGACAAAAAAGAAAGAGATGAAGTAATAGCTAAAATCAAAAAAAATCCAAGAGAATATATTGCACAACCTCTTGAAACTCTTTCAACTGCACCGACAATTACTGAAAATGATATTGAACCAAGACATCTCGATTTAAGACCATTTGTAATTAGTGGAAAAACTACATATGTCAGCACAGGTGGATTAACTAGGGTTGCGCTTAGGAAAGGGAGTACAATTGTAAATAGTTCGCAAGGTGGAGGGTCTAAAGACACTTTAATTGTTGATGTATAGATTTATATATCTTGAAGAGAATTAACTTCTAATTTTTTTGTTTTAAGTGATTTGATTGCCTCCAGACATGCTTGAGCTGTTGACATATTAGTGCAATAAGGAACTTTATTTTTAAGCGTTGCTCTTCTTAAAGCTATAGCATCACTTAATCGATATTCAGTGTTTCCGCCTCCAGTATTTATCACCAATGCAATCTTTTTAGAGTCTAAAACATCTACTATATGAGGAGTGCCACTGCTAACTTTATTAATTATTTTACATTTCATACCATGTTTTCTAATATATTCTGCAGTTCCTCTAGTAGCACATAATGTAAACTTAAGTTTAAGAAGTTCTTTAGCTAAATCTATTCCTTCATCTTTGTGACTATCTTTGAGAGATATAAAAGCTAATCCTTGTTTTGGTAATGAGTTAGCTGCTGCGATCTGACTTTTTGCAAAAGCCATTCCAAAATTCTTATCAAATCCCATAACTTCTCCTGTTGACTTCATCTCTGGCCCTAACAACAAGTCACTGTTTGGAAATTTATTAAATGGAAATACAGCTTCTTTAACTGCGTACATACCTTTAGATTTATCTTTTAAATTAAACTTAGATAACTTTTCACCAGCCATTACTCTTGATGCAATTTTAGCTAGAGGAAGACCTTTTGCTTTTGATACAAAAGGAACTGTTCTACTTGCTCTAGGATTTACTTCAATCACATAAATTTCATCTTTTTTAATTGCAAACTGTATATTCATGAAACCTTTTACATTTAAAGCTATCGCTAATTTTTTTGTTTGATTTTCAATTTCTTTAAGAAGATATGGTTTAATTGATACGGGGGGTAAGCTACATGCCGAGTCTCCTGAATGAATTCCAGCTTCTTCGATATGCTGCATGATGCCTGCAACATGAACATTTTTTCCGTCTGATATAGCATCTACATCTACTTCCATTGCATGATCGATAAATTTATCAATCAAAATTGGATTTTCTTCTGCAGCTTTAAACGCTTCTTCAACAAATTTTTTAAGCTGATTTTTTTCATGAACAATTTCCATTGCTCTTCCACCCAAAACATAAGATGGCCTCACCATTAATGGTAATCCTATTTTGTCTGCAATTTTTATTGCTTGATTAAATGTTTTTGCAATACCACTCTCGGCCTGTTTTAGTTTTAATTTATTTAATAAATTTCTAAATCGGTCTCTATCTTCTGCTAAATCAATCGATGTGTATTGTGTTCCTAAAATTGGAAGCCTTTTTTCATGTAAAAATTTAGCAAGTTTAATTGGAGTTTGACCTCCAAACTGAGGTATCACGCCTATTAGGTTTCCATTTTCTTGTTCTTTTTTAATTATGTTAAAAACGTATTCTTCTATTAAAGGCTCAAAGTATAATCGATCACTCGTATCATAGTCTGTTGAAACTGTTTCTGGGTTACAATTAACCATTATAGTTTCAAAACCTGCATCTTTTAATGAAAAACTTGCCTGGCAACAGCAATAATCAAACTCGATACCTTGACCAATTCTATTTGGTCCTCCCCCAAGAATAATTATTTTTTTCTTATTGGATGGGTTAGCTTCACATTCTGAGTTGATTGAAAAATTTCTTTGGTAAGTTGAGTACATATAAGGTGTAAAAGATTTGAATTCAGCTGCACAAGTATCTACTTTTTTATAAACTGGAAGTATTTTAAGCGCTGATCTTTTTCTTCTAACAATGTCTTCAGAAGTTTTAGTTAATTCCGAAAGTTTTTTGTCTGAAAATCCTATTGATTTTATTCTATTAAATTCTGCAAAATCTTTGGGAAGTCCCTTGCTTTTGATCTGTGTTTCACAATCAACTATTTCTTTAATTTGTTCTAAAAACCATGGGTCAATTTTAGATAAGTTATAAATTCTCTTTAGATTTATTTTTTTTCTAATTGCTTCAGCTACTAATAATATCTTATTTGGAATGGTTTCTTTAAGTTTCTTTTCAATTTGTTTTTTATTTAAATCGAAAATTCTGTCTAAGCCTGAAAAACCAGTTTCAAGAGATACTAGCGCCTTTTGTAAAGATTCTTTAAAGTTTCTTCCTATTGCCATTGCCTCACCTACAGATTTCATAGATGTTCCCAAAGTTGCAGGAGAAGTAGAGAATTTTTCAAATGTAAATCTTGGAATTTTAGTTACAACATAATCTATACTTGGCTCAAATGATGCGGGTGTAACTTTAGTTATTTCGTTTTTTAATTCATCTAGAGTATAACCAACTGCTAATTTTGCAGCCACTTTTGCAATAGGAAATCCTGTTGCTTTTGATGCAAGTGCTGATGATCTTGATACACGTGGATTCATTTCAATGACAACCATTCGACCGTTTTTAGGATTGATTGCAAACTGAACATTTGATCCTCCAGTTTCAACTCCAATTTTTCTTAAACATGCAATAGATGCATTTCTCATTACTTGGTATTCTTTATCTGTAAGTGTAAGAGCTGGTGCAATTGTTACCGAGTCACCCGTATGAATTCCCATCGGATCTATATTTTCAATAGAGCAAATGATAATACAGTTATCTTTCTTATCTCTTACAACCTCCATCTCAAATTCTTTCCACCCCTCTAAACATTCCTCAACAAGAACCTGGTTTACGGGAGACTCGTGCAATCCATTTTTAACAATCTTAAAATAATCTTTTCTAGTTTTAGCTATTCCCCCACCAAGCCCACCAAGTGTAAAAGCAGGTCTTATAATTGCAGGTAAACCAATTTTTTTTAATACTTTTGATGCTTGATTATTATTATTTACGATTTCAGATTTTGGTAAATCTAAGCCAATATCTATCATATTCTTTCTAAATTTCTTTCTGTCCTCAGCATTAGAAATTGCTTTAGAGTTTGCTCCTATCAATTCAATTTTGTATTTTTTTAAAATTCCTTTTTTCTCTGCTTCCATCGCAAGATTAAGTGCAGTTTGCCCTCCCATTGTTGGAAGAATTGCATCAGGTTTTTCTTTTTTGAGAATTTTTTCTAATACATTTATTGTAATTGGTTCAATATAAGTTTTATCCGCAACATCTGGATCAGTCATAATTGTTGCAGGATTTGAATTTATTAAGACTACTTTATAACCCTCATCTTTAAGAGCTTTACATGCTTGTGTCCCCGAATAGTCAAATTCACATGCTTGTCCTATAATTATTGGGCCAGCTCCTACAACTAATATTTTTTTAATATCTTTTCTTTTTGGCATTTTTTTTCATGTTGTTAATAAATTCTTGAAACAAATAAATACTATCTTGAGGTCCAGGGTTAGATTCAGGATGATATTGAACTGAAAAGACTGGTTTATTTTTTAGTTTGATACCTTCAATGCTGTTATCAAATAAAGATTTATGTGTGACTTCAATATTTTTTGGCAATGTTTCTTTAATTACTTCAAATCCATGGTTTTGACTTGTTATTTCTACATTGTCGTGAATTAAATTTTTAACAGGATGATTTGCTCCTCTATGACCAAGCTTCATTTTTTTTGTTTTACCACCTAATGCTAATGCTAAAATTTGATGACCTAAACATATACCAAAAATTGGTAAATTTTTTTTTATAAGATCTTTAATAATTTCTATTGCATATTTCCCTGTTGCAGCTGGATCTCCAGGACCATTTGATAAAAATATTCCATTTGGTTTTAAAGCTAAAATTTTTTGTGCATTAGTTTTACAAGAAACGACACTAACTTTACAATTAAAGTCAGAGAAATATCTTAAGATATTTTTTTTTATTCCATAATCAATTGCAACAACATGAAATGAGTTCTTATTATTTTTTTTATATCCAAATTCTTTTTTCCAGGTTTTAAGACCTTTCCAAATATAATTTTTCTGAGTTGAAACTACTTCTGCTAGATCAAGATTTTTTAATCCACTCCATTTGATTGTAGAATTAATCAATTTATTAATATTAAACTTTCCTTTTTTTGAATAACTAATCGTTCCTTTGGGAGCACCTTTGTCTCTTATCAAGTTAGTAAGGCTTCTGGTGTCTAAACCAGTAATTCCAACAATTTTATTTTTCTTTAGCCAAGCATCTAAATGCAGGAACGATCTATAATTTGAGGGTGAAGTTATTTCTGAGTTAATTACCACTCCTCTTGCCCAAATTTTATCAGATTCAAGGTCTTCTTTATTTGTTCCAACATTTCCTATATGTGGAAAGGTAAAATTAATAATTTGTCCCGCGTATGATGGATCTGAAATTATTTCTTGATAGCCTGTTAATGATGTATTAAAGCAAACCTCGCCTGTAGCTTCTCCTTGGTATCCAATTCCAATTCCTTTAAATACTTTTTTATTTTCAAGAACTAAAACGCCTGTATTGATTTGAGATTTTATTTTTGAGTTATTTTTTTTTGCTTTTTTGATCAATTACAACTCATGAGTTAAAGGTTAATACAATAATTGCTTTATTATCGCAACAGAGATGTAATATAAAATTGTAAAAAAACAATTTTTCTTTTGAAGAATTTTTTCTTTAAAGTAGATTAAAAAATTATGTCATTAAAACAAACCATCGAAAACGAATATAAAAATGCTCTTAAATCTAAAGATAAAAATAAAATATCAACCTATAGGTTAATATTATCTTCTATTAAGGATTTAGACATTGTTAACAGATCGGGCCCTAATAAAAAGGAGACTGATGATGAGGATATTAAGAAACTTTTAAAAAAAATGGTTAAACAGCGTGCCGAATCGATTGATATTTATAAAAAAAATAACAGGACAGATCTTTTAGAGGTTGAACAAAATGAATATGATATTTTAACAAGTTTTTTACCAAAGCAACTTAGTGAAGAGGAAACTAAGAAAATTTGTGCTGATGTTATTTCGAAAATTGGAGCAAATTCATTAAAAGATATGGGAAAAGTTATGGGTGAACTCAAAAAAACTCACGCAGACGAAATTGATTTTTCCAAAGCAGGATCAATGATTAAAGAATTATTAAATAAATAATGAAATACCCAAAAGAGTATCTTGATGAAATTAAAAATAGGTTGAAAGTTTCAACGGTAGTATCAAAAACTGTTTCTTTAAAAAAAAGAGGTAAAGAATTTGTAGGTTTATCACCTTTCAAAAATGAAAAAACACCATCATTTACTGTAAATGATGAAAAAGAATTTTATCATTGTTTCGCAACTTCAGAACATGGCAATATTTTTGATTTTGTTATAAAAACTCAAAATTTAAAATTTGGCGAAGCTGTTAAATATTTAGCTCAATTAGCGGGTATGCAACCCCATATGTTCTCTAAACAAGATGAAGAAAGAGAGAAAAAATGGAATGAGTACAAATCTATTTTTACTCATTATGTAGATTTTTATCACAATGAACTTTTAAAAAATGAAGCACATTCAATTGCTAGAGATTATTTAAAAAATAGATCACTAGGTAAAGATGAAGTAAAAAAATTTAAAATAGGGTACATAGAAAAAAATCCAAATTTTTTTAAAAAATTAAAAGAAGATTATAGTGAACAAACTTTAGCAGAAACTGGTTTATTCTATTTAGACGAGAAAAAAAAAATTTATGTTGAAAGATTTAGAGGTCGATTAATATTTCCAATAAATAATATTTCAGGTCAACCAATTGCTCTTGGTGGAAGAATAATTGAAAATTTAGATTATCTAGCAAAATATATAAATTCACCTGAAACAAATTTTTTTAAAAAAGGATCAAATTTATATAATTTAGACTTAGCAAGAAAACTTTCAAATAAAATCGATCATATTTATCTGGTTGAAGGATACATGGATGTTGTAGGTCTAAGTAAAAATGGAATAGATAATGCGGTAGCAAACCTTGGCACATCTTTAACTGACAAACAAATTTTAACTTTAAATCAATTTTTTGATGACATCATAATATGCTTTGATGGTGATGAAAGTGGATATAAAGCTGCTGTTAGAGCCGCTGAAAATTCAATAAAGGAATTGAAACCTGAAAAACAAATTTCATTTTTATTTCTGCCAGATAAAGAAGACCCGGATAGCTATGTAAATAAAAATGGTAAGGCTAATTTTGTAGATTTTACAAAGCAGAGCAAATTACCTATTCATCAATTTATTTTTAGTCATTATAAAAAACAAACAAAAAATAATCCTTCATCGATGGCTATTTTTGAGAAAAAACTAAGAGGAATTGCAAATACAATAAAAGATGATTTTATAAAAAAATATGTTTTGGAATATTTTTTAGAGAAAATTGCCGAGTTAACACCACATTCCAATCAAAATAATAATAGATTTTACTCAAAGAAAATAAAATCTTTAGAAACTACAAAAAAATATTTTAAAGAAAGTCAGTCTTTGAGTGGTGTTGAGTTGAAAGAGTTTTCCATATTATATTTGGTCATAAATAAGCTAGATTTGTTTCAGGCAAATATTCATTTGATTGAAAACATTAAATTTTTTACGGAGTTTAATAAAAAAATATTTGAAATGATTATTGAAAAATTAAAATCTGGTTCACAAATTACAATTCAAGATCTTAACTTGGATAATCAATTAGCAGAAAAAATAAATAAATTTGCTCCAATCAAACATATTCTAAAAAATCAATCTCATGATGATCAAAAAATAATAGAGTTATTAGAGGACATCTCTAGAGATTTAATGAATTATGATCTTGAGTTCAGAATCCAGGAATTAGAATCGAAGTTTTCTGTGGATATGAGCGAGTCTACATTCAATGAGCTAAAAGAGCTCAAAAAAAAGCAGAATCTCAATTAAACTGACCAAATTAGTAATAGATTTTTATATAATTGACACTATATAAGATCTCTAAACTCAAATTATCGTGGAAAGAATTATTACTAAATCATTTGCTAGATTAATGGGGCGTGGGACCCATAGAGGCTTTATTACATATGAAGAGCTATCTAAATCTCTAGGTAAAAGAAATTTGTCTGATGAAAATTTATCTCAAGCATTTATTCATATTTTGGATGAGAAGATTAATTTAGTAGAAAAAAAATCAGATTATAAAGTTTTAAGAAAAAAAGAAAACTCTAGTAAGGAAGAGGGAAAAACAATTGAAAAAAGTGATGATCCAATCAGAATGTATTTACGTGAGATGGGTGGAGTTGAGTTGCTTTCTAGAGAGGGCGAGATTGCAATTGCAAAAAGAATTGAGGCCGGAAAAGATGTGATGCTAATTGCTCTTTCTCAAAGTCCAATAACTGCTCAACAATTTTTTGAATGGAATGATCAACTCAACAGAGATGAAATTTTAGTGAGAGAAATAATTGATATTGATACAAATTATATGGAAGACGAGTCTACTGGTCCTAGTGCTAAACAAAAAAATTCAGGAGAAACTGATAAAGAAGAAAGTTCTGGAGATGAGGATGATGATTTTAATCCCACGCTTGCTGCCATGGAAACTGAAATTAAACCAAAAGTTTTAAAAACTATTAATATTCTCACCAAAGAATATAATAAATTAATAAAATACCAGAAAGAAAAGCTAGAATGTGTATTGAATTCTAGAAACTTTTCACCTGCCAAAGAAAAAGGTTATGAGAAAATCGTAAATGATATTTTAGAAAATATTAAATCACTTCAGCTCTCTCCATCGGTTTTAGAGGAACTTGTTCAAAAACATTATGTTGAAAATAAAAAAATAATATCTCTTGAAGGTAATTTACTACGATTTGCTCTGGATCATAAAATTCAAAGAAGTGAATTTATTAAATTTTACGTAGGAAATGAAATAAATCCTAATTTAAAAAAATTTTTAGATACAAATAATATATGGAAGCAATTTTTTAGTAAATATAAAGATGAATTTAAAAATATTAGAGAAAGATTAATTGAAATAAGCCATAAACTTGGAATATCTGTTACTGATTTTAAAAAATTAGTGAGCAGAATTCAAAAAGGAGAAAAAGAATCTAGAATTGCTAAAAAAGAAATGGTTGAAGCAAACTTAAGACTTGTTATTTCAATTGCTAAAAAATACACTAATAGAGGTCTTCAATTTTTAGATTTAATTCAAGAAGGAAATATTGGCCTTATGAAGGCAGTTGACAAATTTGAATATAGACGAGGATATAAATTTTCAACATATGCAACCTGGTGGATAAGACAAGCAATTACAAGATCAATTGCAGATCAAGCTAGAACAATAAGAATTCCAGTTCATATGATAGAAACAATAAATAAAATTGTTAGAACTCAAAGATTAATTTTAAGCGAATTTGGTAGAGAGGCTACTCCAGAAGAGTTAGCTCAAAAATTAAGAATGCCACTTGATAAAGTAAGGAAGGTTTTAAAAATTTCTAAAGAACCGGTATCATTAGAAAAACCTGTTGGAGACGAGGAGGACAGCAGTTTAGGAGATTTTATAGAAGACACAAAAGCCCTTGCACCTCTTGAGCAAGCTATAAAATCAAATCTTGGAGAAGCAACAACAAAAATTTTGTCTACATTAACTCCAAGAGAAGAGAGAGTGCTTAGAATGAGATTTGGTGTAGGAATGAATACTGATCATACACTCGAGGAAGTTGGTCTTCAGTTTTCTGTAACTAGAGAAAGAATAAGACAAATTGAAGCTAAAGCTTTAAGAAAACTTAAGCATCCAAGTAGATCAAAACAATTAAAAAGTTTTTTAGAAAGTTAAAATTTGGGCCGTTAGCTCAATAGAAGAGTACTGCATTGACATTGCAGGGGTAGTTGGAGCGTAACCAACACGGCCCACCATTTATGATTATCTTCAATTGATAAGTATAAAAAAATGATATATTTAATTCTTAATTTTTGGGCCTGTAGCTCAGTTGGTTAGAGCAGTACACTCATAATGTATTGGTCCCAGGTTCGAGTCCTGGCGGGCCCACCAATAAAACTAACAACTCTATTTGTTTGAAAATTCCTCTAAAATTTTAAAAAGAGAATTTATATTACCATCATTAGAATTTAAAATTGAATTAAATTCCTCTTTTTGTGTCCTTGCTAGACTAAGACCTTCTATAATTAAATCTCTTATTAAAGGATTTTCTGGATTTTTTGTATAAACTCTCCAATCAATTTTTACCTCAGGTCTGTCATTAGTAGCAATTAAAATACTATTAACCATAGTATAATTATTATTTAAAATTTGTTTGCTTTTAACTTCAATTTCTGGATTGGTATATTCTGCCAATCTACTTGAAAAACTTTTTAAGAAATATTGCTCAAATAAATTAGAATAAGTATTTTTCTGTTCATCATTGAGCTGATTTCTTGCAGAACCTAAAGAGTAAAAACCAACACCACGTATATCCACAGTCTCCTTTGCAATTATTTTGAGTTTACTTATTTTTTCTTCTCTGGAAATATTTTCAGATAATACCTGAGAAGCTCTATTAACTGTAGATTGAATAAATACATCAGGTGAAATAGAATATGAAATATTAAAATTTGTAAAAAAAATTATATAAAACAGATTAAAAATAAATACTCTTTTCATTTGATTTTTATTTATTTATTATCTATCTCTTCCCAATCCCCGTCTTCTTTGTAAATTACTTCTATGCTTCCTCTTTGAATATTTTTAATTTTGTTTTCTCTATCTTGGGTGTACAAACTTTTAACCGAAGCATAAAAATCTACAGAATTTGCCTCTAAATTATCTAAAGACTCGATATTAGCCGCTCTGAATTCTACACCTGATAGAATTTTTGTAACAGCGAACAGCTCTCCGTCTAAATATTCATTATTACCATTTACTGAAATATTGTAATAAGGATCCCCACCCATAACATTAACAAACATACCTGCTGTATCCCTAATTGAAGATGGCCCTAAAACTGGCAAAACTAAATAACAACCTGGACCAACTCCCCAAGCCCCTAATGTTTGTCCGTAATCTTCTTTAACATATTTGGGAAAACCCATTTCAGATGCAGGATCAAATATACCTAGTATTCCAAGCGTTGTATTTACAACTAGTCTTCCTGAATTGATTGCTGCTAGTTTAAAATCACCCTGTAACACATTATTTGGAATAGTTATCAAAGTTGATAGATTATTTAAAACATTTCCAGTTCCTTTTTTTATTGGGGCAGGTAGAGATCTGTACCCTTTAGCTACCGGTTTTAAAATGGCTCGATCTAAGCCCTGATTGAATGCAAAAGTTGCTCGGTTTAGTGGCTCAAAACAATCTTTAGTAGACTCACTTTTACTTGAAAGCTTTAAATCACCATCAGATCCTGCTACAGCATTTGATGTAAGGAAAGTAAACAAAAAAATAATTTTTAAAAATTTAATCATTTAGACTCAATTATATAGTGTATATCGACCTAAAGTAAATCAACATTTAGTACTAAAAATGTCTTAAATATGGCTTAAAATAATCTAACAATACAACTAAAATGAGATTAAAAATTTTTTCTAATTACTCACCAAATTTCTACCCAATTAAAAGACATAAAACTCAAATTAAATTTTTAATTTTTCATTATACAGGAATGAAGAAAGAGTCCGATGCCATTAATAAATTAACTAATATTAAATCTGATGTCAGCTGTCATTATTTTATAAAAAATAACGGCGAAACTTTCGTTATGGTGCCAGATTTATATGTTTCATGGCATGCTGGTAAATCGAGGTGGAAACATTATAAATCTCTAAATAGATATTCTATTGGTATAGAAATCAACAATCCAGGACATGATTTTAATTATAAAAAATTTTCTAAAAAACAAATTCAATCTCTAATAAAGTTAAGCAAATTATTAATAAAAAAATATAAAATTAATTCTGAAAATATTTTGGGACATTCGGACGTAGCTCCAGAAAGAAAGAGAGATCCAGGAGAAAAATTTCCTTGGAAAGAGCTCTCAAAGAAAAGTATAGGCTTGTGGCATTCGCTATCTATTAAATTACTAAAAAAAAATAGAAAAATTGAATTAGATAAAGTTAGTAAAAAAATGTTTTATAATAATTTATCAAAAATTGGGTATAGGATAAAAAGAACTGATAACCCAAAAAATAGAAAATTTAATAATTATATTGTCAAAGCTTTTCAAAGAAGATTTAGACAAGAATTAGTTAATGGTAAGCTCGATAAAGAATGTTTAATTATTAGCAATAATTTAGCAAAAAAATTTTCATAAAATTTCTTGAAGTTTTTAAAATTAGTACTAGATTAAATATGCCAGATAAATGACTTATCGCTTTAATTTAATTTAAAGAGGAAAGTCCGGGCTCTACAAGGACGCAGTGCCAGGTAATACCTGGCGGGGGAAACCCTAGGGATAGTGCCACAGAAAATAAACCGCCATAACATGGTAAGGGTGAAAAGGTGTGGTAAGAGCGCACCGGTTCTATTGGTAACAATGAACGCTGGAAAACCCCACTGGGAGCAAAACTAAGTAGAGATGACATTGTTGAAAAACTAAAAGCCGTCCTTGGCTAGTCATCAGGGTTAGTTGCTTGAGCTTAAGAGTGATCTTAAGTCTAGACAAATGATAAGTTTAAATGACAGAACCCGGCTTATAGTTTATCTGGCGCTTCAAATCAAAATATCACTATAAGTTTCTCAGTTTGTTCTCATTTTATATTTTTCATTGTCTATTTTCTTTATTACTAAAACAATAATATTACTAAAATAATAGGTATTGACGTCTAGTTATAAAACCCATAATATCCCATAAATTCCCATTTATATGGGAATAAAGGAATTTATGTTTTATGTTTTTATCAACATACGAAAACAAATTAGACAAAAAAGGGAGAGTATCTGTGCCTGCTAGTTTTAGGTCACATTTATCCAACTTAGGTTACAATGGTGTTATTTGTTATCCATCATTTAATAACTCATCTATAGAAGCATGTTCCCAAGATAGAATTGAAAAAATTTCTTCAGCAATTGACTCCTTAAATCCTTTTGAAGAAAAAAGAGATTATTTTGCTACATCAATATTAGCAGAAAGTATAAATTTACAATTTGATAGTGAGGGCAGAATTTCACTTTCATCAAAATTATTAAAACATGCAAAAATAAAAAATAGCATGTTGTTTGTTGGTCAAGGACAAACATTTCAAATATGGGAACCAACAACTTTTGAAAAATTTAAGATAACAGCGAGGAAAAAAGCAAATATTAATCGTGGTAATCTTAAATGGGAGCTTCAACATAACAAACAATAGGGGATAAAAGATGACAATTAATTTTAAAGCACCAGAAATAAAAGAATTACAACCACGATTATTAGTTTTGGGAGTTGGTGGAGCAGGCGGCAATGCAATTAACGAAATGATTGAAAACAATTTACAAGGGGTAGAATTTATAGCAGTCAATACTGATGCTCAAGATTTAAAATTAAGTAAAGCGAAAACAAGAATTCAAATAGGTCTAAATTTAACAAAAGGTTTAGGGGCTGGAGCTAAACTTGATATTGGTCAAGCAGCTGCCGATGAATCTTTAAATGAAATTATAAATACACTTCAAGGTGCAAATATGGTTTTTATAGCAGCAGGAATGGGTGGTGGAACGGGCACTGGTGCTGCCCATGTCATCGCAAGAGCTGCTAAAGAATTAAATATATTAACTGTTGGTGTTGTGACTCTTCCATTTTTATATGAAGGCCCCTCTAGGATGAGAAGAGCACAACAAGGTTTAGAAGAGTTAAGAAAACATGTAGATACAATCATTGTTATTCCAAACCAAAACTTATTTAAAATAGCTAACGAGCAAACAACATTTGAAGAGTCTTTTAATTTATCAAATAATGTTTTAATGCATGGCGTTCAAAGTATAACTGACTTGATGGTAAGACCTGGTTTAATCAACTTAGACTTTGCTGATGTTGAAACTGTTATGGCTGCAATGGGCAAAGCTATGATGGGAACTGGCGAAGCTGAGGGAGAAGGTAGAGCTCTAAAAGCCGCAGAGATGGCAATTAGCAACCCATTAATTGATGATTATACTTTAAAAGGTGCGAAAGGATTACTAGTAAATATAACTGGTGGTAAAGATCTTAAACTCTTTGAAGTTGATGAGGCTGTAAATAAAGTAAGAGCAGAGGTTGATCCTGAAGCAGAGTTAATTATTGGAGCAATCACTGATACAGAGTTGGATGGAAAAATGAGAGTTTCAATTGTTGCAACATCATTAGATGGTCAACAACCTGAATCAAAATCTGTAGTAAATATGGTTCATCGAATTCAAAACCGAAATCCTGGTTACTCTGATTTTTCAAACATTGGATCATCTCAATCTTTTAATTTTTCTAATACAACAGCATCAAACCCAATCACACATGGTGCTAATGCTTTAAAGCTTGAAAACGAGATTATCCAAGAACAACAAACTGAAAGTTCTCATGATCAAATGATGAGTGAGGGAGTTGTTCAGAACACTGGAATGGAAAGCGAAAGTATAGTTGAAGATAGTTCTGTTAATGAAATGGAAAAATCTTTTACAGAAGAGGCCATAGAAACTACTAATCAAGAAACTCATGAAAGCAATTTTGAGGATGAAACTTCTAATGATCTGAAAGAATTTGGAGTTGATTCTGATGCGCCAGATTTATTTAGTTCAGAACCTGAAAATTCAAGTCCTGAAGATTTACTGTCCTCAAATGAGGATGAAGAGGATGATCTTGAAATACCAGCATTCTTAAGAAGACAAAAAAATTAATGGTCTTCCAAGAAATAAATGGACGCCACCATAGTATCGAAAATGCAAAAGCATTATCCGGTACTGCTAAATGAAATTATTAGCGTTATTTCCCCTCAACATGGTGGCACATTTATTGATTGTACCTTTGGCCAAGGGGGTTATACCAAAAAAATTTTAGAGTTTGAAAATACAAATGTAATTGCTTTAGATAGAGATATAGAGAGTGCGAAAATTGCTAACCAATTAAAAGAAAAATTTGAAGATAGATTTATTTTTAAAAATATCAAATTCAGTCAATTAAATAATTTAAAGCTAAAAAACGAAAATATAAAAGGAGTGATTTTTGACCTTGGTTATTCTTATACTCAAATAAAAAACCCACAAAAAGGATTGTCTTTCTCTGATAGTGGCAAATTAAATATGCAGATGGGTTTGAATAGTTATTCAGCAGAAGATGTAATTAATAAACTCGATGAAAAACAATTAGAAAAGATTTTTAAATTTTTTGGAGATGAAAAAGAAGCAAAATATATATCACGAAATATTATAAAAGAGAGATCTAGAAATAAAATTGATACTAAATCTTTAGTTGAAATTATAGATAGATCAAAAAAAAGAAAAAATTTTAAAGTTCATAATGCGACCAAGGTTTTTCAGGCTCTGAGAATATTTGTAAATAAAGAAATAAGCGAGTTAATTTTTGGACTTATTAATGCCGCTAAAGTTTTAAAAAAAGGTGGTGTTTTAGGGGTAGTTACATTTCATTCGTTAGAGGATAAAATAGTAAAATATTTTTTTAAAAGTCTTTCCCAAAATAAAAGTATTTCACGGTATAGCCCAGTTGTAAAACAAGCAGATACATTATTTAATCTAATTCAAAAAAAACCAATAACCCCCACAGATGAAGAACTAAGCGAAAATCCACCATCTAGATCTGCTAAATTTAGATACGCAATAAAAAAAACTGATTTTTATAATTTTGACACTGATATATTGGACCAATTTGGAAATTATATTGAAGTTGAAAATTATGGAGACAAACTTTGAATAAGTTTGCTTTAGCAGCAGTGATTTTTTTTTTAGTCTTATCAACTGCAATAATAAAAAATACAACTAAACAGATTGAAGATGAAATATTTACAGCAAAAGAGAATATTAGAGTTTTAAAGTCTGAATTTGAAAATGCATCTTTAGAGTTCGATTATTTAAGTTCTGCAGAAAGATTACTTGAATATCAATCTCAGTATTTTGATGATGAGTTAATTCAAAAAAATATAAACGACATAAAAATTTACAAAATTTCAGATGATGTAAATAAAATCCAAAATTTTAAAATTATTAAAGATTAATGACTGATAATAAATCAAAATTAACTATAGAAGACTATAGAAGTGATTTTATATTTAAGAAAACAGAGAATGGATTAAATATCCAATTTAATCGTGTAGCTTTTATTTTCTTTGTTTTTTTCGTTATTTATTTGATTTACGCAATACATTTGATTCATCTAGGTTCTCGAAAAGAGAACTCGGTAGAAAGAAGCAATCTCACTGTATCTTCAAATAAACTTTATAGAGCAGATATCACAGATATAAATGGAAATTATTTAGCTAAAACAGTAAAATCCATAGATATAGGATTAAAAACTTCGGATATAATTAATAAAAAAAAATTACTTCTTAGTTTAAATATAATTTTTCCAGATAAAAATTTTGATGAAATCGAAAAAAAAATTGAAAGTAAGAAATTTTTTTATTTAGAGAAGAAAATTTCAGAAGAAAATTTTGAGAAAATAATGAAATTAGGCGACAAGTCTTTAATACCGGAGGAAAAAGTCCTTAGAATGTACCCTCAAAAAAATCTTTTTAGCCACGTTTTGGGTCAGATAGATGATGACAATAATGGGATTTCTGGATTGGAAAAATCATTGAATGAGGAACTTAGACAATCAAAAAAGCCCATTAGACTTACTTTAGATAAAGATATTCAATTTTTAATAAGAAAAGAATTAATTAAATATCAAAAAATTTTTAAAAGCAAAGGTAGTGCGGCTATTCTAATGAATGTCAATAACGGCAATATTCTATCATTAGTTTCCTTGCCAGATTTCAATCCAAATGAAAGACAAAATATAACTGATGTAAATTATATTAATAGGGTAACTAAAGGAACATATGAGTTTGGTTCTGTTTTTAAAGCATTTACTTTTGCTAGCGCCCTAAATGAAAAGGTAATTAAACCAGAGACTGAATTTTTAGATTTACCCAAATCAATTAAATGTGATAAATACAGAATAGGTGAGTATGACAATGAAATACCATCAAATTTAACTGCAGAGCAAATTTTAGTTAGATCTGGAAACATAGGATCAGTAAAAATTGCCCAAAAAGTTGGCTCAGAAAAATTTAAATTATTTTTAGAAAAAGTTGGTGTGTTAAGTGATATTGATTTTGATATTGAAGAAATTGCACCACAAAAAAATTATGATTTTGGAAAATGTAGATTGGCTACAGCTTCTTTTGGACATGGAATAGCAACTACAATTCTTCAATTAGCAAAAGGTTACTCTATTTTATCAAATGGCGGTTATGAAATTAAGCCAACATTAATTTATAAAGAAAATAAATTTAATAAAAAAATTAAAAGAATCTTAAACAGAGGTATTTCAGAACAAGTTGTTAGTGCTTTAAGAAAAATTGTAAATACTGAGGAAGGTACAGCTAAATTTGCAGATGTTCAAAATTATGAAATTGGTGGAAAAACAGGAACTGCTGATCAACCTGAGGGAGGAGCATATTCTGAGGCAAAAATAAATACTTTTGCTTCTATTTTTCCTACATCAAATCCACAATTTGTTTTTGTTGTAATGCTAGATACTCCAAAAAAATCTAAAGATTATTATTACAAGTATAGACATCAAAAAGGAGGGTGGAAGGGCACACTTTATAATACAGCTGGCTGGACCTCAGTAGAGGTAGCTGGAAAAGTCATAGATAAAATTGGGCCTATTTTAGCCACAAAATATATAGAGGTTAATTAATTATGCTTCTAGGAAATTATTTTCATAACATAAATAAAAATTATAAAAATTTTTCTTTCTCAGGAATTTCATTTGATACGAGGAGTATTAAACAAAATAATATTTTTTTTGCAATCAAAGGAAATAGTGTTGATGGAAATAAATTTATTCCGAAAGCAATTAAAAAAGGATCTAAAATTATTGTAACTGAAAAGAAAGTAAATCAATTCCTAAATGGAATTTTATATATTCATACAGACAATGTAAGAAAATTATTAGCTGAAATTGCTTTTAAAATTTATAATAAAAAACCAAAAAATTTAATTGCAGTTACAGGTACTAACGGAAAATCATCAGTTGCAGATTTTTATTATCAAATATTAAAATTAAATAATAAAAAGGTTGCTTCAATTGGAACATTGGGCGTTAAATCAAAAGTTATAAATTTGAATTTATCTAATACCACAATAGATCCAATTAAATTGGCTAAAATTTTGAGTAAGCTAAAAAGTCAAAAAATAGAAAATGTAATTATGGAAGCCTCTAGTCATGGTTTAAAGCAAAATAGATTAGATGGTTTAAAGTTTAATTCAGGTATATTTACTAATTTATCTCAGGACCATCTTGATTATCATAAAAATCTTAAAAATTATTTAAATGCAAAACTTTATTTATTTAAAAACTTAATCCAAAAAAGAGGCAATGTAATTTCAGATCAATTAATACCAGAGTTTAAACTCATAAAAAAAATTACAATTAATAAGAAATTAAAATTGCATACATTAAGTGATAAGAAAAATAATATAGAGCTCCAATACCACAATTTTAAAGGAGAGGGTCAATTTATTAGAATTAAATCAAATAGTTCGATAAGGGATCTAAATTTAAATTTAATTGGAAAAATACAATTAAAAAATGTTTTAATGGCAATAATTGCAGCAAAATATAGTGGTTTAAGTTTAGATAAAATTTTAAACATAATCCCAAAATTGAAACCAGTTGAGGGAAGATTTGAAAAAATTGGTAAAATTAAAAATCAATCAAAAGTAATTCTCGATTATGCTCATACACCTGATGCTTTAAAAACGTGTCTTTTAAATCTCAGAGAGCAATTTCCTAATAAAATAATCACAGTGCTATTCGGTTGTGGGGGAAATAGAGATCAAAATAAAAGATCCAAAATGGGAAAAATAGCTAGTGATTTTGCAGATAATATTATTCTTACAAATGATAATCCTAGATTTGAAAATCCTCAAAAAATTAGAAGAGATATAAAAAAGGGAATTAAAAAAAAAAAATTTGTTGAAATATCTAATAGAGCAATTGCAATAACACATGCTATTCACAATTTGAATTCAGGTGATATTTTGTTAGTGGCTGGAAAGGGTCATGAGAAAACACAAGATATTGGAAATAAGAAAATTTTCTTTTCAGAAAGAAGGGTAATTTTAAATGCTATTAAGAATAAAAATAATACTTTATCAGATAATTTAAAATTAAATGTCATTAAAGAGGCAATTAAAAATAAAAAATTATCTCCCTCCATATCTTTAAAAACTGCAAGAATTAATTCTCAAGAAGTTACTAAAAATGATATTTTTTTTGCTATTAAAGGAAAAAAAAATGATGGTAATAAATATGTTTCACAATCATTTAATAGAAAAGCATCTCTAGCTGTAGTAAACAAAATTCAAAATAAATTAAATAAAAGTCGTCAGATTAAAGTTAAAGATACTTTAAAATTCTTAGCAGATATTTCAAAAACTTTTAGAAAAAGTATTGATACAAATATTGTAGCTATCACAGGCAGTTGTGGCAAAACTACACTTAAAGAATTGTTGGGAAATGTATTAAGTAAAATTGCGAAAGTAAGTATTTCTCCAAAATCTTATAACAATAAATTTGGGGTACCTTTGAGTCTTTTTAATTTAAAACAAAATGATGAATTTGGAATTTTAGAAGTTGGAATGGATAAAAAAGGTGAAATTGATTATTTATCAAAAATAATAGAACCAGATGTTGGAGTAATAACAAATATAAATTATGCACATGTTAAAAATTTTAAAAATATCAATCAAATTGCTTTGGCAAAATCTGAAATTATTAACAACATAAAAACCAATGGTTATGTTGTATTGAATGCAGATGACAGTTTTTTTCAATTACATAGAAAAATTGCCAAAGAAAAGAAAATTAAAATTGTTTCTTTTGGTATCAAAAGTCAGAAAGCAGACATTAAATTAATTAATGTAAAGACTTTTGGAAAAAAATTTAAAATTAAAGTTAAGTTAAAAAATAAAAAAAAAAATTTCATATTATCAAACGATTTTCAAAACAGTATATACAATACACTTGCTGCTCTAGCTATTATTAGTATTTATAAAAATATATTCGAACTTAATGAAAATATTTTTCTAAATTTCAAGATTCCCAGAGGAAGAGGAGACCATTCAGTAGTAAAAATTAATAATAAAAAAATTAATTTAATTGACCAAAGTTATAATTCAAATCCTCTTTCATTAAAATCAGCAATAAAAAATTTTGATAAAATAAACTCAAAAAAATCAAATAAATATTTACTAATTGGTGACATGTTAGAGCTTGGTAGTCATTCTAAAAAACTCCATAAATCTATTGCTCCAATAATTAATCAAACCAATATAGACAAGGTATTTGTTAAAGGAAAATTAGCTTCAATAATATTTGAAAACATCTCAAAGAGAAAAAGGGGAAAGATTTTATCCAATAAATCACAAATTATTGAATTGATTAGCAAAGATTTAAATAATAATGATTATTTAATGATTAAAGCCTCACTTGCGACAGGATTCAATGACATTGTAAAAAGTCTGAGAGGATTAATTTAGATGCTTTATCAATTTTTATTAAATTTTGTTGATGATTTAAGTTTTTTAAATGTTTTTAAATATTTAACTTTTAGAACAGGTTTATCTTTTTTTACTTCGTTAGTTATTGTGCTAATTATTGGGGGTCCTTTTATTAAATTTTTTTCTAAACAAAAAATTTTAAACCCTATTCGAGATGATGGACCAGAAGATCATATAATTAAAAAAATTGGTACACCAACTATGGGAGGTTTAATAATTTTATTCGGCTTGTTGGTATCAGTAATATTTTGGGCAGATTTATCAAATATTAATATTTTATTTTGTATTTACATAGCAATTAGTTTCGGTTTATTGGGAGCATATGATGACTTTAAGAAGATTAAAAATAGTAACTCATCAGGTATCTCTTCAAAGTTTAAAATAACTTCACAAATAATATTAGCAATTATTGGTGTAAGTTTTTTTGTTTTTTTAAATGATTATCAAGATTTAAATAATTTATATTTTCCCTTTTTTAAAAATTTGATCGTAAATCTCGGATGGTTTTTTATACCATTTGCAATATTCGTGATCATAGGCTCATCTAATGCTGTTAATCTTACTGATGGATTAGATGGTTTAGCAACAGTGCCAGTAATATTAGTTGCAGCATGCTTTGCTTTTATAAGTTATGTTACAGGAAACATTGTATTTTCAAATTATTTACAAATTCCCTACATCGAAGGAACAGGTGAAGTAGCAATTTTTTGTGGGGCAATTATCGGTTCTTGTTTAGGTTTCTTGTGGTTTAATGCACCACCTGCTAAAATTTTTATGGGTGACACAGGCTCATTATCTCTTGGAGGATCTTTAGGTGCAGTAGGAATTATCACAAAGCATGAAATTGTTTTAGCTATTACTGGCGGACTTTTTGTACTGGAGGCAGTTTCAGTAATGGTTCAGGTGATATCCTTCAAGCTTACTGGAAAAAGAATTTTTAGAATGGCTCCTATTCATCATCATTTTGAAAAAAAAGGTTGGCCAGAGTCCACAGTTGTAATTAGGTTTTGGATTATCTCCATAATTCTAGCTATGATTGGTTTAGCCACCTTAAAATTAAGATAATGAAAATATTTAATAATATTTTTTTAGAAAAAAAAATATTAATTTATGGTTTAGGAAAGAGTGGTATTTCAACCTATAATTTTTTAAAAAATAGGTCTGATGTATATTTATTTGACGACAATCAAAAAGTTAATTTAAAATACAAAAAAAAAATAGTTAAACCAAATGAAATTCAAAAAATAAATTTTGATAGAATTATTATTAGTCCTGGTATCGATATCTCAAATTGTAAATTATCAAAATTTTTAAAAAAAAATTTAAAAAAAATTTACACTGATCTTGACGTTTTGTTTTCATTTTTTAACAATGAAAGTATTACGATTACTGGAACCAATGGTAAATCCACAACTGCAAAAATTTTACATGATGCTTTGATCGATCAAAAAAGAGATTCAAGGCTAATTGGTAACATAGGCAATCCAGTTTTATCAGAAAAAAATATTACAAAAAAAACAATCTTTGTAATAGAGGCTTCTTCTTATCAGCTAGATTATAGTAGAATTTTTAGATCAAAATTTGCTGTAATTCTTAATATAACTTCTGATCACATTGAAAGACATAAAACTTTAAAAAATTATGTAAATGCAAAATTTAAATTATTAAAATCTCAAATTAGAGGATCTTTTGCTTATGTTAAAAAAGAAGATGATATAATTAATAAAAAAATAAAAAAAAGTAAATACAAAGCGAAAATTTATAAAGTTCAGACTTCAAATTTAAATAAAGAGTTCTTAAAAGTTAAAAATAAATATTTTATTTCAAAAGGTAATAAAGAAAATTTATCATTTATATTTAAAATTGCTTCAAAATTAAAACTTAATCAAAAAAAATTGATTAAAACTATTAATAAATTTAAAGGCCTAAATTATAGACAACAAATTATATTTGATAAAAAAAACCTTACTATAATCAATGACTCTAAATCTACAAGTTTTGCTTCTTCAGAAAATGTATTACAAAATTTGAATAATGCTTATTGGATATTGGGAGGAATTCCAAAAAAGGGAGACAAATTTAAATTATCAAAAATAAAAAATAAAAATTTTAAAGTCTATATTTTTGGAACACATCGAAATAAATTTTTGAGTATCTTAAAAAATAAATTAAATGTAAAAACTTTCAGAAATTTGCAGGAGACCCTTAAGGTTATCTTTTCAGAAATTAATAGTGAGAAATCTAAAAAAAATATTATTTTTTTCAGTCCAGCTGGGGCCTCATTTGATAAATTTAAAAATTTTGAGGATAGAGGATATTATTTTAATCAAATAATTAAAAAGTACACAAATGCAAACCAATAGTTTTATCTATAAATTTTATTATCAATGGTGGAAAAATATAGATAAGTCTATTCTTACATTAATAAGTTTATTATTTATTATTGGTTTATTTTTTTCTTTAGTTTCAACTTCTTTAATAGCTTCTGATAGGTTAGATACCAATAGCTACTTCTTTTTTTTTAAACATTTGTTTTATGTTTTAATTGGAATATCACTTATTTTTATATTTTCCTCGTTAAATTCAGAACAATTATATAAATACTCTATTTTTCTTTTTTTTATTTCTCTTATTTCTTTATTTTTAGTGCCATTCATTGGTGTTGAAGTTAAAGGTTCTAAAAGATGGATAGACTTATTTTTCTTACCAAGATTTCAACCAATAGAAGTTTTAAAGCCATTTTTGATAATTATTTTATCAACTATTTTATGCAGCAGTAGATCAAATATTTTATTAAAGTATTTGATATCAACTATTTTGATAGGTGTTGTTTCTTTGCTTTTAATAATGCAACCAGATATTGGTCAAACATTATTAGTGGTTTTTTCTTGGGGTGTTTTAATTTTTACGTCAGGTATTAATATATATATTCTCTTAGCAATATTTGTTTTGGGAACTTCTTTGTTAACTTACTTGATTATTTATGTTCCTAAGTTTGATTATATTCAGGCACGTATTTTTTCTTTTTTTAACAGAGAATTAGGAACTCATAATTTTCAATCTGATAAAGCTATAGAGTCAATAACGAGTGGAGGTTTTTTTGGCAAAGGTATAGGCGAGGGGGTTCTTAAAACTAGAGTTCCAGAGGCCCATACTGACTATATTATTTCAGTAATTTCTGAAGAGTTTGGTGTTGTTGCCATAATCTTAATATTATTATTGTTTCTGATCTTTATTTATATGGTTTTTAAAAAAGTAAATTTTGAAACAAATGAAAAAGTTAAACTTATTTTAATTGGATCTATTAGTTTAATATTAATGCAAGCCACTATTCATATTGGAGTTAATATAAGATTATTTCCAACTACTGGAATGACATTGCCCTTTTTAAGTTATGGTGGTTCATCAATAATTAGTACATCAATTTTAGCTGGAATTATTTTAAATTTAACAAAAAGAAAAATAACTTAAAAAATGACAAAAAAAGTTTTGATATCCACAGGTGGTTCTGGAGGACATGTAATACCAGCGATAACAATTTATAATCATTTAAAGAATACCCACGAAATATTGATTTCTACTGACTTAAGAGGTCTTGCATATATAGATAAAAATTATAAAACAGTATTAATCAACACCCCAAAATTAAATAATTATTTTCTACTTCCTTTTTCAATTTTAAAAATATTATTTCTAACTGTTAAATCTTTTTTTCTTTTAAAAAAAAATAATTTTTCAATTTTAATTTCTACAGGTGGGTATATGTCTTTGCCGTTATGTTTAGCGGCTAAAATTTTGGGAATTAAAATTTTTTTAATTGAACCAAATATGGTTCTTGGAAGAGCTAATAAATTTTTTTTAAATTTTTCAAGAAAATTAATATGCTATTCAAAAAATTTAATTAATTTGCCTTCTGGAATTAACCATAAATTAACTACTATTAAACCTTTGATAAGGAAAGAATATTATGATTCTGGAACGTATCAAAAACAAGATAATTTATTCACAATTATAATTATCGGAGGTAGTCAGGGTGCAAAAATCTTTGATGAACTTTTAAATAAATCCTTAATAAGTATAGCAAAACAGGTTTCTATTAAAATTATTCATCAAACAAGTGAGAAAAATATTAATATTTTGAAAAATTTTTATTCTCAAAACAATGTTGCAAATAAAGTTTTCAGTTATGATCACAATCTTAATAAAGTTCTAAAACAAGGTGATTTATGTATAACAAGAGCGGGCGCATCTAGTTTAGCTGAATTATCCTTCTTAAATATTCCATTTGTAGCAATACCACTTCCATCATCAAAAGATAATCATCAGTATGAAAACGCAAAATATTATAAAGAACAGGGTTGCTGTTGGATAATTGATCAAAAAAATTTTGATGAACAAAAATTTGAAAATTTTTTACTAGAATTGGTAAATAAAAGTCAAGATTACATGACAAAAAAAAATAATTTGCAGAAATTAAATTATCAAAACACGTGGAATAATGTTAATCAAAAAATACTGGATGTAATTAATGAAAATTAAATTAGCAAAATCTGAACTGATTCATTTTGTTGGTATAGGTGGAATAGGCATGAGTGGCCTAGCATTAATAATGAAAGGAAAAGGATTTAAAGTTCAAGGAAGTGATATTTCAAATAATAAAAATATTGAGAGATTAAGAAAAGAAAAAATAAAAGTTTTTATTGGACATAAGAAACAAAATGTAGATAAAGGAACTATCCTAGTTATATCCTCAGCTATTAAAAAAAATAATTCAGAGCTTGCTGCAGCTAAAAAAAAACAATTACCGATTTATAAAAGAGGAGAGATGTTAGCCAATATTGTTTCTTTATCAAAAAATATTGTGGTAGTAGGATCACACGGCAAAACCACAACAACATCATTAATAGCATCTATATTCCAAGAAACAAAAATCGATCCCACTATTATTAATGGAGGTGTAATAAATTCAATAGACAATTCTGCAAAGCTTGGGAAAAGTGATTGGTCTATATTAGAGGCAGATGAGTCTGATGGAAGTTTTATTTTCATCCCACCAACATATTCAATAATAACAAACATAGATCGAGAGCATATGGATTATTATGGTACTATGGATAAATTAAATAAGTATTTTGAAAATTTTGTTAATAAGGTTCCTTCATTTGGTAAATCATTTATTTGTTTAGACGATAAAAATAATAAAAAATTAATTAAAAATATAAAAAATAAAAACTTTTATACATATGGTTTGGATACAAAATCAAATTTTTGCATTAAAAATATAAAACAACTAAAAGAATTATCTGAGTTTGATTTAAGTATAAAATTACCTAATAAAAAAAATCAATTAATTAGAAAATTTAAAATTCCTTTATTAGGAATTCATAATATTAAAAATTCTGTAGCTGCAGCAGCATTAGCGTTGACTGTGGGTCTACCAATAAAAAATATTAAAAAAGGACTTGCAAATTTTAAAGGGGTTCAAAGAAGATTTAATAAAATTTTCAATTTTAATAATGTAGATTTTTATGATGATTACGCCCACCATCCTACTGAAATTAAAGAGGTGCTAGACGGCTTAAAAAATGTTTATAAAGATTATGAAAAAATATGTATTTTCCAACCACATAGAGTATCAAGATTAAAAGATTTAAAAAAAGAATTTACCTTTGCCTTTAAAAATGCAGATAAAGTTATTTTGTTTCCAATTTATACTGCTGGAGAAAAATTAAAGCTTGGATTTAGTTATATAAATTTTGCAAAGGAAATAATTAAAAATTCAAAAGTTAAATTATTTTTAGTAGATGATAAATTTCAATTAGCTAAATTTATTAAAGCAAATATCTATGGAAAAAAAATTGTTATAGGAATGGGCGCAGGCACTATCTCAAGTTGGATGCGAGAATTACCTCAATTGTTATTATGAAAATTGATTTGAAAGATTTAGTTCAAGAATTTGGTAATAATTTAAAATTAGATCATGATTTAAAAAAAAAAAATTGGTTTAATATAGGAGGAAAAACAAAAGCTTTCTATAAGGCAGATAGTTTAAAAGAACTAATTAAATTTCTTAAAACAATTCAAAATCAAGAAAAGATATTTGTTTTAGGAGCTGGTTCAAATACATTAATTTCAGATAAACAATTTAATGGAGTTGTTATTAAGCTTACAAGTAATTTTAACAATATATCTCTACTCAAAAGCGAAATTATTATAGCCGGGAGTGCTGTTACTGATAAATCATTATCAGAGTTTGCAATGGAAAACAGTCTAGGTGGCTTTGAGTTTCTTTCATGCATACCTGGTTCAATTGGTGGAGGTATAAAAATGAACGCAGGGTGTTTTAATAGGGAGTTTAAAGATATTTTAATTTCTATCCAAGCACTCAATAAATCAGGACAAGTAATTACTATACCTTCTAAAGATATTAATTTTAAATATAGAGATAGTGGATTATCGGATGATCTTATTTTCTTAAGTGCCTCATTTAAAGGATTCAAAAAAGATAAAGATATTATCAAAAAAGAGATACAATTACTTAAAGAGAAAAAAGAACAGGCACAACCAACAAGAATAAAGACTAGTGGTAGTACTTTTAAAAATCCTATTGATCAATCAGACAAAAAGGTTTGGGAATTAATTAGAGAGTCTGTTCCACTTGAAAAATCATTTGGAGATGCCTGTATCTCTGAAAAACACTGTAATTTTTTTGTAAATAAAGGTAATGCTAAGTTTGAGGATATGAAAAAATTAATTAATTTTGTTTCAGATAGTGTTTTTAAAAAGACTGGGGTTAAGTTGGAAAAAGAAATAAAAATATTAGAATAAATTGAAAAAAAAAATACTTATACTGTCAGGTGGAATTTCTAAAGAGAGGTTGATTAGCCTTGATACAGGTTACCAAGTTGCTAAAGAATTAAAAAAAAATAGTTATAAGGTTAAAATTTCTGAGCCTGACCATAATTTAGAAAAAAATATAAAAATTTTTAAACCTGATGTAATTTTCAATGCATTGCACGGGCAGTTTGGTGAAGACGGATATATCCAAACTATATTAGAGAGATACAAAATTCCATATACCCATTCAGGTGTAATTTCATCATCAATAGCAATGGATAAGGAAATTTCAAAAAAATTATTTATCAAAAATAAAATAAAAACTCCAAAATTTTTTACATATTCTTATGACGAAACAAAACTTAATTTAATTAAAAAAATAAATAAAAAACTAAATTTTCCAGTCGTAGTTAAACCTTTAAATGAAGGCTCAAGCGTAAATGTTTATATAAGTGGGAAGAAAAATTTAGGTAAAATCATTAATAGATTAAAAAATTATAAAAAGGTTTTGATTGAAGAATTTATTGCAGGAAGAGAGATTCAAGTTGCTATTATGGGCAATAAAAAATTAGGAGCTATTGAACTTAGACCAAAAAGAAAATTTTACGATTATCAAGCAAAATATAATTCAAAAGCAAAGACAAAACATATAATTCCTGTTGATTTACCAAAATTTAAATTAAAAAAATTAATGAATATCGCTTATCACGCTCATAAAATTATTGGCTGTAGAGGAGTTACAAGATCAGATTTTAAATACTTTAAAGGAAAATTTTATTTATTAGAAATTAATACCCAGCCTGGTATGACCAAATTATCTCTTGTTCCTGAGATTGCAACGTACAAGGGAATTACTTTTTTAAAATTAATTGAATGGATGTTGAAAGATGCATCAAAAAAAAAATAAAAAAATATTAGTTTATTTTTTTTTACTAATAGTTGTTTCTTCTACAAGTAACAATGCTATTAAAAATTTAAAATTTGATAAGATCAAAAATATTACTATATCCGGTCTAGATCAAAAAAATAATCAAATTCTTTTGAATAAAATTGAAAAATTAGATTTAGAAAACATTTTTTTTATAAATAAAAATAATTTAAATGAATTGATTAATTCAAATTCTTTAATTGAAAAATATGAAATATTTAAAATATACCCAAATACTATTGATGTAAAAATTGAAAAAACAAATTTCTTTGCACAAATAAATAAAAATGGCAAAACTTTTTTAATTGGATCAAATGGTAAACTAACACCTGCTAAATTTAATAACCATGATTTACCATTTATATTTGGTAAACCAAATATAAATGAATTTCTTAATTTCAAAAAAAAAATAGATAAATCAAATTTTTTATATGAACAAATTGAGGAATTGTATTTTTTTCCCTCAAAGAGATGGGATTTAAAACTAAAAAGCAATATTTTGTTAAAACTACCAAAAAATTTTAAACAAGAAACCTTAAATAATTTGAATAAATTTTTAAAAAATTATGACGGAGAGAAATTTACTTTAATTGATGCTAGAATAGAAAACCAAATTATTTTAAATGAATGAAGAGTCAAATACAGAAACCTACTTATGTATTTCAAGTAATAAATTAGAAATTTATTTATTTGATGTTATAAGGTTTGAGAATTTATACAGCAATGAAATTATAATTGAAAATAATTCTTTAGATTACACAAGTCTTGATAATTTTCTTGATGAAAATATTTTAAAAATAGAGAAGTTAATTGGTAAATTTGTAAAAAATATATTCATAATAATTGAAAATGAGCAATTATTTAGGACACATATTGGAATTAAAAAAAAAAATTACAATAAAGTATTAAATTACAATGCTATTAAAAGTTTGGTTGTAGAGTCAAAAGAATTGTTTCAAAAAAGTTACAAAGATCAAAAAATAATGCATATTATTGTTAATAATTACTTGATAAATGGCAAAAATTTTGAATACCTAAAAAAAGAAATTCAAGCAGAGGATTTAAGTTTGATTATAAACTTTATTTCAATTCCAGAAAACTTGTCATATCCCTTAGAAAATTTGTTAGAAAAATATCAAATTAAGATTAACAAGTATCTAGATAAAGAATACGTAAGTAGTTTCTTTGAAGATCAAAAAATTAAATTTCCTGTTATGGTTTATAAAATTTTAAATGGATCAAATTTAAATGAAGTCCAATTAATCCCAAAAATTAGCAAAAATAGGGGTATTTTTGAAAAATTTTTTCAATTATTTAGTTAGTATTGTTTTTTCTCGTAACATTAGTTGTTTTTATTAAACAATCACACCCAATTATAAGTTCATTGTGTCATATTTAAATCAAAAAACTATTAAAAACTCTATATCATTTAGTGGAATTGGTTTACATACTGGAGTTGATGTAAATGTAACTATCAAACCTGCAATTCCAGACACTGGAATTATATTCAAAAGGGTTGATATAGATAATAATAATATAGTTTATCCCAATTTTCTCAATGTAAGTAACACTTCATTAAATACAACTATATCAAATGAGTTTGGAGTTAAAATCTCAACTATAGAACATTTGATGGGAGCTTTATTTGGTCTTGGTATTGATAATGCTTTGATAGAACTAGACAATGAGGAAGTTCCAATTTTAGACGGCTCAGCTAAAGAGTTTATTGAAAAAATTGTACCAGCTGGTTTTGAAATAAGTGAAGCCCCGATAAAAATAATAAAAATTAATAAAAAAATAGAATTTAAAGATGGGAATAGATATATATATATTGAACCTTCAAAGCTAAGTCTGGATATTAATTTTGAACTATGTTTTGAAAATCCTGTAATTGGAAATCAAAAGAATAAAATTAATGTTTATGAAGATAATTTAGAAGATATTTTAAACTCAAGAACTTTTTGCCTATACGAGGATATTGAAGCAATTAAAAAAATTGGATTGGCTAAAGGTGGAAGTCTAAATAATGCAATAGTTGTTAAAGATAAAGAGATTTTAAACAAAGGTGGATTAAGAAATCCCAAGGAATTTGTTAATCATAAGATCCTAGATTGTATTGGTGATTTATATACATCGGGATATAGAATAATTGGTAGCATAAATTGTTATAGGGGTGGTCATTATTTGACAAATGAATTGTTAAGGAAAGTGTTTCAAAAAAGTGAAAATTTTTCAATTATAGAAATCAAAGAGAGAAATTTACCCCACACTTTAGTTAATAGAAGTATTTTGAAATCCATAGCATAGAATATATATAACTTTCAAATTATCGTCGAAAATTATATAAATATTTTATGAGTTATTCCAAAATTGTTTTATTTTTTTTATTCTTGATAATTTTAATATCATGCACAAAAGAGCAACCAATTTCCCAAAATATAAAAAAAAAAACCCAAGAATTAGAAATGATTGAAGCTTATAAAGATGGATTGGACAAGCTAAATAAAAATGATACTTACAATGCAGCACAAAAATTTTTAGAAGCTGAGCTTCTATTTCCACAATCATCTTGGGCGCCTAAATCTGCTTTAATGGCCTCATATTCTTATTATCTTCAAAATTATTATTCTGAAGCTTTATCAAATCTTGAAAGATATTTAATAACTTATCCAAAAGATAAAGGAGTTTCTTATGCTCATTATCTAATTGGAATTTGTTATTATGAGATGATAGAGGATGAAAAAAGAGATATAGAACCTTTATTGAAAGCCAAAAATAAATTTGAATTATTGATGGAAGATTATCCTAACACAGACTTTGCAATGGATTCAAAATTTAAACTAGATTTAATCGAAGATATATTAGCTTCAAAAGAGATGTATTTAGCAAGGCATTATCAAAAAAAAAATAAATGGATTGCAGCAATAAATAGGTACAAAATTGTTGTAGAGAAATATGATAAAACCATTTATGTTGAAGAAGCTTTGCATCGATTAGTTGAAACAAATTATAAAATTGGACTAATTGAAGAGTCAAAAAAATATGCAAGTCTTTTAGGTTATAATTATCAATCTAGTGAGTGGTACAAAAAATCTTATAAAGTATTTAATAAAGATTACAAGGAGATAGTTCCAAAAAAAATCAATAAAGATAAAAAGGGTGTAATAGAAAAATTTAAAAAACTTTTTGATTAATATGAAAATTGACTTGATCAAAAAAGAATATTTAAAGAAAATAAAATTATTAAACCATTACAATAAAAAATATTATGATGAAAGTAAGCCTGAATTGTCTGATGCTGATTATGATTTATTCAAAAAGGAAATACAGAAGATAGAGGAAAAATATAGTTTTTTAAAAACATTAAACACCCCTACAATACAAGTTGGCTTCAAACCATCTAAAAACTTTAAAAAAGTTAGACACAAAGTTCCAATGTTGTCTTTAGCTAATGCATTTAGTGAAAATGATTTAATTAATTTTGAAAAAAAAATAAAAAATTATTTATCTGAAAATGATAATTTTACCATATCCTATAGCTCAGAACCCAAAATTGATGGTATTTCCGCCTCATTAATTTATAAAAATGGTAAATTAGAAAAAGGCTTATCCAGAGGTGATGGCAAGGAAGGCGAGGATATAACTGAAAATCTTAAAACATTAAAAGATATTCCAAGAAAAGTTTTATATAAAGATTTTCCTCAAGAGATTGATATCAGAGGAGAAGTATTTATTCAAAACAGTGACTTTAAAAATCTTAAAGATAAATTCGCCAACCCAAGAAATGCCGCCTCAGGTAGTTTAAGACAAAAAAATCCAGATGATACAAGAAAAATACCTTTAAAATTTATCGCTTATACCTTTGGGCATGAAAAGGGTTTGTTAATTTATAATCAAATTGATTTTCTCAAAAAATTAAGTGATTGGGGATTTAAAACAAATCCATTTAATAAAAAAATAACTGGAATTAAAAATTTAATTAAAAATTACAATGAATTAGAAAAAAAAAGAGCTGATATAGATTTTGATATAGACGGGATAGTTTATAAAGTTAATGATTTTGCAATCCAAAAAAGATTAGGAAATGTAGCTAACGCACCTAGATGGGCTATTGCTCACAAATTTTCATCAAATAAAGCTATTTCTAAAATTTTAGACATAGAGATCCAAGTTGGAAGAACTGGTGCCTTAACGCCAGTTGCAAAGATAAAGCCAATTAATATTGGTGGAGTTTTAGTTTCAAATGCTACATTGCATAACGAAGATGAAATCAACCGAAAAGATATTAGAGTAGGTGATACGGCTGTTATAGAGAGAGCAGGAGATGTCATACCGCACATACTTTCTATAGATATAAAAAAAAGATTAAAAAATTCTAAAAAATTTATTTTTCCAGAAAATTGTCCTTCTTGTGGATCAAAAACAATTAAAGAATTTAATAAGATAACAAAAAAAGTTGATGCAGTTAGGAGATGTTCTAGCGAAGGTTATTATTGTGATAAAATATCGATTGAAAAATTAAAACATTTTGTTTCAAAAGAGGCTTTTAATATAGACGGTTTTGGAAAAAAAATAGTCGAAAATTTTTGGAAATTAAAATTTATAAAATATCCTCAAGATATATTTAAATTAAATTATTCAAAAATTGAGAAACTAGATGGCTGGGGCCAATTATCTGTCAAAAATTTGATATATTCAATTAATCAAAAAAAAAATATTTCTCTAGAAAGATTAATTTATTCGTTAGGAATTAGGCATATAGGATTAGAGAATGCAAAGTTGTTGTCAAAACATTTCACATCATTCTCAAAATTTAAAAATTTATCCATTAATAGTGATTATGAAGATTTGTTAAACATTGATGGCATTGGTGAAACACAAGTAAATTCTATAAAAATTTTTTTTTCAAATAAAACTAACATAAGAGTTTTGGATGAATTAGAAAAAGTTTTAACAGTTAAAAATGCTATTCAAAATTCTGATAATGGTTTATTGAAAAATAAAACTTTTTTAATAACCGGAAAATTAAATGGAATTAGTAGAGCAGAATTAAAATCTTTGATTGAAGAAAATTCTGGAAAAACTGTTAGTAGTGTTTCTAAGAAATTAAATTATTTAATAATTGGGGACAAGCCAACAAAAAAGAAAATTGACAATGCTAAACAGCTAAAAATAAATGTTATAGATCAAGATGTATTTATGAAAATGCTAAATAAAACTAGCTAACCACTTTTTCTCATTTGGATTTAAATATTTTGATATCTTTGAATAAATTTCTAAATGATATTTAAATAGATAGTTTTTTTCATTAACTGTTAATAAATCAAAATTGATTAAATCTTTTTCTATAGGTGCCATAGTTAAATTTTGGAATAATAATTTTTTATTTATTTTTTTTACATAAACTAAATTTTCAATCCTAATTCCATACTGATTAGTTTTATAATACCCAGGCTCATTACTTAATATCATACCTTCTCTTATTTTTACTGTGTTTATTTTTGTAATTGATTGAGGTCCTTCATGAACATTAAGAAAAAAACCAACACCATGTCCAGTACCATGTGCGTAATCTAAGTTACTTTCATTTAAAAATTTTCTCGCTCTTTTATCAATTTTTTTACCAATATATTCTTTATTTATGTCTGTTATAGCTACAGCAATATGACCTTTTAAAACTTTAGTGAAAATATTTTTTACTTTTTGTTTTTGTTTTGAAAAACAAATTGTTCTTGTAACGTCGGTAGTACCATATTTATATTGCCCACCAGAGTCACAAAGAAAAATATCTTTTTTATTAATAGTTCTGCAATTTCCTTTTTTAGCACGGTAATGTACAATAGCACCATTTTTACCCGAACCTGCAATTGTATCAAAACTAGGATATAGAAAGTTCTTATTTAATTTTCTAAAATTTTCTAATTTCTTAGCAGCCTCTACTTCAGTAATTTTTTTTTTATTAATTTTTTTAATCCAGAATAAAAATTTTGTTAATGCTACTCCATCAGAAATATGAGCATCAGTCATATTCTTTATTTCAGTTTTATTTTTAATTGCCTTTAAAAGATAAGTTGGATCTTCTCTATTTATAATCTTAAATTTTGATTTAATTAAATTTTCAAAAAATATTGAGCAAGATTTATCGTCTACAATAAAATTTTTTCCTTTAAGTTTTAATATTTTTTTTGATAAATCATTTACGTTTAAAAATTCGTCTTTCTTGATAACTTTATTCTTTAATAATTTTTTACATTTTTTAAGAGTAGTTATAAGTAATATTTTTTTTGATTTACTTATTATTAATCTTGAGTTAGGCACAGGACTATTCGGGCTATCACCACCCCTTATATTTAAAGTCCACGCAACATTTTCAGGTGCACTAATAAAAATGTAATCAGATCTATTTTTTTTTAAATATTTAGATATTTTATTTAATTTAGAATTAACACTTTCCCCAATGACTTTTTTGTCTAGAGAAAAAAATGGGATATTCTTTCTTTTTTTTTGTTTTTTAATTGCATCAATTAGATTTTTTTCAACATGTTTTATTTTATTATATTTCAAAAAATAATTTTTTATTTGAGTATTGGTAAATAATTTTGGATCAATACCGAGTGTAAGATTTTTAAATAAACTGCAATTTATTAATTTTTCAAATCCATAAATTTTAAAATTTTTTCCACTCTCAATCCTACTCTGAATTGTGTATCTTCCGTCGGTAAATAAATAATTTTTATTTTTAAGAATAATAGCTAACCCAGCGGATCCACTAAAATTTGAAATAACTTCTAATCTATTTAATTTTGAATATTCTGTAAAAAAATCATCATTTTTTGGAATTACGTAACCATCAATTTCATATTTTTTAAATTTACTTCTTAAAATTTTTATATAATTTCTCATTTAATTCTCTTTTGATATCTTATCCACCCAGGACTTCTTGTACCCTCCTCAATTTCAAAATCCTGATTAAATTCGAAATCATCATCATTGTTAATTTCCTCATCAAAGTAAGAATTTTTTTCTATATGTTTTTCAGGTAATTCATCAATAAATCTTGAAGCCATACTATCAACCCAATCTCCTTGATAAAATCTATTCATTGAAAAAGATATAATAGCTTTTTTCTTTGCTCTAGTAACACCCACATATGCTAAACGCCTTTCTTCTTCTAAGCCATTTTGACCTTTTTCTTCGATAGATTTTTGATGTGGAAATAACCCCTCTTCCCATCCAGGTAAAAATACAACATCAAATTCTAATCCTTTTGCAGCATGCATTGTCATCATGTTAACTTTTTGGCCTTCCCACTCTTGGTCAACTGAAGTTGCCAAAGATACGTGTTCTAAAAAACTTTCTAAATTATCAAATTCTTTCATAGCACTTAACAACTCTTTAATGTTTTCTAGCCTATTTTCATTATCTAAATCTTTTTTATTTTTAAGCATTGCTGAATATCCTGATTCATCCAAAACAATTTGTAATAATTTTATATGACTTGATTTTTTTACAATTAAATCGTTCCTCCACTTCATCAAAGAATTAATAAATAAACTAAGACCAATTTTAGCTTTTGGTTTAATTAAATTTTGCTCAAGCATTTTTATTGATGCCCTCTCCAAATTTAAATTATTTTCTTTAGCAAACTCATGAATATTTTTTAAAGTACTATCACCTATCGATCTCTTAGGGTTATTCACTATTCTTTCGAAAGCTAAGTCATCTTTTTCTTGATGAATTAATCTTAAGTATGCAACACAATCTTTAATTTCGGCTCTTTCGTAAAACTTTGTACCACCCAATATTCTATAAGGCATACCAATTTTTAGAAATCTTTCCTCAAATTCACGTGTCTGAAAAATGGCTCTAACTAAAATTACAATATTATTATACGAAAACTTTTTTTTTATTTTTTTTTCAATTTCATCAGAAATCCCAATTGCTTCATCTTTACCATTTTTAAAACAGTTTAATTGCACTGGATCACCTTCTTCCATTGTAGTAATCAATGTTTTTCCAACTCTATTTTGATTATTAGAAATAAGATTTGAAGCCACAGATAAAATATTCTGCGAAGATCTATAATTTTGCTCTAATCTTATTACTTTTGTATTTTTATAAACTTGATCAAATTCTAAAAAATTTTTTATTTCCGCACCCCTCCAACTATAGATCGATTGATCATCATCCCCCACACAGCATATATTTTTATTTTTTTCTGAAAGGAGTTTAAGCCATTTACTTTGAATAAAATTTGTATCTTGATATTCATCGACAAGAATATATTTAAAATTTTTTGAATATATTTCTCTAATGTCTGAATTAAATTCCAAAATTTTTACTGCATGCAATATAAGATCACCAAAGTCACAAGAGTTAAGATCTGTTAATTTTTGTTGATAAATTTTATAGAGTGGAAGAATTGTTTTTTCATAAAGATCTTTATTATTTATTATTACTTCATTTGGATAAAATCCTTTATTTTTCCAACGATCAATTATTGCTAATATAAACCTTGGAGACAATTGTTTGATGTCAATATTTTCAGCCTTACAAATATTTTTAACAAGTCTGATCTGATCGTCTGAGTCAATAATAGTAAAATTGGAATTAAGATTTGCAGCAGATGCATGTTTTCGCAATAATTTTGCACAAATAGAATGAAATGTACCTAGCCATGAAAGTCCGACTGCAGTAGAGCCAAGTAACTTACTCACTCTATTTTGCATTTCTTTGGCAGCTTTGTTTGTAAATGTGACCGCTAAGATCTGATTGGGAAAAGCTTTCTTTTTTTCTATTATATTTGCAATTCTCGATGTTAAAACTTTAGTTTTGCCAGATCCAGCTCCTGCAACAATTAAAAGCGGCCCCTCAAGGTACAATACAGCTTCTTTTTGAGCTTCATTTAAATTATTTAAATAATCTCTGTTTATCATTTAAAATAATACTTTATAAGTTTTCTTGGTTGTTATGCGTAAAACAAATTTTTTTGTAAAATATTTAAATAACATAAATAAATTCATTAATAGTCTTTTAGAAAAAAATTTAAACAAGATAAATTTTAAAAATCTTAGTTATTTATTTAAAAATAATAAAATAATTTTAACTATTGTCGCACTTTTTGTTATATTTATATCTTACTTGCTCTTACCTAGTTTTTATAAACAATCAGATATTTCAAAAGTATTAAATACTGAGCTTCAAAAAAAGTTAGACCTTAATTTCGAATTTTCAAAAGATATAAAATATAATTTTTTTCCAAGACCTCATTTTATAACGACTAATATAATTGTTAATGATGAACAAACTAAAATTTCAAAAATTAAAAATTTTAAAATTTTTATATCCTTTGATAACTTATTTTCATTTAAAAATATTCAAATTAAAGATTTAATTATTGAAAATGCAAATTTTAACATAAATAAAAAAAATTATAATTTTTTTCTAAATCTTTTAAATAAAAGCTTTAAAGATGGAAATTTAACTATTAAGAAAAGCAATGTTTTTTTTCGAAATTTAGAGGATGAAGTTTTGTTTATAAACAAAATTTTAAAATTGAAATATTTTTATGAGCCTAAAGAACTCAAAAATATTTTTTATTTAGACAACGAAATTTTTAATATTCCATTCTCAATGAAGTCTTATTTTAATAATGACAAAAGTAAGTTTTTTTCTGAAATAAATATTGATTTAATTAAACTTAAAATTAAAAATGAGTTAAAAATTGATAAAAATATAAAAGTAGGAAAAACTGAATTTAACATAAATAAAATTAAACGTTTTGCAGATTATCAAATTAAAAAAAATTATTTTAATTTTCAAATCTCAGATAAAGTAGATCAACCAAATATAAGATATGATGGAAAATTTAATTTTAAACCATTTTATGCAAGTTTAGAAGGTGATGCAGCAGAAATAAACTTAAATTATCTTTTTGGAACTAATGCTATCATTTCGGAGTTTTTGAAGACAGGTGTGCTTAATAGTAAAAATATAGATTTTAAATTAAATATAAATGCAGATAGTATTTATGATAATTCAAATTTTACAAATATTAATTTAAAATCTAAAATCCAAGATGGTCTTATTGATACGGATAAGACGAAATTTGAATGGAGGAATTTTGCAACTTTCGAATTATTAGAAAGTTTAATCTTTGTAAGGGATGGAGAATTAGTTTTAGATGGGAAATTAAAGATAGATATTAATAATTATAATGAAATTTACAAGTTTCTACTAACACCAAAAAATTATAGAAATAAAATAAGTCAAATTGATTTAAATTTTACTTATAATTTTGATCAAAAAACAGCTGAGTTAAAAGATATTAAAGTTGATAACAAAATTAATCAAAATGTTAATAAGATTTTAAATAACGTGATTTTAAAAAAAGATAATCTTCAAAATAAAATCTATTTTAAGAACTTATTGAATCAAGCAATTAAGAATTATTTTGGATAGATCATTTTTTTAGGATCGACTATTTTTTTATAATCTTTCTCGTTTATTAATCCTGTTTTCAAAGTTTCATGTTTGAGAGTAGTATTATTTTTTAATGCAGTTTTTGCAATTTTAGCAGCATTATCATATCCAATATGAGGAGCTAGTGCAGTTACCAACATCAGAGAATTATCTAAATGTTCTTTAATTTTGTTTTTATTAGCCCTTATTCCTTTAACGCAATAAAAAGCAAAATTTTTTGTGCTGTCAGCAATTAAATCAATTGATTGTAAAATATTATGTGCAATTAAAGGTTTAAAAACATTTAGTTCAAAATGTCCATGCGATCCTGCCATTGTTATTCCGTTATGATTTCCAATAACTTTAACACAAACCATAGTTACAGCTTCACATTGTGTTGGATTTACTTTTCCTGGCATTATTGATGAGCCTGGTTCATTCTCAGGAAGAATTAATTCTCCATAACCAGCTCTAGGACCTGAGCCTAAAAACCTTATATCATTTGAAATTTTCATAAGGGCAACTGCACATGTATTTAGAGTGCCTGAAAAATTTACTATTGCATCATGAGCAGCAAGTTCAGCAAATTTATTTGGAGCAGGTTTAAATTTTAATTTTGTGAATTTTGCTATCTCTTTAACAATTTTTTTATCAAAATTTTTTTTTGAATTTATTCCAGTACCAACGGCTGTACCTCCTTGCGCAAGAAACAATATTTCTTTTAAAGCATATTCTATTCTTTCAATACTTTTTTTTATTTGAAAATGATATCCTGAAAATTCTTGTCCAAGAGATAATGGAGTTGCATCTTGAAGATGTGTTCTTCCAATTTTTACTATATTTTTAAATTCATTAGATTTTCTTTTTAACTCTTTTTCTAAAATTTTTAAGCTTGGCAGCATTTTACTTATTGTCTGTTGAACTATAGAGATATGCATTGCAGTTGGAAAAACATCATTTGTAGATTGGGATTTATTTACATGATCATTTGGATGTACAGGTTTTTTTGTTCCTTTTTTTCCACCTAAAATTTCTATTGCTCTGTTAGCAATAACTTCATTTACATTCATGTTTGTTTGTGTGCCAGAACCTGTTTGCCAAACTTTTAAAGGAAAATTTTCATCAAATTTACCTTTAATTACCTCGTCTGACGCTTTGATTATTGCTTTAGAAATTCTACCATCAATTAATTTATCTTTAGCGTGCACTATTGCAGCTGATCTTTTTATAATTGCAATTGATTTAATGATTGAAATATTAACTAAAATTTTTCCAATATTAAAAAATTTATTAGATCTTTGAGTAGAAGCACCCCAGTACTTATTATTTGGGACATTTATACTTCCAATACTGTCAAATTCTTTTCTTAATTTCATTGATTAATTTTTAAGTAACAAATAATTATTAACATACAATAAATTTTTAAAAACATATAGGAGCATTATGTCGAATTTTAGCAAAGTAGGTACTTTCATGAAAACTTTTGGTCAGGAGGTTAAAACTAAACCGTCATTTAGCACTGATAAAATAAATAAATTAAGGTTAGACCTAATCAAAGAGGAATTAGAAGAACTTACAGAAGCCATGAATAATAAGGATTTATTGGAAGTAGCTGATGCGTTAACAGACATATTATATGTAACTTATGGAGCAGGGCATGCCTTTGGAATTGATTTGGATAAATGTTTTGAAGAAGTTCAAAATTCCAATATGAGTAAGTTAGACGAAAATGGAAACCCTATTTATAATGAGTCTGGAAAAGTTATGAAAGGTCCAAACTATTTTAAACCAGACCTTTCAAAATTCGTAAATTAAATCTCTAACTTAAAGTCAACAGCAGGAGCACTGTGTGTAATACTTCCTACAGAAATTCTGTTTACTCCAGTAGATGCAATAGCTTTAACAGTTTTTAAAGTAACATTTCCTGACGCTTCAGTTTTATAATACTTTTTAGCAATTTTCACACTTTCTTTTAAGTTTCTAATACTCATGTTGTCTAGTAGAACAGTATTAAATTTTAGACCTAATATAGATTTAAGTTGGTTGACTGTATCAACTTCAACAGTAATTTTTTTTCTTTTTTTATTTTTAATTGCTTTTAAAACCAAGCTCTTTAAATCTGAAATTGCTATATGGTTATCTTTGATTAAATATTCATCACTTAAGTTAAATCTATGATTTGTACCACCTCCTAATTTAACTGCATATTTTTGTATAACTCTTAAATTAGGAATTGTTTTTCTTGTACAACAAATTTTGGTTTTTTTTCCAGCTAATTTAACAAATTCATTTGTTTTAGTTGCTATTCCAGAAATATGAGATAAAAAATTTAAAGCTACTCTTTCAGCAATTAAAATATTGTTTGCTTTACCTTTAATTAAAGCTACTAAGTTTCCTTTATTAACTTTAGAACCATCTTTTTTCTTAATAATGAATTTTATTTTATCATCAATTAATGCAAAAGTTTGTTTTGAAAATAACAATCCTGCAATAATTGCACTTTGATTTGCAATTAATTTAACCGTTACAATTTTATCATCTTTAATCAAATTTGAAGTGATATCTCCTGAAGGATAAAGATCTTCGTTTAATGCTAGCTTAACAGTACTTTTGATAAATTCTTTGCTTAGTTTTATTTTTGACACTTAATTATCTGCCAATGGCTGCCATTCTCTCTACAGATATTCTGGCTTTATCAATCGTTTCTTTGTCCATGATAATTTCACCAGTTTCATTCTCTAGACAATCTAATATTTTTGGAAGTGTAATTTTTTTCATGTAAGGGCACATATTACATGGTTTAACAAAGTCTACATTTGGATTTTCTATCTGGATATTGTCACTCATTGAGCACTCGGTAACCATCATTACTTTTTTAGGTTGATTATCTTTTACATATTTTATCATTCCAGATGTTGATCCAGCGAAATCACTTGCTTCAATTACATCAGGAGGACATTCTGGATGTGCAATAATTTTAATTCCTGGGTTATTTTTTCTTATATCCTCTATTTCCTTTTTATTAAACTGATCATGGACAATACAAATTCCTTTCCAAGAAATAATTTCAACATCAGTTTGAGAAGCAACATATTTAGCTAAATAATCATCAGGTAAAAATATCACTCTATTTACCCCAAGTGATTTAACTATTTTAACTGCATTTGCTGATGTGCAACAAACATCTGTTTCAGCTTTTACTTCAGCAGAAGTATTTACATAAGATACAACAGGTACTCCTGGGTATTTCTCTTTTAATAGCCTAACATCTTTACCAGTAATTGATGATGACAAAGAACAACCAGCATCCATATCTGGTAGAATAACTTTTTTACTAGGACTCATTAATTTTGCAGTCTCTGCCATAAAATGAACTCCAGCCATTAAAATAATATCAGCCGAAGTTTTTGAAGCTTCAATTGCCAATGCTAAAGAGTCTGCAGAAAAATCTGCTACACCATGATAAATTTCAGGTGTTTGATAGTTATGAGCAAGAATTACAGCATTCTTTTCTTTTTTTAATTTATTGATTTCATGAATATACGGAGCATGAAATGACCATTCAATTTCAGGCATAACCTTAGAAATTTTTTGATAAATAGGATCTGTTGCTTTACGCACTTCTTGTGTAAATTCCATGAGGATTTTTACCAATTTGAATCATGATTGTCATTCATTTATTATGGGACATATTGCGGTCGTGCTGAAATTGGTAGACAGGCACGGTTGAGGGCCGTGTGGACCTAATCCATGAGAGTTCGAGTCTCTCCGACCGCACCAAAGTGAATTTTATATAGGAGTTTTTGATGGATAAATTAATTTCAGTAATATTTATGGTTGGAGTTTTGCTTCTAGTATTACCAAGTTTTTTACAATCAAATTCTCAATTCAAACAATTTCTTAAAAATCTCAGTATCTGGATCATAATAGTTTTAATAATTTTAATGGTTGTTTATATATTTAAATAAGAAAATTAGTTTTTTATCCAATCCGGTTTATTAATATTTATTGAAGCTTCTTTAGTTTTAAAATTTGCTTTTTCATTAAAGTTTTCGTTTAAGTATTTAATTAATGCAAAAGGGTAGTCGCTATCAATTAAAACCTTACCTATTTCTATTTCATTATTATAAATACTTTCACCTTCGTATAGTTTTCCATTAATTACATTAATTGGAAACAATCTTTTTGAAAGCTTGTTCTTTAATTTAATTCGCGCTGTATTTTCTTGGCCAACATAACAACCTTTTTTGAAATCAATTCCATTTAATTCTTCAAAATTACATTCAATACCAAACAATTTGTCTTTTAATTTATTTAAATCTTTTGGAACTATTCCAAGTCTATGACTTAATGAATAATATTCTTTAAGATCAGCATCATGAAGATCTAGTTTTTTTAAAGATAAATAAAGTTTTTCTAAATTAATTATTAATCTCGCACCCAAATCCTTATTTCTTGGATCTAAAAATATTGGATCTTCTCTATATTTAATTGTGTATCCAGGTTGATCTTTTACTTCATCAAAAGTTAAGAATTTTTCATGAGAAAATGCTGCTACAACAAATTCATTACTTAAATTTAGAATTTCAACTTTTGATCTTAATTTATATAACGATAATTGTTTGAATAACTCCTCTGCCTGAGGTTTTTCACAATCCAAAAGATATCCAGACTTATGTTTTACAATTATAAATTCATATAAAAATTTACCTTGGGGTGTTAGTAATGAACTGAAACAACTATTTACATCACTTACTTTGTTTATATCGTTACTGATAAGATTTTGAAGAAACTCTTTTGCATTTTCTCCATTAATATAAAGAATAGCTCTGTTATCTAAAATGTAAACGTTTTTGATATTCATAATTGATTAATTATAGATTGTAATATAATAACAATTTCTCAAAATGTTAGATCTTATAATTAAAAATGGAAAATGTTACATCGATGGTGAATTAAAAGATGTTGATGTTGCTATAAAAGATGAAAAAATTCAACAGATTGGGCAAATTTCAGAAGAAGCAAAAGAAACAATTAATGCAGAAGGCCATACAGTATTACCTGGTTGCATAGATACGCAAACACATTTTAGAGAACCAGGATCAACTGATACAGAGGATCTTCATTCAGGGAGTAGAGCAGCAATTGCAGGAGGTATTACAAGTGTATTTGAAATGCCTAATACAAATCCACCAACTTCTAATATGAAGGAATTTCAAAGAAAATTAGATCTTGCAAAAAATAGAATGTATTGCAATTATGCTTTTTATTTTGGAGCAACAGCAGATAATGCTGATGATTTAGCAAGTTTAGAGGGTTTAGAAGGCTGTTGTGGTATTAAACTTTTTGCAGGATCTTCAACTGGTAATTTATTAGTTGCTGAGGAAGATGATATAGATAGGGTTTTTCAAAATGCATCAAAAGTAGTAGCGGTTCATTCTGAGGATGAGGCAATTTTAAAAGTAAATAAGAAACTAATAAAAAAGGGTGATGTTCATACACATCCAGTTTGGAGAAGTGCAGAATGTGCAATTGCATCTACTAGAAGAATTGTTCGAATTGCAGAAAAGTATAATAAAAAAGCCCATGTACTTCATATTACAACAAAAGAGGAAATAGATTTTCTATCTCAACATAAGGGAAATATTACATTTGAGATCACTCCTCAGCATTTAACTCTTTACGCACCAGATTGTTATGACAAGCTTGGAACTTACGCTCAAATGAACCCACCATTAAGAGATAAATCTCATTATGATCGATTATGGTATGGAGTGAGAAATAACTTTAATGACACGATTGGATCTGATCATGCTCCTCATTTAAAAGAAAATAAAGATAAGGTATATCCAAACACACCTTCAGGAATGCCAGGAGTTCAAACTTTAATGCCTATAATGCTTAATCACATAAATGATGGAAAATTATCTCTTAACCAATTAATGAATTTTGTATGTGAAAATCCAGTTAAGATTTTTGGAATTAAAAATAAAGGATTTATTAAAGAAGCTTATGATGCTGACTTTACTATTGTAGATATGAATAAAACAATTGAGATTAAAAATGAAAATATAGAGAGCAAATGTAAATGGTCACCATTTAATGGATTTAAATTTAAAGGAACACCTACCCATACGATTATTGCAGGAAAAATTAAAATGCAGGATGGGAAAATTTTAGGTGATCCTGATGGAACACCTTTACAGTTTAGCTAAGTTTTCCAGTAAAACTATTTACTAAAATTATACCTATCACTATTAAGAATAGTCCCATTATTGCTTGCCAAGCTAAAGTTTGTTTAAAAAATATATATCCAAGGATTGCAATAGTAAAAATTCCAAGACCGCTCCATGTTGCATACATAATAGCGATAGGAATTTTGTCTGCTACAAAAGTTAAAAGATAGAATGCACAAAGATAAAAGAATGCAAGAGCAACTGTTGGGATAAGTTTAGTAAAATTTTGAGTTATAGGTAATAACATTGTACCAGCAACTTCAAAAAGTACTGCACCTGCAAGAAATAAATAAGTTTTAATCATTACTTAAAATTTTATGTTGAATTAAATCTTCTTTTATTTCTGTTAAAATTGCTGGATCGTCAATTGTGGGAGGCACTTTATATTCTACATTATCTGCAATTTTTCTAATTGTTCCTCTTAATATTTTACCCGATCTTGTTTTTGGCAACCTTTTAATAACAATCACTACTTTAAATGCAGCAACCGGGCCTATTTTGTCTCTCACCATTTGTACACATTCTTTAGATATAGTCTCATTATCTTTATCCACTCCAGATTTTAAAACTACTAAACCTATAGGCAATTGACCTTTCAATTTATCCGCAATACCAAGAACCGCGCATTCAGCAACAGATTGATGTTCGGACAATACTTCTTCGATTGCACCTGTAGATAATCTATGACCAGCCACATTTATAATGTCATCAGTTCTAGACATGATCCAAATATAACCATCATCATCGATATGACCTGCATCATATGTTTGGTAAAATCCCTCATAATTAGACATATAGTTTTCTTTGTATCTTTGATCTGCATTCCATAATGTTGGGAAAGTGCCAGGAGGCAAAGGCAGTTTAACAACAATGTCTCCCATTTCATTTGGTTTTGCTAAAGATTGATCTGGCTTAATTATTTTTACATCATATCCAGGAACAGCTTTGCAGGCTGAACCATATTTCGTTTCCATCATTTCAATACCAGTACAATTTGAACTGATCGCCCAACTAGTCTCAGTTTGCCACCAATGATCTATCACAGGAACTTTAAGTAAATTTTCAGCCCACTTAATAGTATCTGGATCGGCTCTCTCTCCAGCAAGGAATAAGCTTTCAAAACTGCTCAAATCATATTTTGAGAAAAATTTACCGTCAGGATCTTCTTTTTTAATCGCTCTAAAAGCTGTCGGAGCTGTAAAAAGAGACTTTACCTTATAGTCAGATATTATTTTCCAGAAAGCCCCAGCATCTGGAGTTCCTACTGGCTTACCCTCAAATAAAACTGTTGTGCATCCTTTGAACAATGGAGCGTAGACAATATATGAGTGCCCTACAATCCAACCAATATCACTTGCTGACCACCAAATATCATCTGTATCAATGTTGTAGATATTTTTCATGGTCCATTTGAGAGCAACAATGTGACCTCCAATATCTCTTACTATACCTTTAGGAGTTCCGGTTGTTCCTGAAGTATACAAAATATAAGCAAACTCATTGGAGTTCATCTCCACGCAGTCTGCATTCTTAGCATTAGAGACCACCTCTTCCCAACTGACCTCATTTGGAGCATTTAATTTAACCTCATTACCAGGTCTTTGAAACAAAATCATCTTTTCAATTTTGTGATTAGCTATTTTAATAGCTTCATCCACAAGCGGCTTGTATTCAACTGTCCTTCCGGGCTCAAAACCGCATGAAGCAGTCACCAATATCTTTGCCTTACTGTCGTCTATTCTGCTTGCAAGCTCATTTGAAGCAAACCCACCAAAGACAACAGAGTGAATTGCACCAATTCTTGCACAAGCAAGCATAGCAATCACTGCTTCAGGGATCATTGGCATGTAAATAACCACTCGGTCTCCTTTATTGGCCCCTTGAGCTTTCAATGCCCCAGCAAATTTAGAAACTTTTGACCTTAATTCCTCATAAGTGAACTTACTTTTATTACCTGTAATAGGACTATCGTAGATTAAAGCTGTTTTTTGACCTCTTCCTTGATCAATATGGATGTCTAAAGCGTTATAACATGTATTTGTGACCCCATCTTCGAACCATTTATAGAAAGGTGGGTTAGATTTATTTAAAATTTTTACTGGTTTTTTAAACCAAAAGATATCTTCCGAGGCTTCTTGCCAAAATATTTCAGGATTTTTTATAGAATTTTCGTAAATTTCATTAAACTTAGAAGACATAAAAAATTGATTCGAATTCCTTATTTTTTTTGGTTTTTAACTTATAAATTGTATTTAATTTTAAAAATTAAGTAAAATCAATGCTTATTAGTGACAATTAAGTCTTCATAAAACTATTTTAATTTGCTATTTAACCACGAAATTGGCTTAAGGTAACTTAAGTCTAGTTTATATAAACTAAAATAAAAACTAACGAAGAGGGAGTTTTTTATGAAAAAACTTAAACTGTTTGCTTTAGCAGCTATGGCTCTGATTGGATTTTCAGGTATAGCTATTGCAGCAGACGCAACGATGTTGATGCAAGATGACTTCGTAGGAATTTCATTCTGGGTTATCTCTATGGGAATGTTAGCAGCTACTGCTTTCTTTTTCATGGAAGCAGGCAATGTCGCATCAGGCTGGAGAACATCAGTTATTGTTGCTGGTCTAGTAACTGGTATTGCATTCATACACTACATGTACATGAGAGAAGTATGGGTTGCTACTGGAGACTCGCCAACTGTTTACAGATACATTGACTGGTTAATCACTGTGCCATTACAAATGGTAGAATTCTATTTAATTCTAGCAGCTATTAACAAAGCAAATTCTGGAATGTTCTGGAGATTGTTAATTGGTTCATTAGTAATGCTAATCGGTGGATACTTAGGTGAAGCAGGTTACATTAATGCTACACTTGGTTTCATCATCGGAATGGCAGGTTGGGTATACATTCTTTATGAAGTATTCTCAGGTGAAGCTGGTAAAGCTGCAGCGAAAAGTGGTAACAAGGCTCTTGTGACTGCTTTTGGTGCAATGAGAATGATCGTTACAGTAGGTTGGGCAATTTACCCATTAGGTTATGTATTTGGTTACTTAACTGGTGGAGTAGACGCTAACTCACTTAACGTCGTTTACAACTTAGCTGACTTCATTAACAAAATTGCATTTGGTCTAGTAATTTGGGCTGCTGCAACTAGTTCTGCCGGAAGAAGAGCTAAGTAATTAGCTAAAATTTAAATTAAGGGCAGGTACAATTTTTGTACTTGCCCTTTTTTTTTACCTTTATTAAAATTATGTATAATAACTATACATAATTTTTATCTATGGATGTTAAATTAGAAAAATGGCACAAATGCCAAGTTGATAAAGAAGTTCTTAAAGAGCTTTCTAAGAAATCAGATATAAAAGGACTTCAACATGTTTTAGTTTTTTTTGGATTGCTGTTAGTAACTGGAATTCTTGCGTATGAAACTTGGGGCACATGGTGGTCAGTATTTTGGTTTTTAGTTTATGGAAACATTTATTCATTCTCTAACCCATTATGGCATGAGACAGGTCACAAAACTGCTTTTCAATCAAAATTTTTAAACGAATTTTTTTATTATATCTCGTCTTACATGGCTAACTTTGAACCAACTAGATGGAGATACACACACTTTGTTCATCATGGAAATACTTATTCAACAGAAAATCCTTTTGATCACGAGATTGAATATGGAAATGATTTAAAAGAAACACCTAAAAGATTAATTATAAATATAATTCCATTTTTAGATTTAGTTTTTTTTAAAAAACATATTTCATTTGAAATTATTCAACACGCTTTAGGAATAAAAACAAAAGTCATGCAAGATAGCATTCCAGAAAATGCACATGCAAAAGCAATTTTTATTTCAAGATTTTATGTTGCTATTTGGCTTTTAATTATTTTGTGGTCTATAATCGTTTCTTCTTGGATGCCTTTATTGTATTTTGTACTACCACAATTTTATGGAAAAACTTTACATAAACTTGTTGCATTCACTCAACATGCAGGACTTGCAAGGAATATAAAAGATCACAGAGTTACATCACGTGAAATGTATTTAAATCCAATATTAAGCTTTTTATATTGGAAAATGGAATATCATTTAACTCATCATATGTTTCCCACAGTTCCATCTTATAATTTAGATAAATTACATCACCATATTAAAGATCAATTACCAAAACCAAATGATGGATTAATTGATGCTTATAAAGAAATTATTCCAGCACTAATGAAACAAAAAGAAGATACAAGCTATTTTATAAAAAAAGAGCTGCCCGAGCCTCAAAATATTTAAAAATATACTAAGTATGATTTTACTTACTTGTTCAATTTGGATAAGGAACTATATATAACGCATGGCAAAAATTACATATCATACCGACGATAATAAAACACACACAATCGATATTCAAAATGGTTTAACTGTGATGGAAGGCGCTATACAAAACGATATTCCAGGAATTGATGCAGATTGTGGAGGTGGAATGGCTTGTGCTACCTGCCATGTTTATGTCAAAGAGGAATGGTTAAATAAGCTTCCAGCAAAAGAAGATGGTGAAGAAGATATGCTTGATATGGCGTTTGAACCAAAAAATAATAGTAGATTAAGTTGTCAGTTAATAGTTTCAGATGAGTTGGATGGTTTAGAAGTTAATATTCCATCAAAGCAAGGTTAAATGAATAAAACAGATGTATTAATTATTGGAGCAGGGCCAACAGGATTATTTTGTGCTCATCAACTTGGAATTATAGGATTGAGTTGTGAGATAGTAGATAATCTTGATAAAGCAGGTGGTCAATGTATCGAGCTTTACCCTGATAAACCAATTTATGATATCCCAGCCGTACCTGAATGTACTGGAGAAGAGCTAACCAATAATCTTTTAAAACAAATTAAACCTTTCAATGTCAAATTTCATTTAAATGAAAGAGTAGAAGAATTAAAAAAAAATCAAAATAGATGGCATGTTAAAACCTCTGGTGGAGTAAAGTTTGATGTTGCAGCAATTGTAATAGCTGGTGGCGTTGGTTCCTTTGAGCCTAGAAAATTTTCAGTAAAAGAATGTGAAAAATTTGAAGGCAATTCATTATTTTACTCAATTAAAGATAAATCAATATTTAAAGATAAAACTATTTCAATATTTGGGGGAGGAGATTCTGCTTTAGATTGGGCTATAGAGCTATCAAATACTTCAAAAGTAAATTTAATACATAGAAGAGATGGGTTTAGTGGAGCAGAGTCTAGTGTTCAAAAAGTAAAAGATCTTAATGATCAAGGAAAGTTAAATTTATTTACGAAATATCAAATGGACTCTGTAACTGGAGATAAACAAATTGAAAAAATTAAAATAAAACATGATGAAGGTGAAATTAAAGAAATTAAATCTGATTATGTATTAGGTTTCTTTGGTTTAATCATGCAGCTTGGGCCAATTTTAGATTGGGGTTTAAATATAAATAAAAAAACTGTTGGAGTTAACACTGAAAATTTTGAAACCAATATAGAGGGAATATTTGCAATTGGTGATATTTGTTTTTATCCAGGAAAATTAAAATTAATTCTTTCAGGGTTTCATGAAGGTGCATTAGCAGCAAGAGGTTGTTTTAAATATGCTAAACCAGATGAAAAATTAAGATTTGAATTCACAACAACCTCTAAAGCTGCACAAGAAAGACTTGGAATTAAAAAATGATAGAACTATTTTCTGCCAATACTCCCAATGGATGGAAAATAAGTATTATGCTTGAAGAAATTGGTTATGAGTACAAAGTAACCAAAGTTGATTTAGGTAAAGATGAACAATTTAAACCAGATTACTTAAAAATCAGTCCATTTGGAAAAATTCCTGTAATCATTGATCATGAGAACAATAAAAGCATCTTCGAATCTGGTGCAATATTGATGTATCTAGGCGATAAAAGTGGAAAATTTTATAATGAAAAGGATAGACTGGTTGTTAATCAATGGTTAATGGCTCAAATGGGAACTGTAGGTCCAATGATTGGTCAACATCATCAGTTTCATCACTACAATCCAGGTAAAAGTGATTTTGGTGAGGAAAGATATTTTAAAATTACAAAAAGACTTTATGGAGAATTGGATGCAAGATTAATGGAATCGAAATTTCTTGCTGGCACTGATTATACAATTGCTGATATTGCAACCTGGCCGTGGATGGCAAGACATGAATGGCATGATATTGGCTTAAAAAATTATAAAAACTTATCACGATGGTATCTAGAAATAGCTGACAGAGAAGCTGTTGTAAAAGGTTATGCTTTTATGGATAAGAAAGCCAAAATTCCTAAACCTTAAAGGTTTATCCAAACAATCTGTACAAAGTACTAAGAATTCCATATCCAGAGAACTCAATAGCCACAATTATTATAATTATTAAAACTAATTTTTTGTTCATTTTAAAAATAAATATAGCAACAGCACAATCCAAAAGAAAGGATAGTAAAAATAAATATATTTTTTAGCAAATAGGAATGAGATTGAATTTTGTTTAGATGGTTTTTTTTTCATTTTTAGTCATCTGCATGAACTTTTTCATCTTTTTCATGCTTTTCTTGTGCGGCTATGGTGTATTTGGCGACAGGTCTTGCCATTAATCTCTTTAATCCAATTGGTTCTGCTGTATCCAAACAATAACCATAAGTATCTTCTCTAATTCTTCTCAATGCTTTATCAATTTCTGATATTAATTTAATTTGACGATTAATTGCTTTCATTTCTACATTGCTATCAATATACGAGTTTGCTTGATCCACAATGTCAGCAGAAATATTGTTATCATCCATGCTACCATTGTACAGAGCTTCGTTATTAGCTTTAATTAATTCCTTTTTCCATTCAGTTAGTCTCATTCTGAAATATACTTTATGTTTTTCACACATATATTTTTCAGTATCTTTAGGAACATAAGTTTTTGAAATTTTTATAGGTCCTTTAGATACAACCTTGGCCAAAGCTGGTTTTGGCTTAATCGCAACTTTTGTTTTTGGTTTTGATACTTTTTTCTTTGCTTTAGCAGTCTTTGGCATAGCTTAATATTAATCGCTCGCAGTATATTCAGCAAATTATGGGTGTCAAGCAAGCTTAATTGATATAAATATTTATAAATGACCATTAATAACAAAAATATCAATAATGTTTTTTATATTTTTGTTACAACTCATCTAATTTTTTGGACTTTGATTCCATCACTTACAAATCATAATTTACCGCTAGATACTATTGAGGCTTTAGCTTGGGGGAGTAATTTAGATTGGGGTTTTAATAAACATCCACCCATGAGTGCTTTCTTTCCAGAAGTATTTTTTAAAATTTTTGGATCTCAAGATTGGGCATATTATTTATTAAGTCAAATTTTTGTAATTATTTCTTTTTATTATGTTTTTAAATTTTCAAATGAAATATTTAATAATAAATTATTAGGTTTAGTTTCTGTTTTATTAATCGAAGCTATTTATTTTTATAATTTCACCACTCCAGAATTTAATGTGAATGTTTGCCAGTTACCTTTCTGGTCTTTAACAATTTATTATTCATGGAAAATTTATAGCAGTAAAGAAATAAAGTTTTTAGATTGTTTTTTAGTAGGTCTATTTGCTGCTTTTGGCTTTCTATCAAAATATTTGTTTATTTATTTGTTAGCATCCATCGATTTTTTATTAATTTATTTAATTTTTTTCAAAAAAGAGAGAAAATTCGATTTTAAATATCTAATCACTCTTGAGGTTTTTTTAGTAGTTTTAGTTCCACATTTTATATGGTTATATAACAACGATTTTATTACTATTACATATGGATTAGCCAGAACTGGCTTAGAACAATCTAGCTTTATAGATCATATTAAATTTCCAATAATCTTTTTGTTAAAACAAGTAGGTATATTAATTCCTTTTTTAATATTATCCTGGTTACTAGTTAAAAAAATTAAATTAAATTTAAAGTTTAAAGATAAAAAATTACTATTTTTATTAGCAATTAATATTTTGCCAATTATTTTAATGTTTTTAACATCATTAATTACTGGATCAAAAATTAGAACGATGTGGATGACACCATTCTATTTGTTTTTTGGCACATTAACTGTTTATTTGTTTCAAGCTCAAATTAATCTTAAGATGTTAAAACCATTCATGGTTGGATTTATTTTCTTCTTTTTTTTATCACCTGTGCTTTATGCTTATGTTTCGATTTCAAAAGATGATAAGAGAACTGATTATCCAGGAAAAGAAATCGCAGTTAAAACACAATATGCCTGGGATCAACAATTTAACTCAAAAATTAATGTAGTTTTAGGTGATGAGTGGAGTGCTGGAAACTTATCTTATCATTTAAAATCCAGACCAGTTTGGGATGGTTTTGTTGAAAGAGAAAAACTCGATCAATTGAAAGATTACATGTGCCTTGATAATGTTTGTGTAGGATCAAGATAGATGAAATATGTGATATTAATTCCCATTTATAATGACAGAGAGTCATTAAAACTTCTGATTGAGAATATTAACAATGAAATAAATAATTTAAATCATGATATTTCATTAGTGGTTATTAATGATGCGTCATCCCAACAGATAATTGATACTTATCTAAATACAGAAAATATTAGCTCTATAGAAATAATAAATATGAAAGAAAATAGAGGCCATGCAAGATGTATTGCTTCTGGTTTAAAGTATATATTTGAAAAGAAAGATTTTGATTTTGTAATTCCAATGGATGGTGATGGCGAAGATAGACCTGAAGAAATTAAAAGTTTCATTCAACTTTCAGAACAATCAAGCGAAAGATCAATTATTGGTGAAAGAGTTAAGAGATCTGAAGGTTTATTTTTTCAATTATGTTATCAGTTTCACAAATTCTTAACTTATGCATTTACAGGAAAATCAATTAAATTTGGCAACTTTACTTGTTTGTCAAAATCAACTGTAAAAAAACTTTTAGAAGAAAAGGCTACCTGGAATAGTTTTTCTGGCTCATTAAAAAAAATAGAAAAAGATTTAATTTCTATTCCATCCATAAGAGGCAAAAGATATTTTGGACCATCTCAAATGAGCTTCTTTAATTTACTAAAGCATTCTTTTTCAATAATTAGTGTATTCAGAAAAACTGTTCTTATTCGGTCAGCTTTATTTATAATTTTTTATATTTTACTTATTAAAAGTTATGCATCGGTAATTACATCGTTACCTTTAGTTTTCTTGTTAATAATGATTTATTCAATTTCCAGTTTAGCTTTAAGAGAAAATATTGAAGAATTTAATAATTGCTTAACAAATATTCACGATATTGATAAAATTAAATAAAATATGAAAAACTTTTTTAGAAAAGTCGCATTTGGAATTGGACCAAATGAAGATATTCCTTTAGATCCATTAAATTGGGCACTCAATCAAGTCGATGAAATTCCAGACTTTTCGTGGAAAGGAAAAATATACTCTGAAAAAGAACTTAGGAAACATTATAGAGATTGGGTTTATGGTGATAGAAAAGTTTTACGAAAAAAATATAAAGACAATAAAACTCTTTATAAAACACACAAAGATATTTTAAGACACAAGACTGGTCAAAAATTTTGGGAGTCTCTAGAAATATCAATCAGACATAATGAAGGTATCAATAGTAACCATCCTGTGTTAGCTAAACTTTGGATGTTTTGGGGGAATTTTTTTGCAATTAGCGAAAAAGATTTTTTAGCAAATTATTCAACAGGCGCATATCAAAGAGAAATTATTCGACCAAATTTAAATCAATCATTTGAAAAAATGGTTTATGATGTAACGACTTCTTGGGCAATGATCCATCACTTAGATAATAGCGAAAGTGCTGGACCAAAGAGTGTTACTGCTGGTGAAGAGTGGAGACGTAGAAAAAAAGAACCTGCAACAATTAACGAAAATCACGGAAGAGAGCTCTTAGAATTACATACAGTTTCACCGAAAGCTGGATACACTCAAGAAGATGTTATTCAATTAGCATATATTATGACAGGTTGGCAACATAGATGGAGCAAACAAAATTTAGAAACAGGGAATGTTTGGTTTAATTCTGAGTATCATCAAAGAGGAAAAAAAACTGTTTTAGGGAAAGAATATAAGAGAGGAAAAAAAGCTTTAGCAGCTGTGATCAAGGATCTGGTAAATCATCCAAATTGCAGAGATTTTGTTGCTGAAAGACTTTGTAGATATTTAATTACAGATGAACCTACAAAAGACATGAAACAACCTATTATTGATGCTTTCAAAAAATCTGATGGACATTTACCAGAGATACACAAAGCAGCAATAAAGGTGGCATTTGATAACAACGAAAAATTTAAAAAATTTCAAACACCAGAAAATTGGTTTATTCAAGTTGCTAAATTGGGAGATTTAGAGTGGCCTCCTTCACCTGAAACAATGGATTCTTTTGAATTAGGAGTTAAACCAACAAAAAAACAAAGATCCCCTGAGAGATTATTAAGAAATATAGGTCAACATCCTTATAGAGCAAAACAACCTAATGGTTGGTCTGATCATTCTGATGATTGGATTTCTCCAGAGTTACTAATAAGAAGACTTGTTTATGCAAAATTAAGTCATTCATTTTCGAAAATGCAAAATAATAATGAGATGTATTATCAAAATATAGTTGAAAAAAACTTTGATAACCCCGATAAAATAATGAAATATTTAAATCAAAAAAGTAGAATTGTTGAAAAACAAACTTTACTTTTTAATCACCCAGAGTTTTTAAGATCATGAAAATAACAAGAAGAGATTTTTTAAAGACCACAGCGCTTACATCATTATATTTTGCAGGGTTTGGTGGACAAACTTATGCAAGTTCAAGAAATAAGAAAAATTTAGTAATTATAATGCTTCGTGGAGGAATGGATGGTTTATGTGCTATTCCTATTAAAGGAGATAAAAACTTTGAAAAGCTAAGAAGCAAAATTAATCTTGATAGAACCTTAAAATTAACCTCAGATTTTGATTTACATCCAGCATTAAAAACATTTAAAAATCTTTGGGATCAAAATCAAAGTGCAGCAGTCCATGCAACAAATATTCCTTACACAGGTAGGTCACACTTTGATGGGCAAAACTTAATGGAGTCTGGAGGTAAAATACCTTATCAAGAAAAAACAGGTTGGCTTGGAAGAGGAATGAAAATTGCTGGATTAACAGGAAATGGATTAGCATTAGCTTTACCAATGCCTTTATTGATTAGAGGTGTTCCAATGAACAATAATTATTTTCCTGTTGGATATAAATTGCCATATCCACAAACTCTTAAAATGATTCAGGATGCATATAAAGAGTATGATGAACAATTATTGAGTGAGAATTTAGAGATAATACAAACAAGAGAATTTAGTAATACAGCAAGTGATCATAGTTGGGTTCTTGCATCGAATGCTGCCAATGAACTCTCAAAACCTGATGGTCCAAGTGTGGCTGTTTTTGAAGTTGATGGATTTGATACACATGCAGCGCAAGGTGCAACTGATGGAGCTCATGCTGATTGTCTTCGAGATTGTGATAATATTTTTAGATCTCTTAAATCCTCAATGACTGAGGAAGCTTTTGATAATACTTTAATTTTAACATTAACAGAGTTTGGAAGAACAATTAAGCAGAATAGTAGTAATGGAACTGAGCATGGTTACGGGTCAGCTATCTTAATGGCAGGTGGATTAGTTAAAAAAGCACAAGTTCATACTGATTGGCCAGGCTTAAAGAAAAAAGAGTTATTTGAAGGAAGAGATTTAAATTCTACAATAGATTCAAGAGCAATTTATGCTTCCGCAATGTCTACTGTATTTGATGTAGATTTCAAAAAAATTTCCAAAGAAGTTTTCTGGGGAGAAAATTTACAAAATTTATCTGACAAACTTTTTAAAGTTTAGCAACAACCACAGCTTTTTTTAGCAGCTTTTGGTTGATTATCAGCTTTTGGTTGATTATCAGCTTTTGTAGCTTCTAATTCTTTTTGTTCGTCTTCAATAGCTTTTTGTTCCTTTGAGATTTTGTCTTCAAAGTAATCATAAAGAGAGGCAAAACCTAATTTAGAGGCTCTTTTTTGCTCATAATTTCTTCGCCCTTTAAGGTTTTCAATTATTTTGACTATTTCTTGGTTCTGCATGCGCTCTTTTTATTTAAAAAGGTAAATAATTCAAGCTATAAAATTGGCAAACTATAAAGAGGTTTTTTTGTGCTAGGATGATGTGATGAATATAAGTCAAAAAAAATTAGAAAAATCTAAAGGCAGATTAGAAATAAAAATAAAAGATCAAAACTTACAAAAACTTTATCAACAAGGATCTTTAAAAGCATTGATGCCAGATTTTCATGAAAATTTAAAACAATTAATGCTCATCAATACTGCTGGTGGAATTACTAGTGGAGATGAATACAATTACTATATGGAGATCGAAAAATCCGATCTCTGTATTTCAACTCAAGCTGCAGAAAAGATTTATAGCGGGTTTGAAGATCCAGCAAACTTAGTAATTAATTTAAATTTATCAAACAATTCAAATTTATTTTGGTTACCTAAAGAATTAATTTTATTTAATAATTGTAACTTAAAAAGAAAAATTAATTTTAATTTATCAAAAGACTCAAATTTACTTCTTTGCGAAAATATTATTTTTGGACGAACTTCTATGAAGGAGGAGTTTGAAAAGGGATATTTTTCAGATTTTTGGAATATTAATATTGATAAAAAATTAATTCATACAGAAGCAATAAATACAGGTTTATTCGAAAAAAAATATTTGAATAGTTTTTCGACATTAAATAATAATTCTGCAGTTGCGACAATTATTATTGTAGGAAATAAGTTTTTGAATAACGTCAATAATCTGTCTGAAACTTTAACTAACAATGAAAATACAACTTCAAATTATTCACATTGGGATAATAAATTGATAGTAAGACTTTTATCTAAAGATAGTTATAATCTTAAATTTGCAATTGATAAAATTTTGTCTTATTTTTTTGAAGGTTCAAAGATACCAAAAGTATGGAATATATAAATGAAACTTACTCCTAGAGAAAAAGATAAACTTTTAATAAGCCTTGCAGCGATTGTCGCTAAAAATAGGTTATCAAAAGGTATAAAATTGAATTATCCAGAGGCTATCGCTTTAATAACAGATTTTGTTGTCGAGGGAGCTAGAGAGGGTAAAAGTGTTGCAGAACTGATGGAGGCAGGAGCTCATGTTATTAAAAAAAAGGATTGTATGGAAGGTATTCCAGACATGGTGAAGGAAGTTCAAGTAGAAGCTACTTTTCCTGATGGAACTAAATTAGTAACAGTGCACAAACCTATTAGATGATAGTATTATGAAGCCAGGTGAAGTAATTACAAAAAACGAGCATATAGAATTAAATAAAGACACCAAAGTTACTAAGATAAAAATTTCTAATTCTGGAGATAGACCTGTACAAGTTGGAAGCCATTATCATTTTTTTGAAACAAATGAGTATTTAGTTTTTGACAGAGAATTATCATATGGAAAAAGATTAAATATACCTTCAGGAACTGCTGTAAGATTTGAACCAGGTCAATCTAAAGATGTTGAGCTTATAGAAATTAAAGGATCAAAAAAAATATACGGGTTCAATAATAAAGTTATGGGTAAATTATAATGGCTAAAATTTCTAGAGCAGCTTATGCGGATATGTATGGGCCCACAACAGGAGACAAAGTAAGGCTCGCAGATACTGAATTGATTATTGAGGTTGAAAACGATCTAACAACTTATGGTGAAGAGGTAAAGTTTGGTGGTGGAAAAGTAATTAGAGATGGGATGGGTCAATCTCAAATTAGTAGAAAAAAAGGAGCTGCAGATACAGTTATAACTAATGCTTTAATAGTTGATGTAAATGGAATTTATAAAGCTGATGTTGGTTTAAAGGATGGAAAAATATTTGAAATTGGTAAAGCTGGAAATCCAGACACTCAATCTGAAGTAAATATTATTATTGGTCCAGGAACAGAGATAATTGCAGGTGAAGGAAAAATTTTAACAGCAGGGGGTTTTGATAGTCATATTCATTATATATGCCCACAACAAATTGATGATGCTTTACACTCAGGTATCACGACCATGCTTGGAGGAGGTACTGGACCTGCTCATGGTACACTTGCAACAACATGTACACCGGGACCATGGCATATACAAAGAATGATCCAATCTGCTGATGGTTTTTCTATGAATTTAGCTTTTGCTGGGAAAGGAAATTCTTCATTACCAGAAGGTCTTGAGGAACAAATTCTAGCCGGAGCCTCAGCACTTAAACTACATGAGGATTGGGGAACCACTCCTGGAGCAATTGATAATTGTTTAAATATTGCTGACAAAAACGATGTGCAAGTAATGATTCATACAGACACTTTAAATGAAAGTGGGTTTGTAGAAAATACTATCAAAGCAATTAACAAAAGAACTATTCATGCTTTTCATACAGAAGGTGCTGGCGGTGGACATGCACCAGATATAATTAAAGTTTGTGGAGAAGAGTATGTTATTCCTTCCTCAACAAATCCAACCAGACCATATACGGTTAATACAATAGAAGAACATTTAGATATGCTAATGGTTTGTCACCATCTTGATAAATCTATTCCAGAGGATGTAGCATTTGCAGAAAGTAGAATAAGAAGAGAAACAATCGCAGCAGAAGATATTCTTCATGATATGGGTGCTTTTTCAATTATTGCTTCAGATAGTCAGGCTATGGGTAGAGTTGGAGAAGTTATAATTAGAACTTGGCAAACAGCACATAAAATGAAAGTTCAAAGAGGAAGTTTACCAGAGGAAAAAGGAGACAATGATAACTTTAGAGTTAAAAGATATTTAGCAAAATATACAATTAATCCTGCAATTGCTCATGGGATTTCAAAACATATTGGAAGTATTGAAAAAAATAAACGTGCAGATTTAGTTTTATGGGACCCAGCATTTTTTGGTGCAAAGCCAGAAATGATACTAATAGGAGGAAGTATAGCCTGTGCACAAATGGGAGACCCAAATGCATCAATTCCAACTCCTCAGCCAGTATACACTAGACCAATGTTTTCATCATTTGGAACTTCTTTGGAGAAATCTTCTGTAATTTTCACAAGCAAACTAGCTCTTGAAAAGAATTCTTTAAAAGATGCAAGTATTAGAAAAGACTTATTACCTGTAGAAAACACAAGAGCTATTTCAAAAAAAGATATGATTTTAAACAATAAGTGTCCAAAGATTGAAGTTAATCCTGAAACTTATGAAGTAAAGGCTGATGGTGAAATAATTACTTGTGAACCAGCTAAAGAACTTCCTTTAGCACAAAGATATTTTATGTTTTAAACTTATGGATAATTGTTTTTTAATTGTAAATAAAATTGCCAAAAATAGAGCTAAAGATCATATATCTTTATCCTATGATGAGCGATTTTTAAGAAGAAAAAAACTTGTTTCAGATAATGGTTTTGAATTTTTAGTCAATTTACCAGAGACAAAATCACTTTCAGAAAATCAAGCATTTAGACTTCAAAGTGGAAATTTGATTTTAATAAAAAACAAAAAGGAAAGTTTATTAGAAATAAAAGGAAAAAATTTAATGCAATTAATCTGGCATATCGGAAATAGACATATGCCATGCCAAATTGAAAAAGATAGAATTTTTATAAAATATGATGAAGTAATAAAAAAAATGATATTAAAATTAGGTGGAAAGGTTAAGAAAGTTTTAAGACCTTTTAAACCAGAGGGAGGAGCATATGGAATTGGTAGAACCCACAGCCATAAACACTAAATTAAAAAATAAAAAAAATTTGAAAGAGTCTTTGCAAATTCTTCAAACTTGGTTTTCACCATCATTTCCTATTGGAAGTTTTTCATATTCTCATGGTTTAGAAGCCATGATTAATGATAATTTAATTAAGTCAAAAGAAGATATTTTGGATTGTTTAAAATGTATCTTAAAATATGGAACTGGTAGAAATGATATAATTTTAATGAAATATACCTATCAGGGAGAAGAGTTAAATGAGCTTGCTCTTTCACTTTGTCCAAGTAAGGAAAGAAAAATAGAATCTATTGAAATGGGTAATGCATTTAGAAAAGTTTTGGCTGATAGTTGGAATTTTAAAATTGAGGAAAATACTGCTTATCCAATTGCAGTTGCTAAAGCTGCTAAATACTTTTGTATACCTTTAAACCTAACGATAGTATCTTATCTACAATCCTTTGTATCAAATCAAATTAATGTTTGTATTAAACATATACCAATTGGACAAAAAATTGGTCAAGACTGTATAATTCAGACTTATGATTTAATTAGAGAAATAGAAAAAGAAAGTGAAAATTTAAATTTAGAAGACTTAGGCGGAATTTGTTTTAATAGTGATATCTACAGTATTAAGCATGAAAATTTGAAAACACGAATTTATAAAACATGAAAAATATAAATGGCCCATTAAAAGTTGGAATAGGTGGACCTGTTGGTGCAGGAAAGACAAGTTTGACTGCTGAACTGTGCAAATTTTTATCAAAAAAAATTTCTATGGCTGTAATATCAAACGATATTTATACAAAAGAAGATGCAGAATTTTTGATGAAAGTCCAAGCCTTACCTTTAGAGAGAATTAAAGGAGTTGAAACAGGAGGGTGTCCACATACTGCAATACGTGAAGATGCTTCAATCAACATGCTTGCTGTTGAAAATATGAAAAAAAAATTTCCTGATCTTGATTTGATTTTAATCGAATCTGGTGGAGATAATTTAGCAGCAACTTTTAGTCCTGAATTAGTTGATTTATCCATTTATGTTATTGATGTTGGAATGGGTGGAGATATTCCAAGAAAAGGTGGTCCTGCTATTCAAAAGTCAGACTTATTAATTATCAATAAGACAGATTTAGCTCCTCATGTGGATGTTAATCTTGAAACCATGAAAGAAGACGTAAAAAAGGCCCGAAATGGCTTACCTTATGTTTTTTGCCAGATGAAAAAGCAAATTGGTGTTGAAGATGTTGCTAAATTTTTATTTTCATCAGGTGGACTATAGAGTTTTTGATCTAAGCTCTAATTGTTGGCAAGCAATAGAAATCAGCCGTATCAATTTTAGAAGAATACTGTCTTCGCATATTCCACTTCTTATGAACTCCAGCGCTTGCAACACTCAAGGTAGATCTTCCATATCGATGATTTGTATTATCAATTGATCGCATTAAGCTGTTAATTTTTTCATCTTTTTCAGATGTAAATAAATTTGTTTTGTCACTAGCATTCGATAGTCCTGTCAGCATGACACCTGCTTTTTGATAACGGTAACCATTTTTAAAAATGTTTTCTAAAATTGAAACTGCTGTTTTAACTGTTTCAATACTATTATTTGTTGCAATTGGAAAATCAATAGTCTTTGAATTTGAATAATATCCAAAGTTTCTTTGGAAAGGACTTGTTCTAACAAATACAGTAATTGCTTTTGCAACTAAAGACTCTGATCTAATTTTTTCAGACGCATTTAAACAATAATTTGCAACTGCTTCTTTTAATTCTTGGAATGTTTCAATTCTTTTTCCAAATGATCTTGAAACTACACAGCTCTTTCTTTTTGTTGTAGTTGTCTCCAAACCTATGCAAGAAATTCCTCTAAGTTCCATTGCGGTTCTTGAACTTAAAACATTTGAAGATTTTTTGATCCAGGTATTAGACTTATTTTTTAATTGTTTAGCATTATAAATTCCATGTTTTTGATAAAACTTAGTTAGTTGTCTTCCAACACCCCAGACATCATTAATTTCAACTTTTTCTAAAATAGGATCTAAGTTTTCTATTCCAATTAAACTTGTCACTCCTGATTGTTTTTTCTTTGCAATATGATTTGCAACTTTACTTAAAGTTTTTGTATTGGCTATTCCAATACTGGTTGGAATACCGGTCCATTGTAAAACTGTTTCTCTAATTTCTTTTCCAACTTTTTCTACTTCACTATCAGGAAAGTTTGATAAATCTAAAAAAGCTTCATCGATGGAGTAAACTTCTATTTCTGAATTAAATCTTTTAAGAGTTCGCATCACTCTTCTAGATAAATCTCCATATAAAGAATAATTAGAAGAGAAAACTTCAACTTTATTTTTAAGAATAATATCTTTTGCTTTAAAATAAGGTTCTCCCATTTTAATTCCTAAAGCTTTTGCTTCATTTGATCTTGAAATGATACAGCCATCGTTATTAGATAAAACGACCACAGGTTTTCTTCTTATTTTTGGATTGAATAATCTTTCACACGAGACGTAAAAAGAATTGCAATCAATTAATGCTATTTTTTTAGTACGTAGAATGGATGACATAAGTAACAACTCCCCAAATAAAAATATCTTGCTCTTCGTTAATTAAAATTCTATCAGAAAACTCTTTAGACCCAGAAGTTAAAAATTTTTTATCTCTTTCTTGAACCAAAGTTTTAACTACAAGTTCGTCATGAACATTTGCAATCACTGTTGAAAAATTTTTTGGTTTTAAACTTTTATCGACAACTAATAAATCGCCATCATTAATCCCAACATCGACCATGGATTTACCCTGAACTCTGATGATAAAAGTTGCTGGAACATTTTTTATTAAATGCATGTTCAGATCAATATCTTCTTCTATATAATCAGTAGCAGGGGAAGGAAAACCAGCGCCTGCTTTATGTAAATAATAAGGGATTGTTAGCTTCATGTTCTTGTTTTGTTCTAATTTATAGCCTATTTATTTAATACACTCAAGAGGTTGTGTTTTGAGTCCGTAATTGAATCAAAAGTGAATCAAAACGTGAACATCCAAACTACATTTTGTATGCTTGTGGATAACTCTAACCAAGGATAGTTTTAAATTCTAATTTAATTATAAAAGGAGAAAAATAATGAGTTCAATTGAAGTCAAAACTTTTGACAATCCAGACGAAAGTAACACGAATTTTAAAAATGCCAAAATAGATATTGTGAAAGTAGGAGATCAAAGAGTTATGAGATTAGTTTTACAACCAGGTTGGAAATGGTCACAAGATATTAAACCAACAGTTGGCACAGATAGCTGCAAAGCAAAACATTTTGGCGTAATTGTTTCAGGGGCAGTTTGCGCAAAACATGATGATGGAACTGAATTAACTTATAAAGCTGGTGATGCATACTCAATTGAACCAGGTCATGATGGTTGGGTAGTAGGTGATAAACCTGCGGTAGTTTATGAGTTTCATGGAAAATGGGGAGAATAGTAAATAAATATAAATCATGAATATTTTAGATTTTGTAATGGTGGGGTCTAATGACTATCAAAAGTCTAGTGAGTTTTATGATGTTATACTTGAACCATTAAAATTAAAAAAAATTTTAAAGACTGAAAAATATATTGGTTATTCTCATTTAGGTGAACCAGAAAAAGTAATTTTTTATATTACAAACCCAGTAAATGGTAAACCAGCAACTTTTGGCAATGGAACACAAATTACTTTATTAGCAGACTCTAAAGAAGCGGTTGAAAAATTTTATGATATTGCAATTTCTAAGGGTGCAGTGGATGAAGGAGGCCCAGGGGTCAGAAAAGATGGAAATTATTATGCTTATATTCGTGACTTAGATGGAAATAAGATTGCAGCTAAAAGTGTTTTAAAATAAAAAAGGAGATATATGAAATTAAATTGTCATTGTGGAGCTGTAGAAGCAGAAATTAATGCTAGTGTTAACGAATTTGTAAAAATTGTAAGATGCAACTGTTCGATTTGTAAAAGAAAAAATGCAACAATGGGAATGGTTAAAAATGAAGATTTTAAAAATACTAAAGGAGCAGATAAATTAAAACTTTATCAATACCATACTAAAGTTGCTAACCACTACTTTTGTACTGAGTGTGGAATTTACACTCATCACAATCCAAGAAGTGCACCAACTATGACTGGATTTAATCTAGGTTGTGTGGATGAAGTAAAAGTAGAAGATTTAAAAGAAGTAGCTTTCTTCGATGGTCTTAATCATCCAATGGATCAAGAAAAATAAACCCCAATGAAATTATCTGAAGAGTGTTTTTATAAAGTTAAAAAAGATTGTTTTAAGTTTATTAAATCACAAGAAACCTCAACTGAAAAGTTCGGTAATAAAGAAAGGATGGTTAAGAATTTTTTAATCCCTATATGTTTTTGGATTGCAAAAAAATCAGATTACAAAAAACCCTACTTTGTTGGATTAGCCGGCGGTCAAGGAACAGGAAAAACAACAATAAGCTCAATAATAAAAATAATATTAGAAAAATATTTTAAGTTAAAAGTATTTAAAATTTCGATTGATGACTTTTATAAAACTAGAAAAGAAAGAAAAGGTTTATCAAAAAAAGTACACCCAATGTTATTGACTAGAGGTGTTCCTGGAACTCATGATATCAATATGATGTTGGATTTTTTTAAAAAATCAAAAGCAAAAAAATTTAAAAATATGAAACTGCCAAAATTTAATAAGGCAATTGATGATAGATTTCCTAAAAATAAATGGAATAAAATTAATAAAAGACCAGATATAATTATTTTCGAAGGATGGTGTGTTGGAGCAAGAGCAGAAACCAACAAGACATTAAAAAAATCAATTAATTCTATGGAAAAAGCAAATGATCATAAACTTGTTTGGAGAAAATATGTTAATCTGCAATTAAAGACCAAATATAAAAAGCTATATTCTCAGCTAAATTGTATGATTTACTTAAAGGCAAAAAACTTTAGTTTATTGCAAAAGTGGAGATTAAAGCAGGAACATAAACTATGGTTAAAAACAAAGAAAAAGGGCAGTCATAAAATAATGAGCAAAGGCGATGTAATTAATTTTATGCAAACTTACCAAAGAATTACTCAAAATATGTTCAAAAATATGAATAAATATGCATCCATAATTTTAAATTTAAACAGTAACCATCAAATAAAAACTGCTGTATATAAATCAAAATGAAAAAAATATTTTTAATAGTAATCGTATCAATATTTTATTTTAGTAATGCTTTAGCAGTTACACTTCTTGATGCATTAAATCAAACTTACAAAAATAATATTCAATTAAATGCTGAAAGAGAAAACATTAAAGCTTCAGAGGAAGATGTGAATATTGCAAAGGCAGACTACAAACCATCATTAACATTAAGTGGATCAAAAAGTATTGAGGATACCAACAAACTTACCAACCAAAGTGGAGGTGATGCAAGTGTAACTGATGTGGATCCATTCACCACTTCAATTAAATTAGAACAAACTTTGTTAGATTTTGGAAGAGATTTAACCCTTCAGAAAAACATTACCGCATTAAACTTAGCTAAAGCACAGTTAATTAAAAAAGAACAAGATATTTTACATAATGCAATTAATGCGTTTACAAGTTTAATTTTATCTAGAGAAACTTTAGATATTAATGGAAAAAATTTAAATTTATTAATTAGACAAGTTGAAAATGATAAAATTAGAAGAGATAGAGGTCAAATTACAAATACTGACCTAGCACAATCCGAGTCTTCTCTTGCAGGTGCACAAGCTCAGTTTGCGAAAGCTAAAAGTGATTTATTAATTAGTAAACTTAATTATGAAAATATTATTGGTAAAATAAGTGATCCAAACCAACTTCAGAAAAATTCAAATGCAATAGTTAGTATTCCAAAATCTTTAAATGAAGCAATTAGTATTTCAAAACAAAATAATCCTGATATTCAAATAGCAAAATTTGACTTAGCTAAAGCTGAAAAAGAATTAGCAATTTCAGAGTCAGATTTGAAACCAACAGCCTCTTTATCTTTAGAAAGATCTTATACTGACGATCTAAGTTCTACCTATGATGAAAGAGAAAAAGACGTATTGAAGGCAACTGTTAATTGGCCTTTTTATTCAGGCGGAAAAAAAAGATCAACTATCTCAAAAAATTCAAATTTGACTACAAGAAAAAGATTATTGTTAGATGATGCTGTAAGAACAAATGAAACAAATGTAGCAAGTGCTTGGTCTAGCCTCGAATCTTCTGAAAGTTTTTTAAACTCTGTTAAAGTTCAAGTAAGAGCTTCCCAAATTGCTAATGAAGGAATAGCAGCAGAGTACGAAAGAGGTTCCAGAACTACTTTAGATGTTATCCAATCAAATGCATTATTACTTTCAGCTCAAATTTCTTTAGCAAGTTCTGAGAAAAACTATTTAATGGCTCAATATAATCTGCTTAAGGCAGTAGGCTTGCTAAACAGCCAATATCTAAAACTTAAGTAATTATTTGATTTTTAAGGCCAAAAAAATAAATATATTGCTAATGAGAACAAAATGTGTACATTTATTTCATGATTCGAGTGTTAAAAAATTTAAAAAAAGAGGCAAAAAATGACGAAAAATAACCTAAAAGTAGTTAAATCTACTAAAGATCAAGAAATGGACGTTAAAGAAAAGAACAAAGCGTTAGATGCTGCGATAGCTCAAATTACAGATAATTTTGGAAAAGGCTCTGTAATGAAGCTTGGTGAAAAAAAAGCGATGGATATTGAGTCTGTTTCAACAGGTTCTTTAAGTCTTGATTTAGCTTTAGGTATAGGTGGATTACCAAAAGGAAGAATTATTGAAGTTTACGGACCAGAGTCATCTGGAAAAACAACTTTAGCATTACAAGTTGTTGCAGAAGCTCAAAAATCTGGAGGTATTTGTGCATTCGTTGATGCAGAGCATGCGTTAGATCCAGTTTATGCAAAAAAATTAGGTGTAAATACTGAAGAACTTTTAATTTCACAACCTGACACTGGTGAACAAGCGTTAGAAATAGCTGATACACTAGTAAAATCAGGCTCTATTTCAGTAATCGTTATTGACTCAGTTGCAGCTTTAACTCCAAAAGCAGAAATTGAAGGAGAGATGGGAGATCATCATGTTGGTCTTCAATCTAGATTAATGAGTCAGGCTTTAAGAAAATTAACAGGTTCAATTTCAAATACAAATACAATGATGATTTTCATTAACCAAATCAGAATGAAAATTGGAGTTATGTTTGGAAGTCCAGAGACAACATCAGGTGGTAATGCACTTAAGTTTTACTCATCTGTAAGAATGGATATTAGAAGAATTGGTGCCATCAAAGATAAAGACGAAATTATTGGTAACTCTACAAGGGTGAAGGTAGTTAAGAATAAAGTAGCACCACCATTCAAAGTTGTTGAATTTGATTTGATGTATGGAAGAGGAATTAGCAAGATGGGCGAACTAGTCGATCTTGGTTCTAAAGCAGATATAATTGAAAAATCAGGCGCATGGTATGCTTATAAAGGAGAGAAGATTGGTCAAGGTAGAGAGAATGCTAAGACTTATCTAGCTCAAAATCCCAAAGTTGCTGCAGAAATTGAAATGGCAATTAGAGAAAAAGCAGGTGTGATTTCTAAGAAAATAGAAGGAAATCCAATCGATCCTGAAAAATTGGAGAAAGAAAAGAAAGTAGCTGAAAAAGAAGAAGCTGACAAAGCAGAAGCCACTCCTCCATCATCTAAAAAGAATTAATAGGTCATCTTTATTAATAAAAGGCGCTTAATTTAAGCGCCTTTTTTCCCTTCGGTATCTAGACATAGAATAAAAAAGCTGTATTTTAAAAATATGGCAGACAAAACACTTAATGAAATAAGAAATACTTTTTTGAAGTATTTTGAAAAGAACGATCACAAGATTGTGGAATCTAGTAATTTGGTTCCGAACAATGATCCCACACTGATGTTTGCTAACTCTGGAATGGTCCAGTTTAAGAATGTTTTTACAGGATTAGAAAAAAGAGATTATGTTAGAGCCACAACTTCACAAAAATGTGTAAGGGCAGGTGGTAAGCATAATGATTTAGAAAATGTTGGTTACACACCTCGTCACCATACATTCTTTGAAATGTTAGGAAATTTTTCTTTTGGTGATTATTTTAAAGAGCAAGCAATTCATTATGCGTGGAACTTAATTACAAAAGATTTTGGAATAGATAAAAATAAACTTTATGTAACTGTGTTTCAGGAAGACGATGAAGCCTTTAATTTTTGGAAGAAAATAGCGGGTTTTAGCGATGGTAGAATTATTAGAATAGCAACTTCAGATAATTTTTGGTCAATGGGTGAGACAGGTCCTTGTGGACCTTGTTCTGAAATATTTTTTGATCATGGTGATCATTTACCAGGGGGATTGCCCGGAAGTAAAGACGAGGATGGAGATAGGTTTATCGAAATTTGGAACTTGGTTTTCATGCAATTTGAGCAAGTTACAAAAGATAAAAGAATTAATCTTCCAAAACCATCTGTTGATACAGGAATGGGACTTGAGAGAATAGCTGCTTTATTGCAAGGTTCACATGATAATTATGAAACAGATCATTTTAAAAAAATAATTGGTGCTGCATCTGAAATTACAAAAGTTAAATCGGACAAATCTAATCTAGCAAGTTTTAGAGTAATAGCTGACCACTTAAGAGCTAGTTCATTTTTAATTGCTGAAGGAGTTTTGCCATCAAACGAAGGAAGAGGATATGTTCTTAGAAGAATTATGAGAAGAGGGATGAGACATTCTCATTTACTGGGATCTAAAGAACCTGTTTTTTATAATTTGTTTGACACTCTTAAAACTGAAATGTCTGGAAACTACCCGGAGTTAGTTAGAGCTGAATCTTTAATTAAAGAAACTTTAAAAATGGAAGAAGAAAAATTTTTAGTTCTCCTAGATCGAGGAATAAAAATTTTAAATGACGAAATATCTAAAATAGATAAAGTTTTGCCAGGCGAAGTAGCTTTTAAATTATATGACACCTATGGTTTCCCATTAGATCTTACCGAAGATATTTTAAGAAATAAATCTATGTCAATCGATACTGAAAAGTTTCAATCTTTAATGAAGGAAAGTAGAGAACTTGCTAAAAAAAATTGGAAAGGTTCTGGTGATGCAGCGGTTGAAGATATTTGGTTTGGAATAAAAGATAAATTAGAAGCAACTGAATTCTTAGGATACGAAACTAACCAAGCTGAAGGTATCGTCTTATCTCTTTTAAAAGATAATAAAGAAGTTGATCAATTAAAAGAAAATGATGAAGGAATGATTATAGTAAATCAAACCCCTTTCTATGGTGAGTCTGGTGGGCAAGTTGGTGATACTGGTGAAATAGTATCAAATGATTTTAAATTTGAAGTAACCGATGTTCAAAAAAAACTCGGAGATTTATTTTTGCACTATGGAAAGGTTAAGAGTGGATCCATAAAATTACAGGAAAGTGTAGAGTTAAAAATTAATGTAGAAAGAAGAGATAATACTCGTGCGTATCATTCAGCAACCCATCTATTACACGAGTCTCTAAGGAGAGTTCTGGGTACTCATGTTACTCAAAAAGGATCTTTGGTAGAGCCAAGCAGATTGCGATTTGATTTCAGCCATATGAAGCCAATTTTGAATGAGGAAATCGATAAAATAGAAGAGTTTGTAAACAAAATGGTTTCTAAAAAATCTGATGTAAAAACTAGATTAATGACACCTGATGAGGCAGTTGAAAATGGTGCTCTAGCATTATTTGGTGAAAAATACGGAGATGAGGTAAGGGTTCTCTCAATGGGAGACGAGGATGGCAAGTATTTTTCTACTGAACTTTGCGGCGGAACACACGTTAAAAACACTGGTGATATTGGTAAATTTAAGATTGTAAGTCAGTCCTCAATTGCTGCAGGGGTTAGAAGAATTGAGGCTTTGAGAGATAAACAATTAGAGGAATATTTAAAAAATAAAGAAAAATTATCAAACCTATCTGTAGAAAAAGACGAGGAAACAATTAAAGAATTAAGCCAGCAAATTATAAAACTTGGTGGAAAGCCAAGTTTAGAAGAAGCTGATCAAAAAACTTTAATTAAAAATTTAAATAAACAATTAGAGACTATCTCAGTAAATAAAATTTTAGAAGATAAATCTAAAAATATTATTAAAGATGAAGAAATTAATGGAATTAAGTTAAGACTTCAAAAAATAGATGGATTACCGCCAAAAGAATTAAGAAAACTTGTAGATAAAGGTAAAAAAGATTTAGTTGAAGGTATTGTGGTTGTATTTGCAAATAAAGATGACAAGGTTGGATTAGCTGTTGGAGTAACAGATAAATTAACAAATAAATTTGATGCAGTTAAATTTGTAAAAGTTGGATCTGAAATTATTGGTGGTAAAGGTGGTGGTGGAAGAAAAGACTTTGCCCAAGCTGGTGGACAAGACCAGTCAAAAATTCAAGAAGCTTTTGAAAAGCTTAAGGGTTTAATTTAATTTCTTTTTTAAATTACCATCAATTTCATCTAAAAATTGATTTGTAGTTAAGAATTTACTATTTGGACCTACAAGAATTGCTAAATCTTTTGTCATTGATCCATTTTCCACACATTCAATACAAACTTTTTCTAAAGTTTGTGCAAATTTGATCAGTTCTTCATTACCATCTAATTTACCTCTGTGAGCTAATCCTCTAGTCCAAGCAAAAATTGACGCGATAGGGTTTGTTGAAGTTTCTTTTCCTTGTTGATGCATTCTATAGTGTCTAGTTACTGTTCCGTGTGCAGCTTCTGCTTCCATTACTTTTCCATCTGGAGTTAACAATGTACTTGTCATCAATCCTAAAGACCCGTAACCTTGTGCCATGGTATCTGATTGCACATCTCCGTCATAATTTTTGCAAGCCCAAATATATTTTCCACTCCACTTCATTGCACATGCAACCATGTCATCAATTAATCTGTGTTCGTAAGTCAAATTATTTTTTTCAAATTCACTTTTATATTCTTTGTCAAAAATTTCTTGGAAAATATCTTTAAATCTTCCATCATATTGCTTTAAAATTGTATTTTTTGTAGACATGTAAACAGGCCATTTTTTAATTAAGCCATAACTAAAACAGGATCTTGCAAAGTCTTCTATAGATTTATCTAAATTGTACATTGATAAAGCCACACCAGGACCTGTAAAATTAAATACTTCATATTTAATTTCATCTTTTCCATCTTCTGATGTCCACTTCACTTCCATTTTTCCTTTTCCAGGAACTTTAAAATCTGTTGCTCTATATTGATCACCAAATGCATGTCTTCCAATAATTACCGGATCTGTCCATGAGGGGACAAGTTTAGGAATATTTTTACAAATAATCGGCTCTCTGAACACTGTTCCTCCAATTATATTTCTTATAGTTCCGTTAGGAGATCTCCACATTTTTTTTAAATCAAATTCTTCTACTCTTGCTTCATCAGGGGTAATCGTTGCACATTTTATTCCAACACCAATTTTTTTGATTGCATTCGCAGAGTCGATGGTAATCTGATCATCAGTATTATCTCGGCTTTTCATGCCTAAATCGTAATATTCAATACCAAGATCTAGATAAGGAAGGATTAATTTATTTTTGATGAACTCCCATATAATACGAGTCATTTCATCGCCATCCAGCTCGACAACTGGGTTTTTTACCTTGATTTTGCTCATTAAATAAAAATTATCTTATTAATTGAATTTGATCATTTTATATACATATTAATCGAAAATTAGCAAATAGAAGAATATGTTTAGTAAGATATTTCCAAAAATTCACACAGAAGGTTACAAGTTTATAGTTATAGCTGTATTCATAACTATTATTTTTCTAATTATTAATAATTTTTTAGGATTAATAGGAATACTGCTGACTGTTTGGGTTTATTATTTTTTTAGAGATCCAGAAAGAACAATTATAGGAGATGATAGTTACCTAGTAAGCCCTGCAGATGGAGAAGTGATTAAAGTTGAAGAGGTAGATGGTCCAAAAGAACTTGGACTAGAAAATAAAAAATTTAAAAAAATAAGTATTTTTATGAACGTCTTTGACTGTCATGTGAATAGAACGCCATGTTCAGGTATTGTTGAAGATATTTTGTACAAACCAGGAAAATTTTTAAATGCATCTTTAGATAAAGCAAGCGAAGACAATGAGAGAAATTATTATAAAATTAAAGATAAACATGGGAATGATATTGTAGTCGTTCAAATAGCTGGACTAGTTGCAAGAAGAATAGTTTGCGAGACAAATAAAAATCAGGAATTAAGTCAAGGCGATAGAATTGGTATGATTAGATTTGGTAGTAGAGCAGACGTTTATTATGAAAATTATGAACCACTAGTTAAAGTTGGTCAAACAGCAATTTCAGGAGAAACACTGCTGGCTAAAAATTAATTTATGGAACAGCCAAAGAATAATTTTAAATTAGTTACAGACAAAAAGAATGCAAGAATGCTTCTTCCAAACATGCTTACATTAATAGGAGTTTGCATAGGTTTAACTTCAATTAGATTTGCATTAAGTGGAGAGTTTCATTTAGCAATCATTGCAATAATATTTGCTGCATTAATAGATGGCTTAGACGGAAGAATTGCAAGATTGATAAAAGGAACCTCAAAGGTTGGTAAGGAATTAGATTCACTTACTGACATGATAAGTTTTGGTGTTGCTCCAGCATTCATAATGTATTTTTGGAAATTAAATACTTTTGGTAGATTTGGCTGGCTATTATGTTTGGTATATGTGATTTGTGTAGCTTTAAGACTTGCAAGATTTAATATTAGTTCTAATCAAGAACCTTCTTGGAAAGATAATTTCTTTGAAGGGGTTCCATCACCTGCTGGTGGTATATTAGTTTTAACACCTTTAATTATAAGCTTAAGTGGATTTGATTATATAAAAATAAATTACGACATAATCGTTCCAGTTTTTTTTATAGCAACATCATTTTTATTAATAAGTAAATTTCCAACCTATTCTTTTAAAAAAATAGTGATCCAAAGAAAAGCAACAATTTTTTTATTATTTACAATTGTTCTATTTTTTGGACTTTTATTAATTTATACATTTAATGTTATTGCTATAAGCAGCATAATTTACCTAAGTTTGATACCAATTAGTTTGTTTCACTATCAAAAAATGAAAAAAATTCATGAAAATGACAAAATTCAAGATGAAGATGATCTTGAAGACGTACTTTAATGAAAAAAAATGTCATTGTATCTTTAGCTGACGCAAATTATTTTCCTTTATTAAACGAACTAGTAGATTCAATAAAAAGTTTTAATGAAAGCAAGAATGTTGCAATTTGTATTTTAGATGCAGGATTAACCGATGATCAAAAAGAAATTTTACTTAAAAAGGTTGATGAAATTAAATCTGCTGAGTGGGATATAGAAGTTCCTGGATATAAAGTTAAAGGTAAAGAGTGGTTAAAAAGCCAGGTATCTAGAGCATTTCTACCTAAATATTTTCCTGATTATGAAAAGTATTTATGGATTGATTGTGATGCATGGGTAAATGATTGGGAGTGTGTAGAGCTTTATTTTAAAGCTTGTGATAATGGAAAATTAGGTATTACCCAAACTATAGGACCTGGATATAAAATTACTTCAAGAGTAAATTGGTTATTTGGCAAACTTGCTATAATCAAATCACAAAATTTCAAACATGCGGTGAAATCAAATATTGGTTATGAAAAAGCTAGGAAGTTAGCTTTTGCTCCTCATATTAACATAGGTGTATTTTCATTAGAAAATAATTCTCCAGGTTGGGCTTCATGGCAGAAGAATTTATCTCAAGCGTTAAAAGCTGGAAATATTTTTGGGAGTGAAGGACTTGCAATTAATATGTCTGTTTATATTGACGATTTAGAAACAGAGTTTTTACCATTAAATTGCAATTGGATAACAAGCAACCTTTTACCAAAATATGACGAGGTCAATGATACTTTTGTTGAACCATTTCTTCCAAATTATAAAATTGGAATTATGCACTTAGCTGCAGGAATTTGGAAAGATGGTAAAGATATGAGAATTGACAAAAGTATAAAAATTGAGATTAAAACTTTACAAGATAAAAAAATACTTAAAAGTTTAAGATATAGTAATTAATTGAAAAAAAATAAAATCTCTAAAAACTGGGTAAATAAACAGCGTAGAGATATCTATGTTAGACAATCTAAAGTAGATGGTTACAGAGCAAGATCAGCTTATAAATTAATTGAAATTGATGAAAAATTTAAAATCTTTAAAGGAGGTTTGTCGATTATTGATATTGGGGCTGCTCCTGGTTCATGGTCACAATATGCCTTGAAAACAGCAAAAAGTGGTAAGTTAATATCTATAGATCTTAAAAAAATGGAACCCATAGGTAATAGTGTTCAAATTCAAGGAGATTTTACAGAAGAAAAAATTCAAGAAGAAATTAAGAAAAATATCAGTGGCAAAGTGGATGTTGTAATGTCTGATATGGCTGTAGATACAACTGGAATTAAAAATATTGATTCAATTCAAACTGGAGAGTTATGTAAAGAAGCTATGCACTTTGCTAAAGATCTTATGAAAGAAAATGCATATTTTATCTCAAAAATTTTTATGGGTGGTACATTTAACGAAATCGTCGCAGAGGGAAAAAAATATTTCAAAGAAGTTAAGGTTTTTAAACCAAAATCTAGCAGAAAAGATTCAAAAGAAAGTTTTATAATTTGTAGAAAGATTCGATAGAGACTTTTAATTTAAAAGGAATCATATATAAAAGATTATGGTTCCCATAAAAGAAGCACTTACCTTTGACGATGTTACACTAGCTCCAAAGTATTCAGAAATATTACCCTCTGATACAGACACAAGCGTGTCTTTAACAAAGCATTTAAAACTTAAAATTCCTCTCTTATCATCTGCAATGGATACTGTAACAGAAAGCAGAATGGCAATAGCTATAGCTAAAGCTGGCGGTATTGGAGTAATCCACAGAAACCTTGATATAAAAAAACAAATATCAGAAATAAAAAAAGTAAAAAAAGAAAAACTAATTGTTGGAGCGGCTGTAGGTGCATCAACCAGTGAATTTATTAGAGCTAAAGAAATAATTAAAGAAGGTGTAGATTTAATCGTAGTAGATACAGCGCATGGTCATACAAAAAAAGTTTCTGAAATAATAAAATATATTAAAAAAAATAAATCTAAAAAAATTGCGTTGTGTGCAGGAAATATTGCAACACCAGAAGCTGCAAAATTCCTAATAAAGTTAGGAGTAGATATAATTAAAATTGGTATAGGGCCAGGTTCTATTTGCACAACAAGATTAGTTGCTGGAATAGGAGTTCCTCAATTAAGCGCAATTTTAGCTGTAAGAACTAGTTTAAAGAATAAAAATGTTAAAATAATTTCAGATGGTGGAATAAAATATTCTGGTGATTTAGCAAAAGCATTTGCGGCAGGTGCAGATGCTGTAATGATCGGTTCATTATTTGCAGGTACTAATGAAACTCCAGGAAAATTAATTAAAAAAAATGGACAACTTTTCAAAAGCTTTAGAGGAATGGGTTCTGTAGGTGCTATGAATAAAGGATCAGCTGATAGATACTTTCAAAAAAAACAAAAAGATTCCTCAAAATATGTACCTGAGGGCGTTGAAGGTTTTGTAAAATATAAAGGAGATGTTGGAAGTATTATTTATAAATTAATTGGTGGATTGAAATCTTCCATGGGTTATCTTGGGTCAAAAACAATCATTAAATTAAGAAATAAACCACAATTTGTGAAAATTACAAAAGCTGGATTTTATGAAAGTATGGTTCATAATGTAGATGTGGTAAAAAACGATAGCAAATATTAATGAGCAAATTTTTTAAATTAATAGGATTAATACTTTTAACTGTTTCTTTTAACAATACGTCTTTTAGTAAAGAAAATTTTTTTAATGAAGCTTTAAAGTTGTTTAAAAAAGAAAAATATGAAGATGCGCGTTTTTTATTTGAAAGAAATATAGTTTTTAATCCAAAAGACGCAAAGTCATATTTATATTTAGCAAAAATTTATAACCAAGAAGAAAATCAAAGAAAAGAAGAATACAATTTAGAAACAACACTTTTAATTGAGCCAGATAATGAGGAAGCTTTATTAATGTTAATGAAAATTGCATTAGAAAAATCGAATTATGAAAAAGTCAAAGATCTTTCTGATAAATTTGTGAAAGTTTGTAAAAATTTATGTGATGAAAACAAAGATATTCAAGAGTCATTAAAAAATATTGAACCTGAAAATAATGAGTCTTGATCAAAACCTTAATAAAATCTTAATAATAGATTTTGGTTCTCAATTTACTCAATTAATTGCAAGAAGAGTAAGAGAATTAGGTGTGTTTTCAGAAATAGTTAGTCACAAAAAAATAAAACTAAAAGACATAAATCACAGTATTAAAGGAATAGTATTATCTGGTGGTCCATTAAATGTTTATCAAATAAATAAATATTCATTTGATAAAAAAATTCTACAGCTTGATGTACCTGTTCTTGGAATATGTTTTGGGCATCAAATTTTGTCAAAACTTAATGGTGGAAGAGTAAAACAATCAAAACATAGAGAATTTGGTCTAGCTAATGTTTATAAAAAAAATAACAGTCTTTTAACAACTAATTTTTTTGGAAATAAAAAATCCAAACAAGTTTGGATGAGTCATGCTGATCAAGTTTCAAAACTTCCTAAGAATTTTAAAGTTGTTGCATCAAGTACGAATTCAAAATTCGCTATTGTTGAAAATAAAATAAAAAAATATTATGGAGTGCAATTTCATCCAGAGGTGACTCATACAGAAAACGGAAAAAAATTAATAAGTAATTTTATTTTTTTAATTTGTAAAATTAAACGAAATTGGTCTTCTAAGGATCAAAAAAATCAGCTCATTAAAGATGTTCGAAAACTAGTTGGAAATAATAAAGTTATTTGTGCATTGTCAGGAGGGGTGGATAGTAGTGTAGTTGCTCAATTGCTGAATAAAGCCATTGGTAAAAAACTTTATTGTATTTTTGTAAACACTGGTCTTTTAAGAAAAAATGAGGAAGTACAAGTAGTTAAAACTTTTAAGAAGCGTTTAAAAATGAATTTAATTTATGTAAATGCTGAAAAAGAATTTTTAAAAAAATTAAAAAATGTTTCTGATCCAGAGAAAAAAAGAAAAATAATTGGTAATTTATTTATTAAAATATTTGAGCGATATGCTAAGAAAATTAAAAATGTTAAATTTTTAGCTCAGGGAACTCTTTATCCTGATTTAATTGAGAGCAAATCTGTTACTGGCAGCCAAACTTCAAAAATAAAATCCCATCACAATGTCGGTGGTTTACCTAAAAAAATGAATTTAAAATTAGTAGAGCCACTAAAGTTCTTATTTAAAGATGAAGTAAGAAAATTAGGATTGGCATTAAATTTAAGTAAGGAGATTATTTCAAGACATCCATTCCCTGGACCTGGATTAGCCATTCGAATGCCAGGGATAATTACAAATGACAAAATTAAAATTTTAAAGGAAGCAGATTATTATTTCATCCAAGCTTTAAAAGATCATGGTCTTTACCATAAGATTTGGCAAGCCTATGCAGCTTTGCTCCCAGTTAAAACTGTTGGGGTCATGGGAGATAATCGTACTTATGAATATTTATGTTTGTTGAGAGCAATTACTTCTGAAGATGGTATGACAGCAGATTATTATGAATTTAATAAGAGTTTTATGCAAAACATATCTAATAAAATTGTAAATAGTATTAGAGGAATAAATAGAGTTGTATATGATGTTACATCAAAGCCACCAAGTACTATTGAATTAGAATAATTTTTAACTATAAGTATTGTTATGAAATATTTACATACAATGATTAGAATTAGTGATGTTGATGCATCTCTTAAATTTTTTTGTGAGGGTCTTGGACTTAAAGAAACAAGAAGGAAAGATAGTGAAAAAGGAAGATACACTTTAATTTTTCTTGCTCCACCAAATGATGAAAAGACAGAAATTGAATTAACATACAACTGGGATGGCGACGAGCTAGGAGAGGGTTCAAGAAATTTTGGCCATTTAGCTTACAGAGTAGATAATATTTATGAAACTTGCCAAAAACTTATGGACATGGGTTATACAATTAATAGACCTCCAAGAGACGGGCATATGGCTTTTGTTAGATCGCCAGATAAAATTTCAATTGAATTACTTCAAGATGGATATTTAGATCCCCAAGAACCTTGGGCCTCAATGGAAAATACTGGTATTTGGTAAAATTTTCGAATGTGGACTGAGAAGTTCAAGAGACAATATAAAGAGAAAATTAAAAAATTAACTATAAATTTTGCAGATATTAAAAAGGGGGAAACTATGTTGGTTTCATCTCCAGTTTCAATTGCAAAGTATATTAAAAAAATTCCTAAAGGAAAAAAAAAGACTGTTAATGAAATGAGAGAAGCTCTAGCCAAAAAAGCTAAAGCTAACAAAACATGCCCTGTTTCTACAGGAATTTTTTTGAGAATTGCAGTAGAAGCCTCTTTAGAAGAGCAAAGTAAAAAAAAATTAAAAAAACCCAAACTTCCTTTTTGGAGAATTATTGATGAGAAATCTACTATTGCAAAAAAACTAACTATATCTAAAAAGCTTTTGAAAGCATATAAAAGCCAAGAATCAATAAATGAATAAAATTAAAAAATTATTATCAAAAAAAAACAAAAGTAAAATTGTTAGCTTAACAGCTTACTCTAAAAATATAGCATCAATCTTAGATAACTATTGTGATATTGTTCTTGTTGGAGATTCTCTTGGTTCCGTTTTATATAATTATAAATCTACTCGACAGGTAACTTTGGATATGATGATTGAACATTCAAAGAGTGTAAGAATGGGGGTTAAGAAAGCTTTAATGGTTGTCGATATGCCTCACAACACTTACAGAAATCCAAAAGAAGCACTAAAAAATGCTAAAAAAATAATATCAAAGACGAAATGTGATGCTGTTAAATTAGAAGGTGGAAAAAAAATTTATAACTCTATCCAAACTTTAATAAAAAATAAAATTCCTGTAATGGGTCATTTAGGATTACTTCCTCAATCAGATAAAACATTCAAATTCAAAGGTAAGAAAAAATCAGAAAGAGAAAATATTTTAAAAGAAGCAAAATTATTAGAAAGAGCAGGAGTATTTTCTATTGTATTAGAATGTGTTGAAACGTCATTGGCTAAGCATGTAACTAAACAAATCAATATCCCTACTATTGGAATAGGAGCTTCAAATAACTGTGATGGACAAATATTAGTATTCGATGATCTTATAGGACTTAATCCAATTAATGCTAGATTTGTAAAAAAATATGCAAATATTCACAAACAAATCAAAAATGCTGTATCAAATTATTCAAAACAAGTTAGAAAAGCTCAATTTCCATCAAAAAAATATTCTTATTAATTAAAATAAAAGTTATCTTATAGAAAAAGGATCAAGCGTAGGCTCGTCTGAAGTGTAAAACCAAGTTGTTTTTACTCTGGTGTAATCTTTTATAGAGTCTAGACCTGCTTCTTTGCCATAACCACTGTCTTTAATTCCACCAAATGGCGCAGAAGGTGAAATTAATCTATAAGTATTCACAAAAGTAATTCCTGCTCTGATCGCTTTAGAAACTCTCATTCCTCTTGCAAGATTGCTAGTGTATACACCTGATGATAATCCATATTGATTATCATTCATTTTTTCAATTACCTCTTCTTCAGTATCAAATTTCATCACTGATAATACAGGTCCAAACAATTCGTTTTCTGCTACTGGAAGATTATGATTATCACATTCAATAATTGTTGGAGGAAAGTAATATCCTTTATTTGAAAATGAGTCTCTTTTACCTCCACATTTGATTTTACCACCTTGATCAATAGTATTTTTTATATTCTTTTCAATAACTTCTAATTGTTTGAAACTACTAAGGGGCCCCATCTCTGTTTTGGCATCCATTGGAGCTCCGATTTTAATTTTTGATGCGCGTTTAGAAAGTTTATCTAAAAATTCATCATAAATTCCTTTTTGAATATAAAGTCTTGAACCAGCTATACAACTCTGACCACTTGCACCAAATATTCCTGCTGTAATTCCATTAATAGCATTTTCTTGTTCTGCATCATCAAATACAGCAACTGGGCTTTTGCCACCTAATTCTAAACTTACTTCAGAAAGATTTTCAGCTGAATTTTTTATTATATGTCTTGCAGTTTCAGGCCCTCCAGTAAAAGCAATTTTTTCAACTAAATCATGCGTAGTCAAAGCTTTGCCACATGGATCACCAAAACCAGTTAGTACATTAACAACTCCTTTAGGTATTCCAGTTTTTTCAATTAATTTTGCAAACTCAAATAAAACTGCTGGGGCAAGTTCTGAAGATTTAATAACAACAGTATTTCCCATTGCTAAAGCTGGCGCTAATTTTGTTGCAGTTAAAAACATTTGTGAATTCCAAGGGATAATTGCTGCAACTACTCCAATAGGAATTCTTGTAGTGATGGCTTGAATATTTGGTTTATCAATTGGTAGAACAGTACCCTCGACTTTGTCAGCTAATCCTGCATAGTAATCATAATATTCTGCAATATAAATTGCTTGTTTTTTTGTTTCTCTAAAAAGTTTTCCAGTATCAATCGTTTCAATTTCTCCAAGCATTTCAGCATTGACTCTTAATTGATCTCCGATTGCTCTTAAAAATTTTGCCCTGTCTCTTGGAAGTAATTTTGGCCATTCTCCCTCAAAAGCTTTTTGTGCTGCTTTGACTGCCTTATCTACATCTTTAGCGCTAGCTTCAGGTACTGTTGCCCAAGGTTCATTATTTTCAGGGTTTAGTGTTTCGAAAGTTTTTTTACTTTCGGAATCTATCCATTCTCCATCAATATACATTTTATAATGTTTTAATTTACTCATTTTCTTCAACAAAGTTTTTGATTGATAAATTTACATCATTCGCACATTCAATACCACAAAGATGTTTGCCGTCTTTAATTATCTTTAATTGACTGTTAGTAATAATTTTGTTTAATTCATTTGACATTTCAACTGTTGAACCAATATCAAATTCTCCAGTCATAATTAAAGTATTAACATTTATTTTGTCAAAATTTTCATCATTTTTGTGATTGACAAAAAGTTCATAAACTTTAAGAAAATTTTTCATGTTATTCGAAGATAAAATATTACTTATTTTTTCATAAATACTTGGGTTATTTTCAAGATATTTATCTGTAAACCATCTCTTTAGCGCTTGTTTAGAAAGTTTTAATTCTTTTTTTGCTTGCTCAAATCTTTGATTTACTATTTTTTGCTGCTCTTCTGATCTTTTGTAGATCGAACATAAAAGTGTTAAAGATTTTAAACGGTCACTAAATTTTGTAGCAAAATTTCTTGCAATCAATGAACCAATCGAGAAACCAACAACATGTATTTTTTTTATTTTTAAATGATCAATTAGATCAATTAATTGATCTGAAAAGTCATCAAAAGTAATGTTGTCTTTATTTAATGAAGATTTACCATGTCCCAATATATCGTATGAAAGTGTGCTGTAATTTTTAAAAAATTCTAATTGGGGTTGCCAAATTTCATAGGTTAACCCCACTCCATGAATAAATACTATTGGTATATCTTGCTCTTTTTTATTATAGAAATAGTAAGTTCCTGTTTCAGTAGTCCCAGTTGTCATCAAGAATTATTTAGGCTCAATTCCCATTTCTTTCATATCTTGATATCTATCACCTGTTCTAGCATGCGCTCTTCCACTAGAAGCACCTCCAATAGCTATAACAACTTCATCATCAAATGGAGCATCGTGAATAGTAAATTCGTGAGTTAAATAGTAGGGCCTTAAACCAGAGTCTGTTTTGTGCATCATAGGTATTGAAATTTTTGACCCAGCTGGTCCTCGTGTATTAGTGAAGCTCAAATAAGAAGTTCCTCCGACAGCATCTCTAAATTTATTTCCAAATCTTAATGTGTGTATAAAAGCAGAAGCATGTTCAATCTCCCCATTTAAACCAACAATGCCTGCCTTGCCATAAGCTAATATTTTTTCTGGTGAACCTATTTCTTTGATTAGTTCTGGTACAAGTAAATCTCCCAATTTTGGAGCAAGATCTAAAATTGCAGGTCTTAAATTCTCAACAAACCCTTGTCCGTGCCATGGATTTTTAAATACCGCCGCTACAGAAACTAGCAAGACTGGTTCTTTTGCCTCTTTACCACCTTCGATGAAAGTTTTATCAACAAATTTTGCAAATTTTCTTAACTCTAAATTCATTTTTTTTCTCTGTGCTTGAAACTATCTCTTCTAAAACTGTATAATGCTTTTGGATCTACATCAACATCAATAACTGATGGCTTATTTGTTTTAATAGCAGCTCTCACTGCTTCATCAATTTGTGAAATTTTTGTTACCTTAAATCCTTTTGCTCCGTAAAGTTCAGCAACTTTATCAAAAGATGGACTTGTTATATCTGCACCCAAGTATCTTTTTCCAAAAAAATCTTTTTGATAAGCTTTTTCAGCTCCCCAACTTTGATTGTTCATCACAATAGTCGTTGTGTTTATTCCATATTCTACAGCAGTACTTAATTCCGATATTGTCATACCGAATCCACCATCACCCATAAGACTTACAACATGTTTTTTTGGTTTTGCAATTTTAACACCAAGACCACAAGCAAAAGAGAAACCAACTAAACCAAAATCTAAAGGTGTAAATAAAGAAGGAGGATCGTAATATTCAAGGGCGTCTGTGGCTTGTAAACAAAGCGTTCCAGCATCTAGAGTGATTGCAGAATTTTTAGGTAAAGCTTTTCTTAGTTTTTTAAATAAACCCTTTGGCTGTATAGGAAAATTTTTTCCTAGATTATTGTTATCCCTATCAATTAAATATTTACTTCTTTCTTTTAAATATAAATTTGTCCAATTTTTAACATCAATTTCGATTTTGTTTTTTTTAATTTGCTCATAAATTTGTTTTGTTGCTGTTGCAGCATCTGCATGAATACCAATCTTTATTGGAAAATATTTACCAAGCATTTTTTTCTCTAATTCAATATGTACAATTTTTGCTTTTTTATTAATGTTTTCATATGAGTAGAAAGTTGAGTTAAACCCAAGTCTTGTACCAATTGCCAAAATAACATTTGCCTCTTTAACCAGTCTTGATGCAACTGGATTACCTCTAGGGCCCATTTGCCCAGCATGTAATTTATGATTAAATGGAATTGCATCTCCATGTCCAGCTGCAGTTACTATTGGTAAATTACAAAATTCTGCTAATTTTATTATCTCTTTATATTTAGAATTATATTTTATTCCAGCACCAACAATAATAACTGTTTTGTTCGATGAACTAATTAAATTTGCAGTTTTTTCAATTTTTTCTTTATCACCTTTTAATTTACTCTCTGAAACAAATGAAGGTTTTTTGGTATTTATATTGTAAGAGTTAGAAGCTGCTAAAATATTCCTTGGTAAATTTACACAAACAGGTCCTCTTCTTGGACTCATAGATAAATTAAAAGCATTACTCATAATATTAGGGATATTTTTTGAATTTTTTACGGTCCACGTTTTTTTTGTAATAGGTGTAAACAAAGACTGTTGATCCAAACCTTGAAATGCATCTTCCATTTTATCTTTTGTTGAATACGAACCTGCAAGCGCAACTACTGGTGAAAAAGCTGCTTTTGCTTGAGCAATACCTGTAACTAAATTAGTAGCACCAGGTCCGTTTTGGCCTGCAATAATTACTCCAGGTTTATTCGAGGCTCTTGCATAACCATCAGCCATATGGGTTCCAGTTCTTTCATCTCTGACACCAATAAATTTTATATTTTTTTCATGATAGAGAGCATCAAACATTTCCATTGTTGCTGAACCAATAAGTCCAAAAACATGTTTTACTCTCTCTTTTTTTAATGATTGAACAGCAGCTTGTCCGCCGCTAATTCTTTTTCGTTTTTTATTCACGAAACTTTTTTTACTTCAGTATCAAAATCATCTTGGAAGTGAGGCATAACTTTCTCTGTGAAAAGTTTTATACTTTTCATACAATCTTTATGCTTTACACCTGGAAAATTAGACCAAACTTGTAAATTTTGTAAATTTAGTTCAGATTTTAATTCATGAATTTTATCAATCACATATTCTGGTGTTCCAAATAACATGTTTCTTTTATGTAAAAATTCATAATTTAATAAATCTAATTTCCCTTTTGTCTCTGGTAATTCTTCACCTGGATCCATATGGTTTCCTAAACCTCTCCAATGGCAAACCCATCTCATATAATTTACCATATGTTCGCCGGCCTTCTCTTTTGCTTCTTCCATCGTATCTGCAACGAACATATCTCTTACAAGCGAAACACCTTCGCCAAGTGGTATATTTTTCTTTGTTACCTCTGATCTTTTATTTTTATAAGCTTCAAATTTTGGTTTCAAAGCTTTTACAGTCGGTATCCACATAATAACATTGATGTTATTTTCAGCAGCCCACTCAATCGATCTAATTCCATCAACTACTTGATGAATTGGAGGATGTGGCTGTTGATAAGGCTGCGGAACAACACTAATTTTTTTCATAGTACTGTCTTCCATATTCATAAATTCTTCGCTAGGAGGACTCATATCATGCTGCCAGACATAATTTGGCGAAGGATAAGTATAAAATTCTCCTTGATGACTGAAAAATTTTTCACTCCATGCTTTTTTTAATACTTCTAAAGTTTCAGCAAATAATCTGAAATTTTTAGCCTGATCTTTTAAATCAGCCTCTTTGTTTAAATTTATTGCTTCTCTACCATAGATTCCTCTTGCTACACCTACCTCAACTCTTCCTTTTGAAAGTTGGTCTAATGTTGCAATATCTTCTGCTAATCTTATTGGATTATGGAAAGTAATAACGTTTGCAGCCTGACCTATTCTAATATTTTTCGTTCTAGCAGCTGCATCTGCACCCATCATCAATGGATTAGTACAAGATTCCATTCCTTCATGATTGAAGTGATGCTCTGTAAACCAAATTGAATTCCATTTATTTTGATCACAGTATTCTGTGATTTCTTTAGTTTCATCTAACAACTGATGGTAAGGTTTGTGTGTCCAGTTTGTGGTATTACAAAAATAACCAAATTTCATAAAGCCTCCTTTAAAAGTTAATTTAAAGACGACCGATCCCACTTTCGTAAATCTATGAATTTATCGACGAGTTATGTATCGCTTTATCTCTAAATTTTATAATTACTAACGCTGATATTCAATAAATTTCTTTAAAGATTTATTGAGAAATTTCTCATAAATTTCACCATTATTTTCGAATTTACCTCCATTTAAAAATGATTGGTTCATTTTGAAATCATAGGAAGGTTCAAAGAAAAAAGGAACAGATAGTCTCTTACTTTTATTCCATAAAACTCTGTGATTTGTTGCTTTAAATTTACCTTTGCTTAGAAACTCTAATGCTCTTCCAGTATTTACTACTAAAGCATTTTTGTTGAATGGTACATCATACCATTTTTTGTTTTTTCTATTTTGTACCTGCAATCCACCTTTTCTATCTTGATAGAGAACTGTAAATATTCCACTATCAACATGCGTTTCACACCCAAGAGCGACCCCATCTTGTTTTGATATTTCCACTGGTTTTGTTTGGTTAGGGTAATAATTAAATCTTAATGTACTTAATGTTTTTAATCTTGAAAAAGCTTTACCAGAAATATCAGGATTTTTTTTATTAAGTTTTATTACACTTTTAAACAATGTTTCACTCAATCTATAAATGTTATCAAAATATTTATTTAAAATGCTAATTGAGCTTTTATTTAAACATTTTCCCAGATTAAGATGCTCTATGTATTGATTGTTTAGATTTGACGAATATTTTTTAGTTACTTTTAAATCACCTATATCTAAACCTTCTTTACCATTAACATCATTTGGAAAGTATCCTCTATAATGATTTTTATTTTTTTTATTCCATTTTTTTGGTGATAATTTCCTCTTTTTGCTATCTGGTAAATTAAAAAATTTATTGCCAACTCCACATGTTTTTTTAATTACTTTTAAATTTATTCCATGACCTGTAATTTGAAAAAAACCAACTTTGATACAAGCTTTTTCAATTTCTTTAATTGTTTTAAATGCTCTCTGAGTTTCAAAATTATTTTTAATTAGTGAAGATATATTGATGGTTGGTATATATGTTTTAGTCATCTTCTTACTGGTGTTTCTGTTGCAATATATTGATCTCTAGCTTTTTCTCTAAAGTAAATATAAATTCCAGCAGCTATTATACAAGCAACTCCAAAAAATGTTCTACCAGATGGAATTTCATTAAATAAAAAATATCCAGGTATCATAGACATTATAATTAACGAATATTCAAACAGAGAAACTACTGAAGGAGAAGCAACAATGTATGCTGAAAATATGCAAAGAAAAGCAATAGAGGCAACAAAACCAAAAAATAAGATAAATTTCCAGGTATATTCAATATTTGAAAACCATTCTCTAAAAATAAACTGCGTAGTTGGATCAAAGTCTGAGTTATTTAATTGTCCATTTCCCATGAACAAATAAATCAGACCACATAAAATTAGGGCTATTAAATAAAAATAAAATAATTGAGTATTCACATCATCTTTATCTGACGTATATTTAGTTATGGTCATTGAAGCAGCATAAAAAAATGCACATAATACTGGAAGCAAACTTTTGTATTCAAAGTCAGAAAAGTTTGGGTCTAATACAATAAAAACTCCTATGAAACCAAATACAATTGCTGACCATCTTCTTATTCCAATAAATTCTTTCAAAAAAAATTTAGCAAAAATAGATACAAAAAAAGGACAAGAAAAAAATAAGGCATTTGCAGTTGCTAGTGGCATGTAAGTAAGAGAAATAAAGAAAGCTGAAAACGCTAAAAAGTGAAGAACCACTCTAATAATTGTCCAAACAGGATAGTAAGTTTTTAGTGAAACTTTCTGTTTTCTAAATTTTATGTAACTAAAAAGTAAAATAGCTGCAACGAAATATCTTCCAAAAAAAATTTCATAAAGAGAGGCTTTCTCAAAAATATATTTAATTAAAGAGTCCTGCATCGCAAATAATGTCATTGCAATGATTATTAAAATAATACCTTTAGAATTATTATCTTTTGTCATTTATCTAAGAGGTTTTTCTGTAGCTAAAGATTGGTTTTGTGCTTTCTCACGCATAAAAATATAAACACCACTTGATACGATAATTAAAATTCCAATCACTGTATTTAATGAGGGTATTTCATCAAAATATAACCATCCTACAAGCGGTGACCAAAATAATATTGAATATTCGAAAGGTGAAACAACAGCTGGAGAAGCAATACTGTAAGCAGTAAATAAAAAAAGAAATGCAAGAGTTGCTGTTACTCCAGTTGCAGTCATTAATAGAATATTAGAGTTAAAATCAACAAACCATTCCCTGAATATAAATTGAGAAGCTGGATGATCCGAGACGTTATATTTACCATCACCAATTATAAAATAAAAAATTATACTTATAATTATTGCGCCAATATAAAATGTAAATGTTTGTGTATAAACACTATCCTTATCAGATGTTTTTTTTATTATTATCATAGATAATGAGTAACAAAGCGCACATAAAATAGGTAATAAGCTTAAATAGTTAAAATTACTAAAATCAGGATTTAGTGTTACATAAACTCCAATAAATCCCACAACTACAGCAGACCATCTTCTCAATCCTATTTCTTCTTTTAAAAAAAAGTGAGCGAATATTGTAATTAAAAATGGAGTAACAAAAAATAAAGCTGTTGCAGTACCAAGTGGTAATACAGTCAAAGAAACATAAAAAGAACTAAAACCAAAGAAAAAAAGAATTACTCTGGTAAAAGTTAAAAGAGGATATTGGCTTTTAAATACTATTGGTTTTTTTGTAATTATTAAAAATAATAAAATAAGCACAAAACTTACTACAGTTCTTATTAGGTAAATTTCATAAAGAGAAACAAAATTATAAATATGCTTCATAATTCCGTCTTGGACAGAAAAAACCATCATGGCTATCAATATGAAGACTATTCCTTTAGGATTATTGTTTTGAGTGCTCATTTACGCTCTATATCAAAAAAGAATATGTTTTTAAATTTATTAAATTTATGTCATATTTAATTTATGATTTCAGAAGAAGATAAAATAATGATGGAAACCCTTTATTGGTGGGGTATTCCAACTTTATTTAGATGCAAAAATGATCCAGACCCTAAAAATTGTGACATTGCATTAGTCGGTGTCCCTCATAGCACAGGAAATGGTACCACTGAAAGAGATCAACACTTAGGTCCAAGAGCAGTTAGAAATATTTCTGCAATGCTTAGAAGATCTCACTTTGATTACAAAATTGATCCTTGGAAGGAAAATAAAATTCACGACTTGGGAGATGTTCCATTTCCTGAAGCTAATGATAATGAAAAATGTATAGAAAGAATTTCAGCTTTTTATGATCATATAGAGCAAGCAGAAAAACCAGTTGTTTCAATTGGTGGAGATCACTCAGTAACGGGAGGAATTGTTCAAAGTTTAGCAAAAAAAAATTCAAAATTAACTAAAGGAAAAAAAATTACATTTCTTCATTTTGATGCCCACACAGATTGTTTTGAAAAATTAGATCATTTTTTAGGTGCAAAAAAATCAGCAGCACATTGGGCTTCTTATTTAGTCAAACAAGGAAATGTTGATCCACACACAAGTACTCAGATTGGCATAAGAGGAAATCCAAGAACTTTAGATTGGTTACAAGCAAGTTATGATATTGGTTATCAAGTTATAACAATGGATGAATATAGAGAATGGGGCCATGAAAAATGTGTAAAAATGATTTTAGATAGATTAGGGGATAATCCAATTTATGTTACATTTGATTTAGACTGTTTAGATCCAACAGTTGCACCAGGGGTAGCAAATATTGAACCTGCATATAAAGGATTTAATATGGATGAGGCAAGAAAACTTATTCAATGTTTAAAAGGAAAAAATGTAATTGGTGGAGATGTAGCTTGTTTAATGCCAACAAAAGATAGTCCAAATCAAATCACAGCAATGGTTGCAGCTTCTATCATGTTTGAAATTATTTGTTTAATTTCAGTTTATCGTAACAAGTAATATTAATTTAAAATAAATTCTGATGCTCTTTCAGCAATCATTAATGTTGGAGCATTCAGGTTTCCGCTTGTAATTTCAGGCATTACAGATGCATCAACCACTCTTAAATTTTCAACACCATGAACTTTTAGTTTTTGGTCTACAACAGCCATATTATCTACACCCATTTTTAAAGTACAAGATGGGTGGTAAGCAGTCTCTGCTTTAGACCTAATGTATTCTTCAAATATCTCATTAGTTTGAGCATGTTCTCCTGGTCCAATTTCCTTTCCCGCAAAAGGCTTCAAAGATTCCTGTGATAAAATTTTTCTCGCTACATGAATACATTCAATGGTTTGCTTTAAATCATCTTCATGTTGTAGATAATTAAATTGAATTTTTGGATAATCATAAGGGTTTGAGCTGTTTAAAGTTATATGACCTCTACTTTTTGGATGGTTTGGGCTAGCGTGTAATTGGTAACCATGCCTATCTGGATCAACTAATCCATGATCAATCACAAAAGCAGGAAAAAAATGAAATTGAATATTTGGATACTCCCTTTCTGGAGATGATTTACAAAAACCTCCAGCTTCTAAAAAAGAGGCAGAGCAGGGACCACTTCTATTCAAAAACCATTGAATTCCAATTCTAACCATATTTAATTTATTTACGTATGAATATAAGGTATCTTTAGTTTTGCATTCTTGCTGAACATAAGTTTCTAAGTGATCTTGTAAGTTTTTTCCAACACCCTCTAAGTTATGAACAACATCAATTCCTTTATCTTTTAAGTGTTGGCTTGGACCAACTCCAGAAAGCATTAGTAATTGTGGCGAATTAATTGCACCCCCACTTAAAATTACTTCTTTATTTGCATAAATCTTTTCGATTTTATTTTTAATTTTTACTTCAATTCCAATTGCTTTTTTTCCATCAAAAATAATTCTTTCAACAAAAGCTTCTGTAAATACTTTTAAATTCTTTCTTTTTTTAGCAGGATTTAAATAATACTTAGATACACTTGCTCTTTCTCCCTTATGAATAGTAACATCGTACATTCCAAAACCCTCTTGTTCTTTACCATTCATGTCGTTGTTTATTTTATAACCAGCCTCGCCAGCTGAATCGACAAACGCTTTGAATAAAGGATTTTTATTTTTAGATTGGTTTACGGGCAATATTCCACTACCACCTCGATATTCATTTTCTCCCTCAGACCATGTTTCAATTTTTTTGAAGAAGGGAAGTACTTTTTCATACGACCAATCATCCAATCCAAAAGATGCCCATCTTTGGTAATCATTTGGGTTTCCTCTTACAAATACCATTCCATTATGAGCAGAACATCCACCAATCATTTTTCCTCTTGGACAAAATAATCTTCTATTATGTAAATGAGGTTCTGGCTCTGAATAATATTTGTAATTATATTTTGGATCATGCATAGTATATAAAATCGCAAGTGGCATGTTAACTTTCCAAATATCACTCGTTTTCCCAGCTTCAAATATTGCTACATTGTTTTGATTATTTTCTGACAATCGGTTTGCAAGTACACAGCCTGCACTTCCAGCACCAATTATTAAATAATCGAAATTCATATAAGTTTGGAACTTAACAACTTTTCATAGTCATGAATAGATTTCATTTTAATGTCAGTTCTTTTAGCAGCTTCATCAAATTTTCGAAGAAGAATTGATGGCTTAAAGTAAGATTTATTTTCAAATTCTTTACTCTCTTTAGCATTTAGAACTCCTCCTTGTAACTTAAGGCTAATTTTTGACGCATCTGATAAAAAATTAAAATATTTTTTGTCTCTAGCTAAATAACGTTTAGCTAAAACATGGTATTTAATTGGCTCAACAATTTTTTGTCCAAAAAATTTTTTTAGATACTGATATCCAATATTTTCATGTTCTCCGTCTAATTTATTTTGAACCAATTCATCAGGATTTTCTAAAAGAAAATGACCATAATCATGTAGCAAACATGCACAAATTAAATCATTGTTACACTTAGCTTTTTCAGCAAGCATAGCTGATTGAATCATATGTTCGGACAAAGTCACTTTTTCACCAATGTACAAAGATTTGTTATTTATAAAATTTGAAATGATTTTATAAATTATTTTCATTTATTATTGTGGATGATCCCCTTCAATAGCAATACGATACATTATTCTTTCAAAACCAAGTCCTTTATTTGGATAAAAATCAGCGATCGCATAGTGTTGAACACTTCTATTATCCCAGATTGCAATTGCATTTTCTGTCCATTTAAATCTACAAGTAAGATCTAATCTTGCTTGATGTTCAAATAAATAATTTAATATCTCATCACTTTCTTTTTTATCCATTCCAACTATTTCTTTTGTATAAGTCCAGTTAACAAAAAGAATTTTTTTACCTGTTTCTGGATGAGTTCTTAAGATTGGATGAGTATTTGAGTATTCATCCATGTTGCCATTGCTCTCCATCGCTTTATATTTATCAAGGAAAAATCCTCCACCTCTTGATGAATGAACCGCTTTTTTATCTTTAATTTTATTTTTTATTTCATCATCTAATGTTTCCCATGCAAGTTCCATATTAGAAAATACAGTATCCCCTCCAACTGGAGGAATTTTAATTGATTTTAAAACAACAGCCTTTGTTGGTTTTTTATTGTAACTAACATCTGAATGCCAACCTTCTCCCCATTGTGTTTTTTCATCAGGTTTTTTAATTATTCTTACAATTTCAGGGAATTCACTTCGGCCTTTAACATATGCATGAGTTTCTAATGGGCCAAACTTTGCAGCTAATGCAATATGCTGTTCTGTTGTCAAAGGTTGATCTCTAAAGAAGATTACTTTGTGTTCTAACAATAAATCATTTATTTTCTTAAAATTTTCATCTGAAACACCAGTTAGATTAATTCCATTTATTTCTGCACCTAATGCCCCTGATAATAATTTTACATCAATCATTTTTTAAGTTTTCCTGTAATCATTAAATTGTTATAATTAAATTCATTTTTATTTTCATTTATGAAGCCATCCATAATTTTAATTTTTTCATCTTCAAATTCTGTAACTTTTCTTTTACCAAGGTCAATATAAAGTGATAACATTTCAATAGTTGCTGATAATTTTTTTGATGATTTTTCAATCATTTCCATCTTGAAATGTAATCTCTTTCTATCATGATCAAAAAAGGTTAAAACAATTTCAACCTCATCTCCCTCTTTAACTTCTCCATCATATGTAGTTCGGGTTTCAACAACCATGGTACTCCTCTGAGTATCCTTTGCAGATTTTTCACCCATCTTAAATTTTTCTAAAATTATCTCCCAAGTCTGATCAAAAACTAAGACATAGTAAGCCATGTTCATATGATTATTATAATCAGTCCATTCTTTTTTGATTGTTTGGTTTGTTATGTGAAATGACATTTTTTTATTTCCTCGTCCTTTTTATAATAGTATAAATCTTACTTAAAATGAACAACAAGGTATTCATATCATGTGCTGTGACTGGGTCAGGAGACACAGCAAGTAAGCATCCAGATTTACCAAAAACACCAGAACAAATTGCTACAGCATCAATTGAAGCTGCAAAAGCCGGAGCTGCTATTGCTCATATTCATGTGAGAGAGGAAGATGGAACTCCAAGTAGAAGACTAGAGTTATATAAAGAGGTAATCGACAGAGTTAGATCAAGTGACACAGATGTAATATTAAATCTAACAACAGGTATGGGGGGCGACCTTGACATTGGACAAGGTAAAAATCCTTTAGATTTTGGTCCCATGACTGATATGGCAAATGTAATGGAAAGAATTGCGAATGCTGAACAATTTCTCCCAGAAATTTGTACTCTAGATGCAGGTACTTTAAATTTTGGTGATAGCTCAGTAATTACAGTTAATACTCCAAATGATTTAAGAAAAGCAGCAAAGAAATTAAAAGAGATACAAGTTAAGCCAGAAATAGAAGCTTTTGATTTAGGAAACATGTGGTTTGGTGCACAATTATATAAAGAAGGGTTGTTAAGTGATCCACCAATGTTTCAAATGTGTTTAGGAATTCCATGGGGAGCACCTGCTACAACATTAGCTATGCAAGCCATGAAAGATATAATGCCAAAAGAAGGAATTTGGTCAGGGTTTGCAATTTCAAAAAATGAAATGCCATTTGTAGCTCAAACTGTTTTGATGGGAGGTAACCCAAGAGTTGGATTAGAAGATAATTTATATTTATCTAAAGGTAAATTAGCTACTAACGCTCAATTAGTAGAAAAAGCAGTAAGAATTATAGATGAGCTCGGATACACCCCAATGAAACCAGCAGAAACTAGAGAAAAATTAAAACTTGTTAAACACAAGTAATGTCATCAATTAAAAAAGTTGCAATAATCGGAACTGGGGTAATAGGAACAGGGTGGATTATACGTTGTTTGGCTCATAATAAAATAGTTTATGCATTTGATAAAGACCTTAAGTTAAAAAAAAATTTAATATCTGAAATTAAAAGAACCTGGCCATATGTAAAAAAACTATTTAATAAAAAAAAATTAAATCTAAACAATTTTCATTTTTTTACCTCAATAGAACAAACATTAAAAGATGCAGATTTTATTCAGGAATGTGCAACTGAAAACTATTCTTTAAAAACTAAATTGATGAGCACTATTGGGAAATATGCAAAGTCTTATTCAATAATTGCTTCAAGCTCATCAGGATTGTTGCCAACTAGAATTTATTCAAAATGTAAAAATCCAGAAAGGGGAATAATTGGACATCCATTTAATCCTGTCTATTTATTACCTGCCGTAGAAATTGTTCCTGGTAAGAGAACCTCAAACAAAAATTTAAATTTAGCAAAAAAATTTTACAAATCAATTTCTATGAATCCAATAATGGTTAAAAATGAACTACCTGGATATTTGTCAGACAGATTGCAAGAAGCGTTATGGAGAGAAGGGCTACATATTATTAATGAAGGTTATGCAACGACAGAGGAATTGGATAGAGCAATTGAAGATGGCCCAGGATTAAGATGGTCTTTGATGGGTACATTTTTAACCTTTCATCTTGCTGGAGGAAAAACTGGAATGAAACATATGTTGGAACAATTTGGACCTGCTTTAAAATTGCCTTGGACAAAATTAAAAGCTCCAAAATTATCTAAGACATTATCTTTAAGACTTATTTCAGGAACAGCAAAACAGGCTAAAGGTAAATCGGTTGCAATGATATCTAATATAAGAGACCAGTATTTGGTTGATATTCAAAAGTTAAGAAAGAAATACGAAAAAAAACTTAGGTAAATTAATCATTTCTTTCTGTGTGACCATCTACAGAAATTACTTGTCCTGAAACCTTACTTGAGTCATCTGAAATTAAAAAAGCACACATTTTTCCAATATCTTCTTCAAGTATCCACTTTTTCATGGAACTCATTGAAATAAAATCCTTCTCAATTTTTTTAGATGAAACTTTTGTAAATTTTGCTTTATCTCTTATCACTCTTTTCATTCTTTCACCTTTAATTGAACCTGGGCAAACTGCATTAACCCTTATGTTGTATTTTCCAAGTTCCATTGCGAGAGTTTTGGTAATTCCAATAATTGCCCATTTACTTGCTGCGTAAGGTGATCTTAAAGGAAAACCAAGTATTCCAGCTGTTGATGAAATATTTATTATTGATCCATTTCTAGATTTTTTAATTAAAGGTATAGCCTTCTTAGTAAAATAAAAATGACTATTAACATCTACTTGAATAGTTCTTTCCCAATCTTTAGACTTTAGTTTTTCTAACGATCCAGTTGGTCCAGCAACTCCAACATTATTTATTAAAGCATCAATTTTTTTTGTTTTTTTTGTTATTTTTTTAAATAAATCTAATACTTGGCTTTCGTCAGAAGCATCACAATTATATTTAAACAGCCTTTTATTTATGAGGGGATGTTTGTTTAACTTATTTAGAGATTTATTATCAATATCGCAAAGATAGACATATGCTCCACGAGAAAGACAAACCTTAGTTGTTGCTAAACCTATCCCAGATGCTCCAGCAGAAACTATTATTTTTTTATTTTTTAATGATTGGTTAACCATTAATTAAGATTTCGTTAATGAAGTCTGTAATTCTTTATTTGATATATACCCTTTAACATTTCCTGTTTTGTCAACAACCTCACAGTTTGAATTTGAACAAACTATTTGTGGTAAAAACTCCTCTATAAACTGATCTTCGTTAACTTTAATTAAGTTAGATTTATCTATATCGTTAGCTTCATTAACATTTTTCATTATAATTTTGGCTTTAATTACTTTTGCTCTATTAACGTCTTTAACAAATGCTTTAACATAGTCATCTGCTGGATTCATTATAATATCTACTGGTGTTCCAACTTGAACAAGTTTCCCAGCATTTAAAATTCCAATGTGATCACCAAGTCTTAAAGATTCGTCCAAATCATGAGTAATAAAAACGATTGTTTTTTTTAATTCTGATTGAAGATCTAATAGTTGTTTTTGCATGTCACTTCTTATCAAAGGATCCAAAGCACTAAACGCTTCATCCATCAACATAATATCACTATCAGTAGCAAGCGCTCTTGCTAAACCTACCCTTTGTTGCATTCCTCCAGATAATTGATTTGGGAATTGATTTTCAAATCCTGTTAAACCAACAGCATCAATTTTTTCCATCGCTACACTATATCTTTCCTCTTCTGCTTTACCTTGCATTTCCAATCCATAGCCTACGTTTTGTAAAACAGTTTTATGTGGAAACAAACCAAATCTCTGAAACACCATACTCATTTTATGTCGTCTAAAATCAATTAACTGTTCTTTATTTAACGACATTACATTTGTGCCTTCTACTAAAATTTCTCCATCTGTTGGGTCAATTAACCTATTTAAATGTCTAATTAGAGTTGATTTTCCAGATCCAGATAAACCCATGCAAACAAAAGTTTCACCCTCTTCTATTTTTAATGAAACATTATCGAGACCAACTGTATGACCAGTTTGTTCTAAAACTTCTTCTTTGTTCGCTCCATCCTTTACCATAGGCATTACAGATTGAGGATTGCTACCGAAAATTTTATAAACGTTATTAATCTCAATTTTAGACATTATTTACCTTTCTTTGTATTTGGTGCTGTTCTCTCTTGAAGAGTTTCTCCGTAAGATTGAGTTATCCTATCAAGAACTATTGCCAAAAGTACAATTGCAATCCCTGCTTCAGCAGCTCTTCCTACGTTTAATTGCTGAAGACCGAGCAAAACCTCATCTCCAAGACCTCTGGTACCTATCATCGACGCAATAACAACCATAGCTAACGCCATCATTGTACACTGATTAATTCCCTGCATTATATTTGGCAGAGCTAATGGCATTTGTACCCCCCATAGTTTTTGCTTCTTGCTTGCTCCAAATGCATCTGCAGCTTCAATAACCTCAGTATCTACCAATCTTATACCTAAATCGGTAAGTCTTACTAATGGAGGTACGGCATATATAAATGTAGCTATAATTGCTGGAACTGCACCTAAGCCAAATAACATAATACCTGGAATTAAGTAACAAAAACTAGGAATAGTTTGCATTAAATCTAAAACTGGCAATATCACGTTTCTTGTTCTTGCACTTCTCGCCATCGCTATTCCCAACGGAATACCTGCAACTACACAAAGAAATATTCCAATTAACATTATAGCAGTTGTTTCAATTGCTTTTTGCCAAAATATTGGATGAAGAAAACCTATAAAAAAAGTACAAAATCCTACAAATACAGTTGTTCCAATTTTTCTACCACTTGCAAAATAAGTTAGAACTACAACGCCTAGTATTACCAATGGCCACGGTGCTTGGATTAAAAAGTTTTTTACAAGCATTAACATATACAGAAGAACATTATTAATAGCTTCAAATATGTATCCATACTTTTCATTAAGTGTTTTGAAACCAGAATTGATCCAATTCATTAATGGTAAATCTAACCATTTTGGCCATTTACCTCCTAACCAAGAAAAATCATTTAATAATTCTCCAATATTTTCAGGTTTTCTTTTTGATTGAGAATAACTAGTAATTAATAACCAAACAAAAACAACTAACAAACCAATATTAAAAAATATTTTTTTATTTTTCTTTAATGCTTCCATATTTTATTTTTTACTTAAAGAAAGAGCCCCATAGGGGGGCTCCTCTTAATATATTTTTTAGTGATTATAATGCTGCTGAAACTTTTTTAGCAACATCAGCTGGTACCCAGTCTTTCCACATAGTTTCTGTTTTTAAGAACTCTATTGCAGTAGCTTCCATATCACCACCTGACTCATCTTCATAGAACGCTAACATTTTGTTAACAGTAGCAGTTGGAATTGTATATTTTCCAATAAACTCATTTTCTTTTGGATGAGCTTTTGCCCAAGTTGCAAGAACTGACTTAGTTAAAGCCATATCTCTATACTCACTTGCGCAAGAAGGTTTATAAGCATCAGGGCCATTCGCTTTAATATCCTCTACAACCGCAGACATTGCATCCCAGCATGCTTGATCAAATTTAGGTTCCTTTAATCTTACAAGATCAACTTTGCCCATTAAACCAGTTGGTGCCCAGTAATATGTAAAAATAGGTTTTTTCTTAGCAAACGCACCTGCTATAGCAGCATCTAATGCTCCACCAGAACCCGGATCAAAATTTGTATAGTATTTATCTAAACCATACTCTTTTTGTTTTACTAAGTTTACAGTGTAACAAGTCCAACCTGATATACAGCTTGTCATTCTTCCTTTTGAAGGATCTTCTGGATCTTTAAATAGCGCAGCTATTTTTGGATCTTTCATATCTTCTACTGATTTTAAATTGTACTTATCAGCTGTTGCTTTATCCACATAGAATGCTTGCTGAGAGTCTGGTGTGTTTGTTCCCATATGGATAATTGTACCTGCTTCTTCGTGAGGTTTATAATTACCAATGATGTTATCGTACCAAACTTCAGTAATAACATCTAATTGACCGTCGTAGTGAGCAGCCATAATTGGAGTTGTACTTCCTTTAGTGACAGTAACATGACAACCATATCCTTTTTCAAGAATAAATGTAGTTATTGCTGTATGAATATTAGCACTACTCCAGTCAAAATCTCCCAATCTAGCCTTGCACTCACCCGCATTAGCATTACTAATAACTAAAGATGATAAAAGGAAAATTGAGATAGTTAATCTTTTTAAAAACTTCATTAAATTATCTCCTTAAGGTTAAGTTTTAATTAGAAGATTTAATAATGAATAAAGACAAAAAACAACCCTTGAATCTATAATACAACCCATAATTGAGTTGATTTGAATATCCATTTATATAAAGATTAAGAGTGAGTGCAATTTCTAAACTTGAAAAAAATTCTACTTATCTAAAAGTTATTTGGAGTGATGGCGAAGAGAGCAAATTCAATTATCTTTGGTTGAGAGATAATTGTCCAACAGCTCATGACAAAGACTCAAGACATCGAATGTTTAATATCTTGAATGTATCACAAAATATTAATCCAAAAAAATATTCTCTAAGTGCAGATGGAAAATTAGAGATTGAATGGAGTGAAGGTGATCATACAAGTTATTATGACCCTAAATGGCTAAGAGAAAATTGTTATACCTTAAAACACAAACAAAAGTATATTTCTCCCTATAAACTTTGGGACAGTTCACTTGAGAAAAATTTAGAATCTATTCAAATCGATCATAAAGAAATTATAAGTTCTGATGAAGGATTAATTAAATGGTTAGAACTTTTGCATCATACAGGGATAGCCATTGTAAAGAATTCACCAGTAGAAAAAAATTCAGGATTAAATGTATTAAACCGAATAAGTCATACTCGTGAAACATTTTTTAAAACACCATTCGAGGTAATTAATATTCCAAAACCAAATAATTCGGCATACACAGCTCATGCATTAAGAAATCATATGGATTTACCTTGGTTTGAAAATCCACCAGGGTATCAATTTTTACATTGTTTGGTAAATTCTGCAAAAGGAGGGGACTCTTCTGCAGTTGATGCTTTTGCAGTGGCAGACTTTTTAAGAAAAAATGAAAAAGAAACTTTTGATATTTTGGTTAACACTCCATTGAAATTTAGAGATAAAGATTACACTCAACAAGCAATTAGAAGTGTTCACGGTACAGCAATTTCACTAACAAAAGATGGAGATTATAATGATATTCGTTACAGTATTGCAACTTTAGATGCACTTGATTGCCACCCAGATGTAATGGACTCTGTTTATAAAGCACATCATCGATTTGGCAATCTATTACATGATAGTAAATTTCAAATTAATTTTAGATTAGAAGCAGGTGATATTTTTTCATTTAACAACAGAAGACTACTGCACGGCAGAACTGAATTTGATCCAAACTCAGGACATAGGCACCTCCAAGGCTATTATATGGATAGAGACGAGATAATTGGAAGATTAAATTATCTTAAGCAACAACTATAAGTTTTCGAATATTAGATTATTTTTTTTATATTTTTTGAATTCAGAATTATTTTTAATTGTATAAAAATATTTTTTAATCTTTAGTTTCTGAATTTTTTTGTTTTTGATGTATGATTTATCAAGAATTAAGCAATCTATATTTTTAATTATTGATTTTTTTACTATTGATTTCACACTTGTTGGTGGTGAAAAAGATAAACCCACTTTTGTTTTCTTATTTAGTTTTAAAAGATTAAAAATATTTTGATGTTTAAACGAAATAAATACGCATTTTGAATATTTAGATGTTTCATTAATTAATTTTTTAAGCAATTTTGTGGAGAATTTGGGCTTAATTTCAATAAATAAATAGAATTTATTTTTTGATATCTTTAATAAATCTTGGAGTAGGGGAACTGGTTTATTTTGTTTGAGACTTATTTCTTTTAACTTTTGATAATTTAAGTTCCTAACACTTTGTTTTTTTTTGAAAATCCTTGTTAAAGTAAAGTCGTGATAACAGACAAATTTATTATCTTTAGTTGCGTGTATATCGGTTTCTATTCCAAATCCTTTTTTAAATGATTGTTTAAATGAATTTAAAAGGTTTTCTTTATATTTTTTGTTTACAATCCCACGATGGATTAAATGCATAAATTTTTATTTCCATCCGGTAACAGTTTTAACTTCTAGATACTCATCAAGACCCCAAACACCGCCCTCTCTACCATTTCCTGATTGTCTGTACCCACCAAAAGGGGTTCCAGCATCAGCTGCATTGCCATTAATATAAACACAACCAGATCTCAATTTTTTAGCAACTCTATGTGCTTTTTCTATATCTTCTGTCTGTAAATAATTCCCCAAACCATAAGAAGTATCATTAACAATATTTACTGCTTCATCTTCAGTTTCAAACGGAATAATAGAAAGGACAGGACCAAAGATTTCTTCTTTAGCTATTCTCATGTCGTTTGTAACATTTGTAAAAATCGTTGGTTTTATAAAATAACCTTTATTTAATCCGTTAGGTAACTCTGGACCACCGGCCGCTAAAGTTGCACCTTCAGAAATTCCGCTTTCAATTAAATTGATGATCTTGTCATATTGAGTTTTAGATATTACAGGTCCTATGTGATCCCCTTTCTTTGAGGCTTGATCTACATTAATTTTATTTGCTTCATCAACTGCTTCCTCAACTGCTCTTTTGTAAATAGATTTTTCAACTAACATTCTTGTTGGTGCATCACAAGATTGACCAGAATTACTCATAACATTTCTTATGCCATCTCGAACAGCATTTTTGTAACTATCTGCGAAAACTATGTTTCCACCTTTGCCTCCAAGTTCTAAACAAACTCTTTTAATTGTTTCTGCTGCATTTTTTGAAATAAGTTTTCCAGCACGAGTTGATCCTGTAAATGAAACCATATCAATATCAGGATGACTTGATATTTGTGTTCCAACACCTACGCCATCACCATTTACTAGATTAAATACACCATCAGGAAATCCAACTTCATCAATCATTTCAGCAAACAACATCCCAGAGATAGGAGCTATTTCAGATGGTTTAAGTATCATCGTACACCCAGTTGCAAATGCAGGTACGACTTTAAGAGCTATTTGGTTTATAGGCCAATTCCATGGAGTAATTAATCCACATACTCCAATTGGTTCATAACAAATATGGTTGTTTGATTTTTGATCAAAGTGTTCATCAAAATTAAATTCTTTCAATCTTAAAATAAAATCTTCTAAATGTGCTTGTCCAGATCCAGTTTGAACATCAGTAGCCCAATCCATTGGAGCACCCATTTCTAGCGAAATAGCTTCTGCCATTTCTCCAAATCTTTTTTTATAAACTGCTAATAATTTTTCCAGCAAATCCAATCTTTCTTCTTTGCTTGTTTCTTTCCAGGTTTCAAATGCAGTTTTTGCACCTTTAACTGCGTTATCAGTATCTTTTTTTGATCCTAACGAAATAATTGCAAAAGGATCTTCGTTGCAAGGATTGATTACCTCAAAATCGTTTTTTTCGATTGGGTCAACCCATTTTCCGTTTATGTAAAATTTTCTTTTATCTAACATTTATTAACCTTAACATATTAATTAAATTTCATAGCCTTTTTCTTCTGGTTCATTATCCACAAGCTCATCAGGAAATCCATCGGCTCTAAAATCAATTTTATTTAAATCTTCCATTCTTTTTACAATCATTGATGACCATGCTCTAGAACCATATTTTTTTTCTCCATCTTTAAATATTTCAACTATCTTTGGAGAAATCTCTAATGGAGCATTTAATTTCTTTGCTAGATTATCGAATAACCCAGTATCTTTTAGAACAAGATCCATTGTGAAATTAATATTATAAGAACCATTTAAAATAACCTGACTTTCTGTTTCATGAACAAATGAGTTCCCAGATGAAACTGCAATACCCTTAAATGTTTTAGCAAGATCTAAATTTGATTTTTTTGCAACTGTCCATGCTTCCCCTAAAGCTACCAAATGAACTGATGCTAAATAATTTGTTATGACTTTAAGAACTGAAGCACTACCTAGTTCTCCAGTATGTAAAACTTTTCTACCCATTACAGTCAAGGCAGGTAATATTTTTTCAAAAGCTTTTCTGTCTCCTCCTACAAATATAGCAATATTACCTGTGGCTGCTCTATGACATCCTCCACTAACTGGACCATCTAGTGGAATAGCTTTTTTTGATATCACCTTTTTTCCAAGTCTTTTAACTTCATCTTCATCTGTTGTACTCATTTCTAACCAAATCTTATTTTCTGATAAACCATTTAGAATTCCATCTTCACTTTCCATAACCTCCGCAGAAACTTCAGGTGAAGGAAGTGAAGTAATAATTAGATCAGTTTGTTCTGCCAATTTTTTAGGAGAATTTGCAACCTTAGCACCTAGCTTTTTAAATTCATTTATTAAATTTTCATCTATTTCTCTAACAGTAACATCAAAATTATTTCTTATTAAGCTTCCAGCTAGTTTACCGCCTACATTCCCTAAACCAATAAAACCTATTTTCATTTTATTTCCTCTTCTTTTTTATTTTTTTTAAATACAATTAAAATCACACCTACTATTATTATTACTCCACCTATAAATAATTCTCGTGTTGGTTCTTCACCTAAAAGAAAAATTGCAGCCAATAATCCTGTTGGGGGTATACCCATGGTAACGATAGGAAGCACTTTATATAGCGGGTTGTTTTTTAAAACATAATAGAAACAACCATAAGTAATTGGTTGCATGATGAATCCAATATAAATTGCAATGATCCAGTGATCAATCTTGGCATTTGTTAAATAATTAATTGTATTTCCATCTATTATTGATGAAAGCATTACTAAAATTGGTCCAGAGAATAATGCCAACCATGCAACTAAAGCTAAAGGATTTATTTCTTTACTTAAAGGTTTAACCATAACTTGTCCAAGAGCCCATACGGCAGAGCCTAAAATCGTAAGTCCAATTCCAATAAATTTTCCATCCAAGTTAGGAGAACCAGTTAAAATATAAACACCTACAAAGGCGATTGCTATTCCTATCAAAGCTCTAATAGTTGGTTTTTCTCTCAATATGAAGTAGGCAAAAATAACTCCAAACGGAACTTCTGTTTGGACTAAAAGAACAGCAGCAGATGCATCAATCAGGTCTAATCCAGTGTAAGTAATACTGTATTGCAAAGTGTTAGCCACTAATGATGCAGCAAATATTCTTTTTAAATATCCTTTTGGTATTGGAAACCACCAAATTAATAATGATGCAGCAAATGTAAATCTTATGCCCATTAAAAGTATAGGTGGGAAAGATTCAAAAGCAGGTTTTGCAATTACAAAACCGAAGCCTAAAAATATAGGCACCAAGGAGGCTACAAAAGTATCTTTTATATTCATGCCTATTTTAATATTAATGATTATTAAAGAACTTGTGATATATTCACCTTTTAAAATATGAATTCAACAAAAATAGATCCAAAGTTTATTGGCCAAGCCAATCCAAGAGTTGGCTTAATTGCTCTTGCAAGTGACTTTATGATCGAAAAAGATTTCATTAATGTGATTAAAAATAGAAAAATCGATTTCTTTGTAAATCGTATTGAGTGCTACAACCCTCTCACGAAAGAAAACCTCATTAAAATGTCTAATAAAATCACTGAGGTTACAAAAGACATTCTGCCAGATCAAGATTTGGATTGTGTAGTTTATGGATGTACTTCGGGGACTATTGCAGCTGGTCATGGCTCAATAGAAAAAAAAGTCAAAGTCGCAAAGCCTATGGCAGAAGTTTCAACTCCTAGCACCGCAGCTATTAAAGCTTTAAAGAAATTAAATATTAAGAAAGTTTCAATTTTTACACCATATAGCAAAAAATTAAATGATGATGTTTTAGATTATTTTAAAAGCGAAGGTTTTGAAGTTACTTCAAATTCATATTTTGATATCCAAGATGATTATGACATTGGAAAAGTCGATCAAGATTATTTATATGAAGTATTATCAAAAATAGACTTGAATGGAGCAGATGCTTTATTTGTTTCATGCACCGCTTTACCAGTTCTAGAAATTATCGATAAATTAGAAAAAAAATTAAATACAACAGTTTTATCTAGTAATCAGGCTTTAATTTGGGATACCCTTGTAAAAATAAAAAAAAATAATTCAGTTGAAGGGTTTGGAAAATTATTCCAAGTAAATTGATGTCATTTAGTAAAGAAGAATTCAAACAAAGATTAAAAAAAGTTCAAAAAATGATGCTGGAAAAAGGCATCGAACTTTTAATTTCACATGATACTAATAATATGAATTATTTAACAGGTTATGATGCCTGGTCCTTTTATTATGCTCAATGTGCTATTGTTCATATAGATGCAGATGAACCTTTATGTTTTGTAAGAGCACAGGATGCTGGTGGCGCGTATATTACAACTTACTTAAAAAAAGAAAGTGTTATTGTTTACGATGAAAATTACGTTCATAAATGGCCGAAACATCCTTATGATTATTTAGTTGAAATAATTAAAGAGAGAAAGTGGGACAAACTAAATATAGGTGTTGAAATGGATGCCCATTATTTTACTGCATTCTGTTATGAAAAAATTAAACAGGGATTACCAAACGCACAAATAAAGGATAGTGATCGTTTAGTTAATTGGGCAAGGTTGGTTAAATCTGATGCTGAAATTGGTTTTATGAAATCTGCCGCAAAAATATCAGAAAAAGGAATGAAAACTGCAATGGAAGTAATTAAACCAGGTATTAGACAGTGTGATGCTGTAGGTGAAATTCAAAAAACATTATTTTATGGTACAGAGGAATTTGGTGGAGAATATTCTAGCATTGCAACTTTACTTCCTACAGGAAAAGGAACTTCAGCTTCACATTTAACAGCAACTCAAGACAAATTTGTAGAAGGAGAGGCTACAATTATTGAATTATCTGGAGTTTATAAGAGATATCATGCTCCGATGGCTAGAACAGTTTTGCTAGGAAAACCTAATCAATTAAAGATTGATACAATGAATAAAACTATCGAAGCACTGAATGCTGGAATTAGTGCAATCAAACCTGGAAATACAGCAGATGATGTGGCCCAAGCTTTTTGGAAAATTCTAGATAAGTATGGAATAGAAAAAAAATCTAGAACAGGTTATTCGATTGGAATTGGTTATCCTCCTGATTGGGGCGAGCATACACTTAATATTTATAAAGGAGACATGACTGTTCTTGAGCCCAATGTTTGTTTTCATATGATAGCTGTAATGCAGTTTGGAGACTGGGGGGTTGAAGCTTCAGAGGCTATTAGAGTTACTAAGAATGGATCAGAATTATTTTGCAATTTTCCAAAAGAGCTTCATATAAAGAGTTAATTAGCTATTGAAATCCATTAACACAAATGTTTTATATTCACCTTTATGTCTAAAAATCCAGAATTTGTAAAATTTGATAAAGTAGATAAAAGTTATGATGGAAAAGTTCTTGTCGTTAAAGATCTCCAGCTAGATATTGCAGAAGGGGAATTCATAACGATGCTTGGGCCATCTGGTTCAGGTAAAACTACATGCTTAATGATGTTAGCTGGTTTCGAAACACCTACTCATGGTGAAATATTATTAGATGGAAATATAATTTCAAACATTCCACCCCATAAAAGAGGTATTGGTATGGTATTTCAAAACTATGCATTGTTTCCGCATATGACTGTTTATGAAAACTTAGCTTTTCCATTAAGAGTAAGAAAAGTTGAAAAAGATGAAATAGATAAAAAAGTTGATAAAGCATTATCGATGGTTTCATTGAGTGGATTTGAAACTAGAATGCCAGCTCAACTTTCAGGTGGTCAGCAACAAAGGGTTGCAGTTGCAAGAGCTTTAGTGTTTGATCCAGCAGTCGTATTGATGGATGAACCTTTGGGAGCATTAGATAAAAATTTAAGAGAAAGCATGCAATACGAAATCAAACATATTCATGAAAGTATTGGTGTAACAGTTGTATATGTAACTCATGATCAAAGTGAGGCATTAACTATGTCAAATAGGATTGCAGTATTTAATGATGGAAAAGTTCAACAACTTTCAAATCCAGCAGAACTTTATGAGAAACCAGTAAATTCTTTTGTTGCTGAGTTTATTGGTGAAAATAATACATTTAATGGAGAGGTAGTTGATATTGCAAAAGATAAATGCAAAGTTAAATTAGCTAATTCAGAAATATTAGCTAATCCAATTTCTGTTAAGTCTAAAGGTGAAAAAACAACAGTCTCATTAAGACCCGAAAGAGCTCTAATAAATCCAATAGATAAAATGGATAATATGTTTACTGGAAAAATAGAAGAAGTAATTTATCATGGTGACCATACAAGAGTAAGATTAAATCTTTTGGGTAGTTCAGAATTCATCCTTAAAGTGCCTAATAGTACGTCCAATTTAGAGCTAAAAGTCAGTCAAGATATAAATATTGGTTGGAACAGTACTGATGCAAGAGCATTAGATCCAAAATAATTTTCAATAAAAAAATTATATATATCAACAGCAAAATCAGCTGTTGACTTCAGTTTAGCTATTTGTTGTACTTTTAATTATATAAATTAATTTATATCAACGTTTAAACGGAGGAATAATGAGAAAAATAAGTAAGTTATTACTAGCTCTTTCTTTTGTTGTGTCTCTAACTTCTTCAGCCTTTGCTGTTACTGTAGCATCATGGGGTGGAGCATATACAGAGTCTCAAAAGCTAGGGTATGGTGATCCAACTGCTAAAGCACTAGGAATAGATATCAACTGGGTCGACTATTCTGGTGGTTTATCAGAAATCAAAGCACAAAAAGAAGCAGGTGCTATAACTTGGGATATTATAGACTTATTTGCATTCGATACTATTAACGGATGTGATGAAGGTTTATTTGTTAAATTTGATTTTGACAAAGACTTTCCAGCTGCACCAGACGGAACTCCTGCAAGTGAAGATTTCTTTACAGGAATGCCTAGTGAATGTGCTGTAGGTAATATTTTATATTCTTGGAACTATGCTTTTGACACAAGAGCATTTGGTGGTAAAGAGCCTAAGACAATTAAAGACTTCTTTAACACTAAAAGATTCCCAGGAAAAAGAGCAATCTACAATAGTGCTTTAACAAATTTAGAAATAGCATTAGCCGCTGACGGTGTAAAAATGGGTAAAGGTGGAGAGTTAATCTACAGAAAACTTGAAGCTGACGGTGGTATCGATAGAGCTATGAATAAAATTAAGAAACTTTGTACAGATCCAAATGGTGGATGTGTGTTCTGGTCTGCAGGTGCTCAACCACCTGAATTATTAGTTGCTGGTGAAGTTGTTATGGCAACTGGTTGGAACGGAAGATTCTTTAATGCTGAAATAGGTGAAGGTGCACCAATTAAACAAGTATGGGATGGTCAAGGTCTTGACTATGAGTATTTCGCACTTGTTAAAGGTGGTCCAGATGAAGCAAATGCTAAAAAAGCTTTAGCTATGATGACTAACACTGAAATGTTAGCTGGAAGTGCTAAGTATATTGCATATGCTCCTTGGAGAAAATCTTCTCTTGAAGTAATCAAAGCTGGTGAGCCATGGTACAAAGATGGTAAAACAGAGATGATGCCTCAAATGCCAACTGCTCCTGCAAATACTAAAAACTATTTCTTAGTAGACCCATTCTTCTGGGCTGATAACAATACTGAGATAAGTGAAAAGTGGGAAGCAATGAAAGCAGGCCTATAATTTCAGTTTTAAACACTGAATTTATATAATATATTTAGGGCGGTTATAACTAACCGCCCTATTTTTTTATGAGCTCTGAAACAAAACAAATTTTAACTACTGACGGAATACCATTAGAGGTCAGTTTAAAAAAAGCAGAAAAGAAGAATAAAATAAAAGCTTTTCTTCTTGTTGCTCCATTATTACTGTTTCTTATCATTACATATATTTTTCCTATTGGTGATATGTTTATGAGAAGCGTTGATGATAAAATGATTACTAATATGCTTCCCAAGACATTCAAAGCTATGGAAAAATGGGAGAATTTAGATGAGCTTCCACCGGAAGAGGTATTTTCTGCATTTTACTTTGATTTTAAATTATTAGTTAAAAAACAAGAACAAGGCAAGCTTGGTCAAAGATTAAATAAAGAAAAAAATGGCTTTAACTCAATAACTAAAAAACTTTTAAGACAAATTAAAAGAAAAAAAATAGATGAGAATGCAAATATTAAAGAGCAGTTAATGAAAGTTCATAAAAGATGGAGAAGTGTAGAGTACTGGCAGGCAATTAAAAGGACAGCTCCTCCATATACGATGGCAAAATATTTAAAGGGAATGGATATGTATTTTGCTCCTGATGGAAGTATTGCTCAAGTAGATGAAGATAGAAGAATTCATAGAATTTTATGGCTTAGAACTTTGGAAATAGCCTTTTTTGTTACACTTTTTTGCTTTTTTATGGGGTATCCGATTGCTCATCTATTAGCAACACTTCCAATGAAATATAGCAATTTACTAATGATTTGTGTATTGCTTCCTTTCTGGACATCTTTACTTGTTAGGACAGCAAGTTGGATGATTTTGCTACAGCAACAAGGTCTAGTAAATGATTTCTTTGTAATGATTGGTTTAGTATCAGATGATAATAGACCTGAGATGATGTACAACAAGGTTGGAACTTATGTCGCTATGACCCAGATATTGTTACCTTTTATGGTTCTCCCACTTTACAGTGTTATGAAAACTATATCTCCAAGTTTAATGAGAGCTGGAAAGTCTTTAGGTGGAACACCTTTTGTTGCTTTTTGGAAAGTTTATTTTCCATTGACAATACCAGGAATTGGGGCTGGATGTTTGTTGGTTTTCATTTTAGCAATAGGTTATTATATTACTCCAGCTTTGGTGGGTGGTGCATCGGGAACTTTAATTAGCAATCAAATTGCATTTCATATGAAAACAACTCTTGATTGGAGCTTTGCTTCAGCTATGGGATTGATGCTTTTAACTGGAGTGTTAGTTATTTATTGGATTTATAATAAATTAGTTGGAGTAGATAATATTAAATTAGGATAATATGGCATTACCAAGTTATACAGAGACAAGATATAGAGTTTGGCATTATATATACATTACTATATGTACTTTCGTTTTTATCTTTTTAATTGCTCCCTTATTTGTAATTTTTCCACTGTCATTTAATGCAGAAGAATTTTTAGTATTTTCTGAGGGTATGAAAAATCTAGACCCAGACGCATTCTCTCTAAGATGGTACAACGACATGATTTATGGAACAAAAAATCCTTGGGGGTTAGCTGCAAAAAATAGTTTTATAATTGCAATATTTGCTACTATTGGTTCAATAATTTTAGGTACACTAGCTGCTTTAGGATTAAGTAGTAGACATATGCCATACAAGGGTCTGATCATGGCAACTTTAATATCTCCCATGATTGTCCCTTTAATTATATCTGGTGTTGCAATTTTCTTTTTTATGGCAAAAGCTGGTTTGGCAGCGACACATACAGGAATAGTTTTGGCGCATATAATTTTAGGAACACCATTTGTCGTCATCACTGTAACAGCTACACTCTCTGGGTTTGATCATAGTGTTACAAGAGCAGCTGCAAGCTTAGGTAGTAATCCAGTAAATACTTTTATGAAAATTACTCTTCCATTAATATTACCCGGTGTAATTTCTGGTGGATTGTTTGCGTTTGTTACCTCTTTTGATGAAGTCGTAGTAGTATTGTTCTTAGCAGGATTAGAAAACACTACTATTCCAATTCAAATGTGGACTGGATTAAGAGAACAATTGAGTCCCACAATTCTAGCTGTTGCAACATGTTTAATTATTTTATCTACCTTAATATTAATAAGTGCTGAATTATTAAGAAGAAGATCTGAAAGATTAAGAGGAATAAATAGATAATTTACCAAAATAATTTATTCATATATAGAAGTTTTGATGGAAATTAAAAAAGTAGTTGTTATTGGCTCTGGTACCATGGGAAGCGGGATTGCTGCACATTTATGTAATGCAGGGATACCAGTTACTCTTTTAGATTTGACTACTGAAATTAGTGAAAAAGCTAGAGAAAGAATTTATAAATCAAGACCTCCTTTGCTGATAGATAAAAGCAAAATTGACAAAATTAACATTGGGAATATTGATGAAAATTTTGATGTTGTAAAAGATGCAGATTGGGTTGTAGAGGCAGTAGTTGAAAGAATTGATATTAAACATAATATTTATGAGAAGATATTTAAGAACAGAAAAAAAGGTGCAATAGTTTCATCAAATACATCTTCTATTCCAATCAAAGTTTTATCTGAAAAATTATCTGGTGAAGAAAAAAAAGATTTTTGTATAACTCATTTTTTTAATCCTGTTAGGTACATGGGGTTGTTAGAAATAGTTAAAAATGAAAATAATGATTTAAATAAAATTAACTCTCTAAAAAATTTTTGTGAAATTGAGTTGGGTAAAGGAGCTATTGTTTGTAATGACACACCTGGTTTTCTTGGGAATAGAATAGGTGTTTATGCTATGCAAGTTGCTATGACAGAAGCATTCAAAATGAAACTTTCAATAGAAGAGGCAGATGCAGTTTTTGGTAGGCCAATGGGCATACCTAAAACAGGAGTATTTGGATTATATGACTTAATTGGAATAGATTTGATGGCTGATGTATTAAAAAGCTTTATCAAAGAACTTTCAGATAAAGATGAATTTCAAATGGTTGCAAAAGAAATTCCATTAGTTAAAAAATTAATTGAGACAGGATATACAGGGCGTAAAGGAAAAGGTGGCTTTTATAGAATAAATAAAAGTGGAGATCAAAAAATTTTAGAAGCAATTAATTTAGAAACAGGAGAGTATTCAGCAACAAAAAAAATAGATTTAGGAATTGACACTGTTGACATCAATAATTTAATTAATCAAAAAGATAAGTATGGTGAGTATGCTTGGATTGTAATTTCAAAAATAATTAAATATGCATCTTCACTGGTTCCAGGAATTACCGATAAGTTTAATGATATTGATGAAGCTATGAGGCTTGGTTTTAATTGGGCAATGGGTCCTTTTGAAATGTTAAAATCTATAGGAGTCAAGAATTTCTTTGAAAGAATTGATAGTTTTGAAAAAAACAATTTTTTAGAAAACTTATCAAAAACAAAAAATGAAAATTTTTATGGAGAAAGACAACTTTATACAGACATTCAAACTTTAGGAAAAATAAGACCATCAGCAATTAAACTGGATAAAAATAATTCAGCTGAAATTCATCGATTTAAAGATTTTAATATTGTTGAATTCACAACAAAAGCTTGTGCATTAGATTATAACTCAATGGATGCATTGAAAAATGCAACTGACAAACCCTTAATAATAATTAATGAAAGCATGCAATTTTCAGCAGGTGTTAATTTAAGTTATACCATGAATTTTGCTGACAAAGGAGATTTCAAATCAATTGAAAAATTCATCAAATATTTTCAAGATACTTGTAAAACCCTAAAGTACTCTAAGTACCCAGTTGTATCAGCTCCTTCTGGACTTACGCTTGGAGGAGGATTTGAAGTCTTAGTTCAAAGTAATTTTGTTGCCTCACATACAAATTTAGTTATTGGTTTAGTTGAAACTATTGTTGGATTAGTTCCAGCAGGTGGTGGATGTAAAGAAATGTTGTGGAGATGGTCACAAACTGAAGAAGCAAAATCAGATCCAGACTATGCACCGCTAAAAGTTTTTGATATTATTGGTTATGCTAAAACAGCTACATCTCCAATCGAGGCTGAGCCATTAAAGTATTTAAGATCAGAAGACAAAAAAATAATGAACAGAAACAGTCTTTTTGAGGAATCAAAAAATTTAATAGATCAAAATAATGATTTTGTTCCTCCAGAAGAGTGCAAATTCAAACTTTCTGGAAAGCCGTTGAAAGATAAAATGGTTAAGGTTTTAGAGAAATTATACAACGACAAGGTAATTTTAGATCATGGTATGCATGTTGGAACTGAGCTTGCAAACGTTTTAAGTGGTGGAGACACTACTATTGAAAAAGTATTGTCAGAGGATGATCTGTATAAATTAGAACTAGACTCTTTTATGAGATTGATAGAAACAAAACAAACTCAAGAAAGAATTAAACACACATTGTCGACTGGCAAACCTTTGGTTAATTAGAATTAAACATTCTAAAAGATTTAATATAATCAGGTCTTAAAACATAAATTGCTTTATTACCTGTTTTAATTTTAGTTAAAATATCTAAACCGTAAACTACTTTACCAATTGGAGTATACTCTCCTTGATAAATTGGAATTTCTTTTAATGTAATAAAAAATTCACTATCTTCTGTATCAAATTCTGTTGCTCTAGCAAAACCAACACTACCTTCTGTAAATTTAAAATCGTTGCTCAGTTCCGATTTTAACAATCCTAATCCAGATTTTCCGCTACCAATTTTAGAATAATCTAAATTATTTATATTTCCATACTCAATATCTCCAGCTTGTACAAAAGTATTTTCTGAAACTTTATAAAAAGCAGAATCATCATACATTTTTTGTTCAATTAAAATTTTAAATCTTTCTACCGCTTTAGGAGAAATATCTGGATAAAGTTCAATTATTACATTTCCACACTCAACATTCATCACTGCAATATTATTTGGATCATTAAAATTAAGTTTATTTAAATTATTTTTTTCTACAAATAGACATTTATTTTTTAATAAAAAAAAAGATGTAAAAGCAAAAATTGAAAGACAAATTAAAAATATAAATAATATTTTTTCTGATTTTGAAGCTTTAATACTTTTGATCATAAAATATTTTTATCTATTTTAGCTAAGTTTGATTTTATAAAATTCACTTTATAATTTAGAATTTTGTCACTATTAATTTTATCTTCAATTGTTTCTTTATCAGTCATTAAAAATGAAAAAATTTCTGCCATGTCTTCAGAAGGGATAGATTTAGAATATTCTGTTAAAAAACCATCAGTTTTTTTATATAGATCTAAATTTAATCTATCAGAACAAGTTGAACATTCAGCATAATTAAATGATGATATATTTAAAGCAGAAAATTTTTCCTCATCAAAATATTCAGTATGACTGTTTTGTATCATATGAAAAATTTCATGGTGTATCATTCTTTCAAAATACTTCTTATTAAAATTAATATCTAAAATTAAGGTTCTGTTTTTATTATCAGCTATTCCTCCCGTATTAATTTCAGAGATGAATAAATTTTCACAAAAAACAATATATTTTAATTTAATATTGTTAAGAAAATTTGAATTATATCGATTAAGATTTTTTTCAATTAAAGGAAATTTTGTATTTAATTTGTTTACATCAACTTTGTCACAAGTAATGTTCTTATTTACACCAATTTTAAAATTACCTTTAGCGCTTAAATAACGAATATTATTATCGTTATTTAATTTATAAATTTCTAAATTTGGAATCTTTATCAGATTATAAATTTCATCAGCATTTACATGCAAAATATGAAATATAAGGATAAACAAAAATAAAATTTTCATTAAATTATTATAGACGAATTAGATGAGATAATATTATCTTAGATTATTAAAAAATGAAAAAAGAAAGAAATAAAAATCCAATTCAACCAGTTAGCGGAACTAAAGTTCCAAGATTCGCTGGCCCAAGCACTTTTGCTAGACTTCCTGAACTAAGAGATGTAGAAAGTTGTGATATTGCGATAGTTGGAATACCGTTTGATGCTGGTACAAGTTATCGACCCGGAGCAAGATTTGGTCCACAAAGCATAAGACAAGCCTCTAGACATTTGAGAACTAATTATCATCCTAACTATGATGTTGAGCCTTTTAAAATCCAACAAGTTGCTGATGCTGGTGATATCGCTTGCAACCCATTTAGTATTGATGAAGCAATTAAACAAATAGAAGTAGGCGCAACAGATTTATTAAATAAGGTTGGAGGAATTATAAGTTTAGGTGGAGACCATACTATTGCTGTACCATTGTTAAGAGCAATCAATAAAAAAAATAAGGGCCCTGTATCTTTAGTTCATTTTGATGCCCACTTAGATACTTGGGACACATATTTTGGTGCACCTTATACTCATGGAACTCCATTCAGAAGAGCTAGAGAAGAAGGATTATTTTTAGATGATGCTTCTATGCATGTTGGAATTCGAGGCCCACTTTACAGTAGAGATGATATTAAAAATGATGAAAGTTTTGGATTTAAAATAATTCATTGTGATGAGTTTCAAACAGAAGGAACCGATAAAATAGCAGAGAGGATTAGAAAAAGAGTGGGAGATAATCCTCTATACTTATCAATTGATATTGATGTTTTAGATCCTGCATTTGCTCCAGGTACTGGTACACCAGAAATTGCAGGAATGACAACTAGAGAAATGGTAAATGTTTTAAGAGGTTTGTCTGGATTAAATTTAGTTTCAGCAGACGTCGTTGAGGTTTCTCCAGCATATGATCATGCGGAAGTAACTTCTTTAGCAGCAGCAACTATTGTTTATGAATTAACTAATTTATTTGCAAAAACATAAAGAAAGGATAACGTCATAACATGTTAGACAAAAAAAATTTTTACATTAATGGAGCGTGGGTTAAGCCAAATAGCTCAGAGGAAATTAAAGTAATTGATCCTGCTACAGAGGAAAATTGTGCAGTAATTACTTTGGGTAACAAAGCTGATGTTGATAATGCCGTTAATGCAGCTAAAGATGCCTATGTGTCTTGGGCCTTTTCTTCTAAGGAGGAAAGAATTGCATTATTAGAAAAACTTTATGAAAATTATAAGAAAAGATGGGCAGATATTGCAGAAGCTATAACTCTTGAAATGGGTGCTCCAAAAGATTTTGCTACCAAATTACAAGCAGGAACAGGAGCAAGTCATATCAAATCATTTATCAGATATTTAAAAAATTTTGAATTTGAAAAACCTTTAGGAGATCATGCTCCTAACCAAAGATTAATTTATGAACCAAAGGGTGTTTGTGCATTAATAACACCATGGAATTGGCCGATGAACCAAGTTTGTTTAAAAGTAATGCCAGCAATAGCTGCAGGTTGCACAATGGTTTTAAAGCCATCAGAATTAGCACCACTCTCATCTATGATACTTGCTGAAATTATTGATGATGTAAAATTTCCAAAAGGTGTGTTCAATTTAGTTAATGGTGATGGTGCAACAACAGGTGATGCTCTTACAAGTCATCCAGATATTAATATGATTTCTTTTACTGGATCAACAAGAGCAGGAGCTTTGATTTCACAAAATGCTGCTAAAGATTTTAAAAGAGTAAGCTTAGAACTAGGTGGTAAAGGGGCAAATATAATTTTTAAAGATGCTGATCCAGAAGCTATTGAAAGAGGTGCTTTAAGATGTTTTAGAAATTCTGGACAATCTTGTAATGCGCCAACAAGAATGTTAGTTGAAAAATCAATGTATGAAGAGGCTATTGACAGATTAAAAAAATATACTGAAAACTTTGAAGTTGGTGATCCTAAAAAAAAAGGAGAGCATATAGGTCCAGTTATTTCAGAAACACAATACAATAAAATACAAACTTTAATCCAAAAAGGAATAGATGAAGGTGCAAAATTAGTTGCTGGAGGAACAGGTAAACCTGATGGATTAGACAAAGGTTACTTTGTTAAACCAACTGTTTTTGCTGATGTAAATAATGATATGGAAGTTGCAAGAACAGAAATTTTTGGACCTGTTTTATCTGTTATTCCTTTTGAAACAGAAGAAGATGCAATTAAAATTGCAAATGATACTGCTTATGGACTAACAAACTATATTCAAACCCAAGACTCACAAAAAGTACAAAGAGTTGCAAGAAAATTAAGATCTGGAATGGTTGATGTTAATGGAGCTGGTATTGCAGTTGATGCACCTTTCGGTGGTTTTAAACATTCTGGAATAGGTCGAGAAGCAGGTGAGCACGGCTTAGAAGAATTTCTAGAAGTAAAAGCTGTGGGTGGTTGGAGTTAATTTACCGATTTATCTTTTACACCTTCTAAAAATTTAAGGCATTTTTTCATTTCGTTTAATTCTATGAACTCATCAATTTTGTGAGCTTGTTCTATGGATCCAGGTCCACAAACAACTGTACTAATTCCTAGTTCTTGAAATAAACCGGCTTCTGTTCCAAAAGAAACTACTTCTCTAGAATTATCACCAGTTATATTTGATACAAATTCACATGCTTCAGACTCATCTAATCTGTTAAAACCAACAACTTCACCTATCACCTCTTTTTTAATATAAGAATCTGGAAATACTTTTTTCATTTCTGGTAGAAGTACTTCATTTGCATATTTATCAATTTCTTTCGTAACAAATTCTCCATCTTCTTTAACAACTGGTCTTGTTTCCCATTCAACACTACATTTATCAGCAATGACATTATGAGCAATACCACCTTTAATTCCACCAATTGATAAAGTTGAATGTGGAGGATCAAAAATACTATCTTTTTGAACTCTTTTTTTTAATTCTTCTCTAATTTCTAAAAGTTTTCCAACATATCTAGTAGCATATTCAGCTGCATTCACTCCTAAATGTGGTTTAGAACTATGTCCTGCAAGTCCTCCAAAGTGAACTGTGTATTCATTCATACCTTTGTGGGCATCAATAATTTTCATTTTAGTTGGCTCACCAATTATACAAATTCCATTTTTGATATCTCTTTTTTTCAATTCCTCTATTAATAAAGGAGCCCCAATACATGCAGTCTCTTCATCAAATGTGTAACAGAAATGTAAGTCTCTATCTAAATTACTTTCTTTAAATATAGGTGCATAAGCAAGTGTACATGCAATAAAACCTTTCATATCACACGAGCCTCTTCCATATAATTTATCATTTTTAATAGTTGCAACGAATGGATCACTGCTCCAACCTTTAGACACTGGAACCACATCAGTGTGTCCAGATAATATGATGGGTTTTTTTGTGCTTTGATTTTTTGCTTTTAAAGTTCCAAAAAGATTAATTCTTTTTTTATCATCATCATAAACTTTGAAAGTATCTATACCGATGTTCTTTAAAATTTTTTCACAATAATCAATTAAATTACTGTTATCTTGACCTGAGATAGTTTTAAATGCGATTAAGTCAGTTAAAATCTTGATTGATTTTTCATATAAATTGATATCTATACTCATAAATTTAAAACACTATATTATATTATGATCAAAGAGCAAATTACCTATAATGATTTTGATAAAGTAGATATTAGAGTTGGTACTGTAATTTCTGTAAAAAAAAATGAGAAAGCCAGGAAACCTTCATTAGTTATTGAAGTTGATTTTGGAAGCGAAATTGGCATTAAAAAATCTTCAGCTCAAATTACTCATTATTATAATGAGGAGAATTTAAAAGGAAAACAAGTTATTGCTGTTTGTAATTTTCCTGAAAAAAATATTGCTGGAATAGTTTCTCAAGTATTGGTATTAGGAGCAATTGATGCCGATGGCAAGGTTACACTTGTTCATCCCTCTCAAAAAGCAGAAAATGGATTACCTATCGCTTAATAATGCATCCTGAAATTCTATCTCTTTCTTTATATATGTTTGTAACCAGTTGTTCTCCTGGACCTAACAATGTAGTTGCCTCTCATTCAGGTTTTAATCATGGAGTTAAAAAATCAATCCCTTTAATGCTAGGTGTTATTTTCGGCTTTACCACTATGTTAGCTATTGTTAATTTTGGTTTAATTAATATTTTTAATATATATCCTGTAATTCAAAAAATACTAATAGGAACTGGAACCATTTTTTTAATTTATCTTGCATATAAAATCTCATTTTCGAAAACGTCAAATGAAAATGATAATTTAAAACCAGTTAATTTTGTTGAAACATTTCTTTATCAATTTTTGAATCCCAAAGGGGTAATCGTTGCTATTATAGCCGTCTCTAACTATACTGAATCAGGCTCAAACTTTATTAATTATTCTATTTGGATGTTAAGTGTTGCCTTTATTTTTGCAATAATAAGTATTATTTTTTGGACATTGCTTGGTAAATTTATGAGGAAATTCGCGACAAATGACAAATTTATTAAATGGTTTAATTATGTTATGTCAACGCTCCTAATAAGTTGTATAGCAACTTTTTATTACTAAAAAATTATGAAACCAGGATCAATAAATTCTTATAAATCTTTATCTGAACTTAAAGTTGGTAATAAAAATTATAAATATTACTCTCTTGCAGAAGCTGAAAAAAATGGGTTAAAGGGAATTTCTAAATTACCAAAATCTCTTAAAGTGCTTTTAGAAAATCTTTTAAGATATGAAGACGACGTTTCAGTAAATAAAAAACAAATAGATGCTATTAAAGATTGGTTAAAAATAAAAAAATCTAAAATAGAAATTGCTTATAGACCAGCAAGAGTTTTACTACAAGATTACACAGGAATACCAGCAGTCGCAGACTTGGCTGCAATGAGAGAAGCAGTTAAAGAAAAAAATAAAGACCCAAATACAATTAATCCATTATCCGCAGTTGATCTTGTAATTGATCACTCGGTACAAGTTGACCAGTCTGCAAAAGCAGATTCTTTTGAAAAAAATGTTGATATAGAATTTGAAAGAAATGGCGAGAGATATTCTTTTTTAAAATGGGGGCAGCAGGCATTTGATAATTTTAGAATAGTTCCACCAGGAACAGGCATTTGTCACCAAGTAAATCTAGAATATTTGTCAAAAGTTGTTTGGTCAGAAGAATTTAAAGGAGAGAAATATCTTTTTCCAGATACTTTAGTTGGAACAGACAGTCATACAACAATGGTAAATGGTTTATCTGTTTTAGGATGGGGTGTTGGAGGAATTGAAGCTGAAGCAGGAATGTTGGGCCAACCAATTTCCATGTTAATACCAGAAGTTATTGGTTTTGAAATGAAAAACAAAATGCCAGAAGGTACCACTGCAACGGATTTAGTCTTAACTGTTGTTAAAATGTTAAGAGATAAAGGAGTGGTTGGTAAGTTCGTTGAGTTTTATGGAGAGGGTTTAAAAAATTTAACACTTGCGGATAGAGCTACAATTGCAAACATGGCGCCAGAATACGGTGCTACTTGTGGTTTTTTTCCTATCGACGAGGAAACACTAAAGTATTTAAAATTTTCTGGAAGAGATCAACAAACTGTTGATATTGTAGAGAATTATGCGAAGGAACAAGGTTTATGGGCAAGTAACAAAATAGAATTTACTGACATTATATCTTTAGATATGTCCACAGTTGTACCAACTATTTCAGGACCCAAAAGACCTCAAGACAAAGTTCTTTTAACAGATGCACCTCGTTCTTTTCAAAAAGTATTGCAGGAAGGCACAAATAAAAACGAGAAGTCAATTTCGAAAGTATCAAATACTGATTATGAAATTAAAGACGGCTCAATATTAATTGCAGCAATAACTTCATGCACGAATACTTCTAATCCAAATGTTCTAATTGGGGCTGGACTTTTAGCTAAAAAAGCAATTGAAAAAGATTTACAGGTTAAACCTTGGGTAAAAACTTCTTTAGCGCCTGGATCTCAAGTAGTTACAGATTATTTGGCAAAAGCTGGATTAAACACTTATTTAGATCAGCTTGGTTTTAATTTAGTTGGATATGGCTGTACAACTTGTATTGGTAACTCAGGACCACTTCCAGAAAATATAGTAGAAGCAATTCAAAAAGAGAATATTTATGCTGTTTCAGTTTTATCTGGAAATAGAAATTTTGAGGGAAGAATTTCTCCACATATAAAAGCTAACTACCTAGCATCACCTCCTTTAGTTGTTGCATATGCAATAGCAGGACATATGGAAGTTGATTTATACAAAGATCCATTAGGAAAAGATAAAGAGGGAAAGGATGTATTTTTAAAAGATATTTGGCCTTCTAATAAAGAGATAGAAGATACTCTAAAAGAGTCACTTAATGCAGAAATGTTTATAAAAAGATACTCAAATGTTTCTGAGGGCCCAATTCAATGGCAAAAAATTAAAACCGACAAAAGTAGCATCTATAATTGGGATGAGGGATCAACTTATGTAAAAAAACCTCCATTTTTTGACTCGTTACCAGATAAACCAGAGGGATTTAAAGAAATTAAGGATGCAAGACCATTATTAATTTTAGGTGACATGGTAACCACAGATCATATATCGCCAGCTGGCAGTATTCAAAAAGATAGTCCAACAGGCGAATATTTCATGGAACATCAAATTTTACCTAAAGATTATAACTCCTATGGTTCGAGAAGAGGTAACCATGAAGTTATGATGCGAGGAACTTTTGCAAATATAAGAATTAGAAATGAAATGGCTCCTGGTACAGAAGGTGGTTTTACAAAGTTATATCCGGAAGAAAAAGTTCTTCCTGTCTATGATGCAGTAGTTGAATACAAAAAAAGAGGAACAGATTTAGTTGTAATTGGTGGAAAGGAGTATGGAACTGGATCATCTAGAGATTGGGCAGCTAAAGGAACTAAATTACTAGGAATAAAAGCAGTAATCGCTGAGAGTTTTGAAAGAATTCACCGATCTAATTTAATTGGTATGGGAATATTACCATTACAATTCATCGATGATGTAAATAGAAAGAATCTTAAATTAATTGGTTCTGAGTTAATTAGTATTCTAAATATAGAAAAAGGTATTAATCCTTCAGATGAAGTAACTGTTGAAATTAAATATGTCTCTGGTGAAATAAAAAAAATTAAAACTTTATGCAGAATTGATACAAAAAATGAATTAGAATATTACAAAAATGGAGGTATTCTCCAATTTGTTCTAAGAAATATGATTTAGTTATGGATGAAGAATTATCAATTATAAACGCAAATGCTAGAAACGAAAAAATAAGAAATTTTTTTATTAACAATAAAAATAAAATAATATTTGGAATAATAATTTTAGTAATTATTGTGACAGCTGTTTATGGCTTTGACAAATACTTAACAAACAAAAAAAAAGAAATTTCAGACAATTATAATTCAATAATTATAGAGTACTCAGAAAATTCAAAAGAAGAAACTGCAAATAAATTAATTGAAATTATAGGCAAAAAAGATCCAACTTATTCTCCATTATCATTATATTTTATCATCGATAATGATTTAGTTTCAGATAAAAAAGTTGTGTTTAATTTGTTTAAAACAATTATTAATGACACATCTCTCGATAAAGAAATTAAAAATTTAGTTATCTATAAAAAAGCTTTATTTTATGCAGCTGAAATAGATGATAAGGAGAATGATTTATTAAATATTTTAAATCCATTAATAAACTCTGAAAGTGTATGGAAATCACACGCTTTATACTTAATGGGTGAGTATTATTTTTCAAAAAACCAGAAACAAAAAGCTAAAGAGTTTTATGAAAAAATTATTGCCTCAGAAAATACTAATCCTGATATAAAAAAAGAAGTTCAAAAGAGATTAAATAGAGATTTTAGTGAATAAGATTTTATTTTTATTTGTTTTAATTTTTTTAACAGGATGTTCACTAAACAAAAATTCTAAATTTTGGTCAACATCAGAAACACTTAATGAAGACACAAAAAATATAAACACATCTAAGTCTGAGGAAATTCTTAAGAAAAGTTCAGTGTATGAAAAAGAGTTTAATCAAAATCTTAAAATAAAAGTTGAAGGAAATTTTAATACAAATAAACAAATAGATTATTTAACTAACAACAATGGTAGGGTAAATTTTAATGGGAAGCTTGAAACTTTATCTAGATATAAATTTTCGAAAATTAAAAATTTCTATCAATATGAACCTGAAATCGTTTTTCATAATAAAAGTTTAATTTTTTTTGATAACAAGGGTAATATTTTAAAATTTAATGAAGATTCAAAGTTACAATGGAAAAAAAACTACTACTCTAAAGCTGAAAAAAAATTAAAACCTATTTTGCAATTTTCAAATAATGAAAAATATTTGATTACAACAGACAATTTAGCAAAATATTATATGTTAAATATTGAAACTGGTGAACTAATTTGGTCAAAAAGAAATGTTGCGCCTTTCAATTCTCAGATCAAAATATATAAGGATAAATTTTTTACAATCGATTTTTCTAACACACTTAGATGTTTCTCTTTAAAAAATGGTGATGAATTATGGAGCGTAAAAACACAAAATTCTTTGATAAGATCACAAAAAAAACTATCAATTGTTATTGTGAAAGATATTGTTTATTTTAATAACTCAATTGGGGATATAAGTGCAGTTGATTTAAATACTGGTCAATTATTATGGCAACTTCCCACACAAAATACGTTAATTTATGAGTCGTCATTTTCATTAGAAACTTCTGATATCGTTACAGATAATAAATCACTTTACTTTTCTAATAACCAGAATCAATTTTTTTCAATAGATATTGATAGTGGAAATTTTAATTGGGAAACAAAAATAAATTCTAACCTAAGACCAATAATCATAGGAAATATCTTATTTACAATATCTTTAGAAGGCTATCTATTTTTAATTGATAAGAATAAAGGAAGCATAATAAGGGTTACCGATATATTTAATAATTTTAAATTAAAAAAACGTAATTTAATTAAACCTACAGGATTTATTCTTGGAAGAGACAATATTTATCTTTCAACAAACAATGGCAGATTATTGGTAGTTGATATAGCCAATGGAAAAACTATTTCTACTTTAAAAATTGATAATGAAAAAATATTAAAACCAGTGTTTTTTGATGAAAAACTATTTGTAGTTAAAAATAGTGCAATCATTAGACTTAATTAATGTTACTAAAATTTCTAGAAAAAATTGGAAGAAAAAAAGTTGTATTAGATAGAGGACCTTCACATCCAAATTTTAAAGAGGCAAAGCCTTGGATGAACCGTTACTATGTTTTGATGAGGTATCGACCTAAATGGTTTCCATTCAATATATTAATTCATGAGATGCTAGCAGATGACCATGGAGAAGGAGTTCATAATCACACATTTCCTTATATCACTATAATTTTAAGAGGCGGTTATTGGGAAACATTAAGCACTGGCAAGTTTTGGCGCCCACCAGGGTATATTGGTTTTAGATCAGCAAATAATTTGCATAGAGTAGATTTGGAACCAGGAACTAAACCATTAACTTTATTTATCTCAGGTCCATTCGGGCTAAGGAAAGGGCCAAGATCAGAGTATGGTATTGACTTTAAAACTAAAAAAAATTGATGCCAAAAAAATTTGAAAAAGAATTCATATCTTATTGTGAAAATCAAAATTTAGAAGTTAATCCTTATCAAATCAAAGTTATTAAAAAATTAGAAGATTACCATAATAGTAATTACAAATCATTTTTTTCAAAATTATTTTCCAAACAAAAAACTAAAAAAGGATTTTATTTATATGGTGGTGTAGGGGTTGGTAAAACAATGATTTTAAACCTCTTTTATGATCATCTTGAAGAAAAAAAATTAAAAAAACATTTTAATGAATTTATGTTAGGTTTTCATGATTTTGTCCATGAGCAAAAAGAAAAAAATGAAGAAAATGTAATCAATCAATTTGTCAAAAATTTAAAATCAAAAGCTTCATTAGTTTATTTCGATGAGTTCCAAGTTACAAACATTGTTGATGCAATGATTTTAGGAAAACTATTTGAACAAATATTTAAAGAAGATATTAAAATTATTCTTACTTCAAATACTAAAATTTCAGAACTTTATAAAGAAGGTCTTCAACGTGAACAATTTATACCTTTTATAAAAATAATGGAAGATCAATCCATCGAGTATGAATTAAAAATTGAGGATGATTATAGAAAATCTAATGATAATCAAAAACAAAGATATTTTTTTCCACTTAATCAAGAAACCAATTTTAAGATTAATAAATTTTTTAGAACTATAACAAAGGATAAAAAACAATCTTCAATAAAAATTAACGTAAAGGGAAGAGAATTTAAAATAGAAAACTTTTATGAGGGAATTGTTAGATGTGACTTTAATCAACTTTGTGATCAAAATTTAGGAGCGGAAGATTATTTAGAAATAGTTAAAAACTGTAAATTTATGGTAATAGATCAAATACCTCAGTTTAATGATGTAAATTCAAATCAACAACAACGTTTTATCACTTTGTTAGATGTAATTTATGATAAAAAAATTTCATTAGCAGTTACAGCTGATACAAATTTAAATCAATTTACCTCTTCAAGATTATTAGAAAAACCATTTAAACGAACCATTAGTCGTTTGTATGAGCTTACATCGAATGAGTATAATTAATGAAACAAGAATTTTACAATCTTCAAATTAAGACAAATGGTCAAAAGTTATATGAATTTACTAATGATACAATTCATTGGATTGGTCAAAATAACTTTAAAAATGGTATTCTTAATTTAAGTATTCAGCACACAAGCGCCTCATTAATTGTTCAAGAAAATGCAGATCCAGATGTACAAACAGATTTAATAAATTATTTTGATAAATTAGCTCCTATGGATAACAAACTATATGTCCATACTACGGAGGGAAAAGATGATATGCCTGCTCATATCAAATCAGCGTTAACTAATAATCAAATCTCTCTAAGTATTAAGGATAGAGAATTATTACTTGGTACATGGCAGGGTTTATTTTTATTTGAACATCGTTTAGAGCACCAAAATAGAACAATTATTCACCATTTTATTGGCGAATAAACGGGTTATTTCTTCAGTGATTGAAAAGCTTCTAAAGCCGCAGCTCTCGCTTTTTCATGTATCACAATAGGTTTAGGATAATCTTTACCTATTATAGTTTTTATTGCCTCCTGGTATTTGAGCTCCATTTCCCATGGTTTATGAATAAATTTTTTAGGGACGTTGTTTAACTCAGGTACCCATTTTTTAACATACAGGCCTTCCTTATCAAATTTTTCTCCCTGCAAAATTGGATTAAATATTCTAAAGTAAGGTGCAGCATCAGCCCCACAACCAGCAACCCATTGCCATTGAGCTACATTATTTGCTTTGTTGAAATCTAACAAACAATTTCTGAAATGTTTCTCACCCTCCGTCCAATTAATTCTTAAATGTTTTACAAGAAAGGAAGCAACAACCATTCGAATTCTGTTATGCATCCATCCTGTTTCATATAGTTCTCTCATCCCGGCATCCACAATGGGATAGCCTGTCATTCCTGATTTCCATGCCTTCAAAAATTTCTCATTTCTTACCCATGGAAATTTATCAAATTCTTTTCTATAATTGCCTTTTAAAAATTCAGGAAAATAATTAATTAAACTATGTGAAAATTCACGCCAGCCTAATTCATTAATATATTTCCTATAGCCAATTCCTTTTGATTTTATTTCATTACATTTTTGCCAAATAGTACTCACGTGAATTTGACCATGTTTAATGTATGGAGACAATTTTGATGTACCTTCGATTGATGGATAATCTCTAGCTGTTCCATAATCTTTAATTTTTTTTTCAATTAAATTGTTAAGAACTTTTTTCGAATCATTTTCAGAAACCTTCCAATATTTCTCAAATTTTTTATACCAATTTTTTTTTGGTAAAATGTTTTTAGGTTCAATACTATTTTTAAAAAAAGAAATTAATTTAATTTTTTTTTTTACAACATAATTTTTGCTTGGGGGTAAACTAAGATATTTCTCCTCGGCATTTCTCCAGAATGGACTAAATACTTTAAAAGGTGTACCATCATTTTTAGTTACTTCTTGAAATTCATTAAGAATATTTCCTTTAAAATATTTGAACTCAACTTCATTTTTTAAAAAAGCATCTCTTATTTTTTTACCTTTAGCAATTACATCTGGTTCATATATTTTATTCCAATAGACAGAAATATTATCTTTTTTTTTAATTTTTGATAATACATCTAGCTCGTCTCCCTCTAATATCTGAAGATTGATTTTATATTTAAATAATTCTGATTTAAATTCTTCTAGAGACTTATATAGCCACCATTTTTGTGCTTCCCTTTTTTTATCAAAATCAGTTTTATTATAAATAAACAATGCAACTACGTTATCGTGATTTTGACTGGCAAAAGATAGTGCAGGATTATGTTCAATTCTAAAATCTTCCCTAATCCAAAATATTGCATTTTTTTTCATGTGAATTTATTTTCTGCCTTTAGATAACAGTTGTTTGTAAAGTTTTACATCTGCATTACCTTCGCATCCTATTACCAAAACATTAGAATTTTCGTTAAGTTCTATAAGTTTTTTAGTTTTAGTATTATTAAAAACGCCTACCAGGCTCATAATACCTGGTGCAGAGCACTCTCCACCAATTATTGAATTTTTACTAAGTTTTTTGTCTTTTAACATTGCTACAGTTTTAGCAATATTTCGATCACTTACAGACACACAACAATTGCTTGTTTTTTTTAATATTTGCCAGGGGATATATGACATTTCATTACATGACATACCACCCATGATGCTCTGCTTTTTAATTTTTATTTTTTTTAATTTATTATGTTTTATGCTTTGAAGAACACAATCAGCCCTATCAGGCTCAACAATTATTATCTTTGGAATTCTTTTAAAATATTTTGCAACACCAGCAACTACTCCAGCAGCCATACCACCAACACCGGCCTGTAAGAAAATATGGGTTATATATTGATTTGTTTGTTTAGAAATTTCTTTAATCATTATGGAGTATCCTGCCATGGTAAGTTGAGGAACTAATTTATATTCTTTTGTTGAAACATCTTGAACAATTTTCCAATTATTTTTTTTTGATAACTTTTTACATTCGTTGAGTGAATTTTCATAATCTCCTTTAACTCTTATTACTTCGGCACCGAATTTTTTAATTTCTTTAACTCTTGTGCTGCTAACGTATTGACTAACAAAAATTTTACATTTTAATCCCAACCTTTTAGCACCCCATGCGACAGATCTTCCATGGTTACCAGCGGTTGCCGAAGAAATGATTATATTTTTTTTTCCTTTAGATATTTTTTCAACGGCATAAGCTCCGCCCAAAGCTTTAAATGATTTTAAATGAAATCTTTTAGATTCATCCTTATAAAAAATATTATTTACTTTTAAATGTTTTTGCAATTTATCAAGTTTTAATAGTGGGGTTGCTTTATAATTTTTCCAACTGGAAATTGATTTAAAAGCGTTTGTTAATAATAATGAAGGTACAAATCTTAAAACATAATTTCTTTTAAAACTAAAATTATTATTTTTTAAAGATTTTGAAAGTCTCCAGTTCTTAATACTCTTTAAACTCTTCACTTTAACAGTCTAATGTATTTTGCCTTTCCCATTGAGTTACAGGTTTGGACTTATCGAAATTTTCTTTATTATCAAATTCATTAATTTCTGATTTTCTAAGTTTTATATAACTATTGATCGTTTCTTTTCCAAAAGCATCATTCATTTCTTTACTATTTTGTAATAAGTTTAAAGATTGTGTAAGTTCATCAGGCAATTTTGGCAAGTCAGGATACTTTGCATGGTCTTCATACATATTACAATCCAAAGGTTCACCTGGATCAACTTTATTTTTTAAACCATATAGACCTGCTGCTAAAACGCTTGCTTGTAACAAGTAAGGATTTGCAGAACCATCCATCAATCTTAATTCAAACCTTCCAGGATCTGGAATTCTTATCATATGAGTTCGGTTATTTCCTGTATAAGATATACTACTTGGTGACCATGATGCTCCAGATTTTGTTGGAGGTGCATTAATTCTTCTATAGCTATTGATTGTTGGATTAAAAAAAGCAGATAATGAAGAAGCATTTTTAATTACCCCTCCTAAAAAATTATAAGCCATTTTACTTAATCCAAGTTTGTCTGATTTGTCTAAAAATTTATTTTTTTTTCCATCCCAAACCGAAATATGAGCATGACAGCCATTACCTGTCAGGTTCTCAAATGGTTTAGGCATAAAGGTTGCTCTTAATCCATGTTTTTCAGCAATAGTTTTTACCATATATTTAAAAAAAGTATGTCTATCTGCAGTTTTTAGACAATCATCATAGTCCCAATTCATCTCAAATTGACCATTAGCGTCCTCATGATCATTCTGATAAGGACCCCATTCCATTTCAATCATGCAATCACAAATCTCTTTGATTAAATCATATCTCCTCATTAACGCTGACTGGTCGTAACAAGGTTTAGATTGAGTATCTCTTGTATCTGCAATTGAGTTTCCATCTGGTGAGATTAAAAAGTATTCACATTCTACACCTGATTTCATTGTTAAATTTTGTTTTTTTAATTTCTTTATTTGTTTTTTTAACATTACTCTTGGGGAAGCTTCTACAGGTTTACCGTCCATCCACAAATCAGATGCAAGCCATCCTACTTCTTTATTCCATGGTAATTGAATTAAACTATCTGGGTCTGGAATACCAAACATATCACTATCTGCAGGAGACATATCTAGCCATGCTGCAAAACCAGCAAATCCTGCTCCAGCAGTTTGCATTTCTTTAATAGCATGTACTGGAACTAGTTTTGATCTAAGTACACCAAAAAGATCAACAAAACTTATTAAGAAGTATTTTATTTTTTTTTGTTTTGCTATTTTAAATAAGTTTTTAGCCATTTCTTAGGCTACCACAATTATTTGAAAAATGAAAAGATAGTTTCTTTATAATAAATAAAATTAACTACAAATATCAGGATAATTGCAAGAATTACTCCGTACTTTGCTTTTGGAAAAGCTACACCTCTCATCTTACTAGGTCTAAGTTGTTCGTTTTTGTCTTCACTCATTTAAATCATTAAAAAGGGCGCTACAATTGTGTAGCGCCCAAATTTTATTTTACCACTCAGTAATGTTACTTTTATGGTCGTTAGCACTGTGTCTTTTTCTGGATAATGCATTCAGCTCATCATTTTCAGATTTGCTTGTAATTACAGTCCATCCTATCCACACAGCAATTAACAAAAGAACTAGTATAAATTCACTAGATCCAGCTCCAGGATAAACCGATCCGCCAACTTCTTCAGCTGGTTTATTAAGATGATCTATCCAGTTTGATACTGTTGCCATATTTTTCTCCTTTACCTGGTTGCTGATGAAACTGCTTTTTCATCTTCTTTAGCACTTTCCATCATTTCATAGTCTAGTCCAGCTATTTCAACTTCTCGCGGGATTCTTAATTTACCCATACCATTAAGAACTTTAGCGATGATATAGCCAGGTATTAATCCTAAAACAAAGAACATTATTATTGCTCCAATAAATTGTCCTAATGGATTAATTGTTGCATAAGTTGTTCCATCAAACATAGCTCCAACACTGTACCCAGATGAAGGATAACCATTTAAGACGAATCCACAAATTACAAGCCCTACAAAACCAGCATAACCATGTACGGCTACTGCACCAACTGCATCATCAATTTTGAACTTTCGTTCAACCCAGTAATGAAGTTTGTAGGC